>JAQBZB010000348.1 GCA_027622275.1 Planctomycetota bacterium | reverse complement strand
CCACTGGACGATGGCGGCTGGAAGCCACCACTGGACGATGGCGGCTGGAAGCCGCCACTACTCGGCGACACCCCGACTTTGGGCTTTGACAAAGCACGAGAGATGGTTCCAGTCAATCATCGAGCCCCGTGGCGACAGCCGATTCTATTTTCACTGGCGATCGTCGTCATTCCGCTCGACACCATCACTTGTTTGCCATCCAGCATTGTACGATTAGGCGTGCGGTTGGCTCGGAAGCAACCGCCCGTGTGTCACGATTCGCCTCGCCTCGCCTTGGCGAGCCGGCATCTCGCTATGGTAGGCTTAACAGCGCCAATGACCAACCGAAGCCAGCAAACTGCCACCACGTTACGCGTGACGATTGTTCGGTGCTGTCCAGCAGTAATCGTCTTGCTACTGGGGTTTATCGTTCTGTGCGTGACTCAGTCGACGGACGTTTCGATCACCGGCAAACCCGCGCGGGACATTATCGCGATTATCGTGGCGACCGAGTTGGCCGCCTACATTGCGATTCGATGGTTTGCCCGAATCAGCCCCAGTCGGCAACTCGCCGCGGTCGGCGTCTTATGCGGATTGCAGTTTTGTCTTTATCTCAGCATCCGGATTGACGGTTTCATGGGGGACGGGCGACCGAATCTTGCTTGGCGATGGACACCCACGGCCGAGGAACGGATGAGGGCCGCGGAATCGAGATTGTCCACTGCAGCTGCTCTTGTGCCGGCGACCGCCGACCTCGCCACAACGACTCCGTTTGATGCGCCGGCATTCCGTGGTAACGATCGCAACGGTGTCTTTACCGGACTCGGCCTGTCGCGTGATTGGAGCAACCCGCCACGCCTGCTTTGGAAGCATCCGATGGGTCGCGGATGGTCGTCCTTTGCAGTCGTGGGTGACTATTGTGTGACGCAGGAACAACGAGGAGAATTCGAGGCCGTTGTGTGCTACGAACTGCGAACCGGGCGCACGGCGTGGGAGCATCGAGACCAAGCCTGTTTCGATGAAGTTACCGGAGGCAAAGGACCGCGAGCAACGCCAACGATCCACGACGGCCGTGTCCTTTCGCTCGGGGCGACGGGAATACTGAATTGCTTAGACGGTCGTTCTGGTCAACCGATCTGGTCGACCAACATCCTGGCGGACAACGATGCGGAGAACCGAATTTTCGGCATGGCGGGATCGCCCTTGGTGCTGAATGGACTCGTCGTGGTTAGTCCAGGCGGGAGGTCCGGTTCGCTGGTGGCCTACGACCTCCAGTCCGGCGAACGAATTTGGTATGGCGGTGACGCCGCGGCATCTTATAGCTCGCCTCATTGCGCCGCATTCCAAGCTCCTCAGATTCTCAGCTTCAACGCCGACGGCCTGTTCGCTCACGAAGCTCGATCAGGGAGAGTTCTGTGGAGCTTTCCCTGGGTCAGTAACCCCGCGGAAAGAAATAACGTTTGCCAACCGGTGCCGTTGCCCGGTCATGACGGTCAGGTCGACCGGGTTTTCATTTCGTCCGGGTATGGGCAGGGAGCCGCCATGCTGGAAATCGTGCCACGTGAAACGCAGTTCGAGGTGCGAAAGCGCTGGAGCAATCGGAACTTGAAAGCGAAATTCAGCAGCGTTGTCGTGCGGGGAGACCATATCTACGGTTTGGATGAGCGAATACTGGTTTGCATCGACGCGACAACGGGCGATCGCTGCTGGAAGGGAGGGCGGTACGGTTACGGACAGTTGATACTCGTCGACGACCTGCTGCTCGTGCAAGCGGAGTCGGGCGATGTAGTCTTCGTGGAGGCTTCGCCGTCAGAACATCGTGAATTAGGAAGATTCGCGGCCTTGGCCGATCGAACTTGGAATCATCCAGTCGTGTCGGGAAACCTGCTGCTCGTTCGCAATGACCGCGAAGCCGCTTGTTACGAGTTGCCACTGGCGTTGCACGATTAAGGGATCGGCGTGGATATTGTCTTAGCCGCGTGATGCCGTCATCGGCGAAGCCTGGGTCATTGTCCCGATTGTGTTCTGATCACTCACGCCGATCGGGTCGTACCTATTCTTTCGCATTCTTGTCGCGCATCGACTGAGGCGGGAAATCGGCGGGCGGCGATCCGCTTCGCAAGCGAAGATTCGAACCCATCCGCAGTTTATGACTGAAAGGCACGCGGTTGGCATCGGCGTCGGCCAGGATCTTGTGCAAGCCGGCGCGCATTTCGGTGATCCGCCGCTGATGTTCCGGGCTGAAGATCAGGTTCCATTCTTCGTGCGGGTCGTTCTGCAAGTCGTACAGTTCGTCGATGTCCCAGATGCCGTGGTACTGGATGAATTTGTACTGCTGCGTGCGTAACGCGAAGGTCGTCGGCGTCTGCGGATAGTTGTACTCCCAGTAGTACTCGTACAACAGATTCTGCCGCCACTCGGACGGCTCCATCCGACCGCTGGCTAGTTGAAGAAAGCTTCGGCCGTCCATCTGCTCCGGAGTATCGAGGCCAGCCGCTTCGAGTACGGTCGGGCCGATGTCGATGTTGGCGACGACTTGTTCGAGTTTTGTCCCAGGCTTCCAAATCTTCGGACAGACGCCCAGCAGCGGCACGCGCATCGAGGCTTCATAGGCCGTCCGCTTATCGATCAATCCGTGCTCGCCCCACTGAAAGCCGTTGTCGCCCATGTACATGACCAGCGTGTTGTCGGACAGATCGTTGTCGGCCAGCCACTGCCGCACGCGGGCGATCGATTCATCGACGCTGAGCAGTGCTTCGCAATACAACCGGTAATGTTCCGCGATGTCGGTGTCCTGGTGATAGGCAAAGTCGACACCGTGCCAACTGTTGCGCTGATTCTTTAGCCACATCGGCTTGTCTTTGTAGTTCTCCGGCGTGTCGGCCATCGTCTTCGGCACCGGCACCGGCTTGTCCTTGTACCGCCCGGCGTGTCGCTCGGCCGGATGGAACATGCCATGCACGCCCTTGTGCGAGAGGTACATGAAGAACGGCTTGCCGCTGTCTTTCACGCTGGAGTTCAACCAGTCGATCGCATAATCGGTCAGCTCGTCGGTGATGTAGCCTCTCTGCGGCACTGATTTGCCATCGACGTTCAGCGACCAGTTCTTCAGATTCTCGGGCGGATAATAATGCCCTTGTCCTTTAAACGAGACCCAGCGGTCGAAGCCCGGACGCGGGTCGTCGGAATTCCCGCCCATGTGCCATTTACCAAAATAGCCCGTGCGGTAACCGGCGGCTTGCAGGTATTGCGGAAAGAAGATTGTTCCCTGCGGAGTCGGCACGTTGTTGTCGACAACGCCGTGGTTGTGCATGTACTGGCCGGTCAAGATCGACGCTCGGCTCGGCGAGCAAAGCGACGTGGTGACCATCGCATTCTCGAAGTACACGCCGTCGCGAGCCATCGCATCCATCGCAGGCGTTTCGACCCACGGATGCCCGAGAAAACTTATCACGTCATAGCGGTGGTCGTCGGACAGGATGAAGACGACGTTCAGCGGCTTCGTTCCCTCGATCTTTTCCAGCTGCAAGTCTGCGGCGGGCAGGTGACATTCCGCTGCAACGGCTAGCAGGAAGAAACATAGTCTGGTGGTCGTCGGAACGAAACGCATGGCTTTCTCCAATCAAACGGTTGTCTCGTCAGCGAATGAAGTTTGCCGACTGCCGCCGACTGCGATTTCCATTCTAGCGTCCAAACATTTCCGGTGAGCCGGTCGGGACTCGTTTGGTACAAGTCGTACCTCATGCCCGCTCCGATTGATCGATGCATGAGGCGATAGTAAACTGTGTTCTTGAATTGGGTTTCTCCGGCGCAACGCAATTTCAGTGAAGTAATTGAGATGGGAACTCGGATCGGTTTGTGTCTGCTTGCCGCTTGCCTTGTTGCGACGACCGCACAGGCGGAACCACTTCGCTATCGCTGGGCGGCGGACGGCCAGTTCGTGTACGACATCGAGATCACCGCGGATCTTCCCGACGCCGTCGAAACGCTGACGGGCAAGATCGTTTTCCAAGTCAAATCGACCGACTCGCCGGCGAAGATCAGCTACCGAGGTGGCCTGACGAAGGCGACGAAGAAGAAGCCAAGTGCCTCGTCCAATGGCCCGCGCGGGCCGTTCGATGATGTCTTTGGTCGTCCGCCGGCATTTGGCAGCCCTTTCGATAGGCCAGTCAATCCGTTCAAGGGCCTGGAACAAACGACGAACGAAGTGGTCGTTTCTTCGACCGGATCGATCTTGGCCATGGAAGGAAGTTCCCAGCTGCCGTACTTGCTGGGCAACCTCTCGTTGCTGGTCTTCGAGCCGTTGTCCGAGACGGAACAGGCGAATTGGAAAGTAGAAAGCGGCGTGACGATTTCGGAGAAGAGCGACCGTCGGCAATCGTTTGGCCCGTTCGACCCTTTCGCGCGTCGCGAAGGTCCCGAAAAGACGATGGCGGCCGGCGAGAGCACTTCGTTCGTGAAAGAGGGCGTGCAAGGAGACTTGTCGACCTTCAAGAGAACGTTCCGGCTGAATTCACCCGGCGATGGCACGAGCTTCAACATCGATGGAACCGGACGCTGGGTCTTTAACACGAAGCTGGGAATTTCGGAGAGTCTTGAGTTCCAGCAGAAGCTGACGATTAAGAGTGACAATGTTTCGGTCAATGTCCCGGTCAGCATCAAGTACCGCCGCCTGTCGAATGACGAGTGGCAGAAGATGGAAGCGGAGCGGATCGAATTCGAGCGGCCCAAGAGCGAAGAAGAGGTTTATCGTGCGGCCGTCGCCAAGGTGTCCGCGGGAGGAACGCCCAGCTCCACCGAAGTCGAAAAGATTGTCGCGGCAACGAAGGCGAACCTCAAACCGATCTTGGACAAGGCTTACGAAAGCGCGAACGAGTGCAAGGTACTTGGCCCCTGGGTGACGTACGACACGCCGTTACCAAAGGGCCTGGTCGTGGCAGCGAACATGTATTCTCAACCGGAAACCAAATACTTCCCCGGCACGATCGACAGCATTCTTGAAAATGGACTGATCAAAGTGCGTTACAGTTACCGGGCTGGAGCCACGGAGGATCGGCTGCGCGAGGATATCTTCATTGCTCCCGAGGTGGTCGAACAGAAGCAACTGAGTCCGGAGCAAAAGGCCGAGTTGCAGACTTATCGTGACCGCGTCAAACAGGAACTGGAGAGTTCAGCGGATGGTGCCGAAGCTACTGAGCGGGTCATTCGCTCTTACCGGGATGGAACACAGCCTGTTCTCAAAGTCGGTGATGCCGTTCCGAATGATTTGTCGTTGCCAAAGTTTATGGTCGTGGCCGCTAAGAAACCGGATGGCAAGTGGTATCAAGCACACATATCCGCCGACGTCCTGCCCGACGGCAAGGTGTCGCTACGGTTCTCGACCGATCGCGCGGACAGCAACGTCGCTCGATCCGATCTGCGGCTGCCTCCGTACGAAGTCAAAGCGCCGAATCTGCCACCGACGTACAAGACATCGGCACCTCCGTCATCGCCGTCACGTTCCTCTCCGCCTCCGACCGTGAGCGACGCCTTCCGCACTTGGACCGACAGCACCGGCGAGTTCAAGGTCGAAGCAAAACTCGTCAGCGCCACCGCCGATGCCGTTAAGATTGTTCGCAACGACGGCAAGGAGCTGACACTCCCGCTGACCAAACTCAGCGACGCGGATCGGCAGTTCGTTGCCTCGCTCAAGAAGTCGGAGAACCCGTTCGAGTAATCGGCGACGCCTGTAGGTCACTTCCGCCGGAAGTGACCTATCAGTAACTTGCGCGTTTGCATGTGCGGAAAGGTCACGCTCGGCGAGCGTGACCTACTTTTCAAACAAAGCCTACCTAATACAGCCGTTCGGCATAGGACTCTTCGATTCGCCGCTGTAACGACTCGACGGTCTCGTCGACGTGCGTTTGATCGATCAGAATCTGCGCGAAGCAAGGCAAGGTTGGCTTCGCGCGATCGCTTGGACTGTCCCACAGCTTCGAGCGGATCAAAGCCTTGGCGCACTGAAGATAACACTCTTCGACTTCGACTCCGATGCCGACGACGGGCTGCTTTCCGTTCACCGACATGGCGGCCAGCACTTCCGCATCGCGGAACACACATGCGCGGCCGTTCACTCGCAGCGTCTCGCCTTGCCCCGGGATCATGAACAGCAAACCAACGCGCCCCGTTTCCATAATGTTTTGCAGGCTGTCCGCGCGGCGGTTGCCGGGCCGTTCGGCGAGGACCAAGGTTTTGGCATCCAGCACCTTTGCGACGCACGGCACATCGCCGCGCGGCGAGACGTCGCACCGCCCGTGACGGTCGACCGTCCCCAGCAACAGGAACGGCGATTCGGCAATGAAGGCTCGCATGTGATTGTCGAGTTCCGGCAATTGCTTCTTGATGACCAACTCGCTGGGAGCACCGATCAGCGTCGCGAGTTCGTCCGCTGAAGTGACGAGGCTCTCAAACCGGTCTATACTCATCGCTCGTTCCTATTTATCTTCGCAATCTTGTCAGTCCCCGGCTCCATTCTACCCGGAGCGTGAGATTGTATTGCCTTCAGTTCGAGACAAGTAAGGGTGTAATCGAGTGGACTATAATAATGCCTGCGTCTAGGAGACTCTGATGCATCAAGCACCGCATGGCCTGGAAGAACAAACGATCGGCCGCCTGCTGCGCGCGACGGCTCGCAAGTTTCCCGCGCACGATGCGCTGGTCGTTTCGCAGGCGAGCGTCCGGCTGAACTGGAGCGAGTTGGACGCGGAAGTGGATCGCGCCGCGAAGGGCTTGCTGGCGATCGGTATGAAACGCGGAGATCATTTCGGCGTCTGGTCAACGAACTGGCCGGAGTGGGTCATCTTGCAGTTCGCAACGGCTCGGATCGGAGTCGTGCTGGTGACGATCAATCCCGCGTATCGGCCAGCCGAGCTGGAATACGTTCTCGCCCAGTCCGACGTCCGCGGCCTGGCACTCATCCAGCAATTCAAGACGTCCAACTACGACGACATGCTCGGCCAGGTCTGTCCGGAATTGTCCGCGGCGCGGCAAGGCATCATTAACACTTCCCGGTTTCCGAAACTGAAACGGATTGTCCGGCTGCGCGGCGATGAACATCCAGGCATGCAATCGTGGAGCGAGTTGTGCGACGTTGGCCGCTGCGTCTCGGCGGAGGCCCTCGCCGCCGCGGAGAGCGAGTTGCAGCCGCAAGATCCGATCAACTTGCAATACACCTCGGGAACCACGGGCCGGCCCAAAGGAGCGTTGCTGACGCACCGGAACCTGCTGCTGAACGCCTACTACACTGGCGAGTGCCAGCGGCTGGACGAACACGACCGCATTTGCATTCCCGTGCCGTTGTATCACTGTTTTGGCTGCGTGCTGGGGACGTTGTGTGCCGTCGTCCACGGCGCGGCCATGGTCTTCCCACACGAGAGCTTTCTGGCTGCGGCAGCATTGGATGCGATCGAACGCGAACGATGCACTTCGATCTACGGTGTGCCGACGATGTTCATCGCGATGCTGGAGCAATCCGACTTTGCACAACGCGATACCTCGTCCTTGCGAACCGGGATCATGGCGGGCAGTCCGTGTCCGATTGAGTTGATGAAGCGAGTGACCAGCGACATGGGAGCCCGTGAGATCACGATCGCTTACGGCGAGACCGAAGCCTCGCCAATTATCACGATGACTCGCACCGACGACCCGATTGAGAAGCGTGTGGGCACGGTGGGCCGCGTGATTGCGGGCGTGGAAGCGAGAATCGTCGATCCAAACACGAACGAGCCGGTCGAGGACGGCGTGTCGGGCGAGCTTTGTGCGCGCGGGCACAACGTGATGCTCGGCTACTACAAGCAGCCCGAAGCGACAGCGGCCGCGATCGACAAAGATGGCTGGCTGCACACAGGCGACCAGGCCTTGCGTCAGCCGGACGGTTACTTCCGGATCACCGGCCGCATTAAGGACACCATCATCCGCGGAGGCGAGAACATCTCGCCGCGCGAAATAGAAGAGTTGCTCTATCAGCACCCAGCGGTCGAAGATGTGCAAGTCGTCGGCGTTCCGGACAGCCGCTTCGGCGAAGAGATTCTGGCCTGTATCCGCCAGCGTGCGAATGTTTCTGTGTCGGAGGACGAGATCCGCGCGTTCTGCCGCGCCCGCCTCGCGCCGTTCAAGACACCGCGTTACGTCTGGTTCCTCGACAGCTTCCCCACGACCGTGACGGGCAAGATTCAGAAGTTCGCACTGCGCCAACAAGCGATCGACAAGTTCGGACTCGGCGATGCCGCCAACGTCGAGACGGCATAACCCGGTTGTGTCCAAATCGTGTGTTGTCAGTAAAATCGCGACGCGCAAGTTTTGAAGTCGCGAGTTTTCGGCCCGAAGGGTCGGTAAATCCTTTGCCGGTGGTGTGAACCACCGGTTGCAAAGCTAAAGGGAGGCGCAGGCCTGAAGGGCCGACACAAACGCCGTGTGTCGGCCCGCCGGGCCTTCCATCCTTTGTTTGATTGCGTTCCGGTGGCTCACGCCACCGGCAAAGGTTGTATCGTGCCTCCGGCACTGAAGAGTGCGCAACTTCAATACGCGCAAGCGAGTGGGTTCTCGACGGTCGAAACTCGCTCACGCGTCGTGCTTGTATTTCCGGTCAGTCGAATCGGGTGCCAGGACTAGCAACGCACAATGAGGGGACCACCGCAAAACCGGACGCTATGAAAACGCCGGGATAAACCGGTTTGAAGTTGAGAATGAAAGAGTCTTACAGCGAACTCTCAGCCGGATACGCTGGCCCTGAGTCGTACGCCGACGATGGTAACATCGCAAGTGATTCGCCCTCCAGCGGATCACGATGGCTTCGCGAATGCGTCGGACGTTGGCAGCGATCAAGGAACAACTTGAACGCCGCCGGCATGAAGTCCCAGGTCAGACGGGTCGCTGGCTGACCAGTGTGGTCCGAGGCTGGCAGGGATACCACGGTGTCCCCGACAACTTCGACCGCCTGGAACAGTTCGACAAAGCGATTGCGAAGCTCTGGCGTCGCCAACTTCAACGTCGCAGCCAGCGTGGAAAGTCCCGCTGGAATTGGAGTCGG
>JAQBZB010000031.1 GCA_027622275.1 Planctomycetota bacterium | reverse complement strand
AGCCTCGCCCTCCCAATTCGCCCTCCGGGAATTAGTTTGTCCACAGTTTCTTAGAACTTGATGCGCCACTCGGTTCGAGCGCCTTGAGAGACCCGTTGTCCCTCGTGTTTGCTGACGAAGCCTTCGACGACGAGGATCGAATGCTGGCCGATCGCCTTTTGATAGCGCAGTCCCGTTCCAAGCGTTCCGCGGTTCACACCTTTCGTCTCCTTCGCGCCGCCAAGCTCAAAAATCAATTGATCGCGAGTGTTATTAAAGAACAGCTGATAGCCGAGACTCGCTCCGGCCAAGTTATCCGTGCGCACGGCGATGGGGGCCGTGTATTGCCCCAGAGCAACGCTGGCGAACAAGATGCCCGTCTGCCCAAGCGGACTTCCCATCAAGGGTCCACGTGTTGGAGAAGTAAACTGGTCGATCGCCCAGAAGGCGTTGACGTAAATCAAGTCGTCGGTGTGATGCGGTGTCCAGGAAGTCTGTGCGAACAACAACTCGCCTTGATCGGCGTAGGGCGTCGTCGGTCCTTCAGGAATCGAAGCGAGCAAATGGACCGAAGTGTTGTACGTGTTGTGATGTCCGTGGTGACGTCGAATTGAACTCGCGGCAAAGGCGTACATGTTGCCGAACGTGGGATCTCCGTAGACGTACGTCGCATCCAGGTTGACTGTGCGTTTGGCAAAGTCACTTTCGGTCAGAATCGCAACCATCTTTGAATTTGGATCGAAATCGTTCGGACGTCCGACGGGACTGTTTCGGTTGATGCCACGCCACGAGTAAACGCCCGTCGCGCGGAGGTTCAAGTTGCCATGTCCGCTGAGCGTGTTTCGCGTGACCGTCACCGCGTCGATCATGTCTTCGTTGATGAGCAATCCTTGTTGAGCCAGCAGCGGCATGCGCCCGATCGAGAATCCATAGTCCAGCATGCGCGTGTCGTAGGGATCGAGATTCGGAAAGAGTTCGCCAAAGTCTCCCTCAAAGAACAACGTCTGCATCTTGGCGTTCGTGCCGTCCGTCCAATTGCCGTCGTTGAAGTCATAGCCCGTGAAGTCTCGCCTCCCACTCGTCTCCTCGTCCAACGGACGCACACCGACGAGCAGCCGCTCCGTCCCGGAAAGATTCAGTTGGCCGAACAGATCGAGCCGATTCGCCCATTCCGCAATCGGGTCGCCTCGGTCAAAGTACTGCATGGCACCGCGATACTCGCCGAACACCCAAAACGCTGGGCGCCAGACGGCTCCGGTGGGAATCTCGATTCCTTGTGCCAGTGATCCCGGGCCGAGGAACAGCTCGTTCCACTCCACAATCAATGGTGGTCGCGGCGGAAGCGGTTGAATTCCAATCGCGTGCTCCTCAATCGCACTCTCGATGTGAAGGTGTTCAACTCCCAGGACGTGGCCGAAGAAGTTGCCGAGAGGTTCGTCGGGCCAGCTCAACACGGTTGGTCCGGCCTCCAGCAACTCGCACCACAGCGGAGGCTCCGCATGTGGGAACTCAACTTCAACGCCTCCGGAGTCGATGCCCCCGTTTTCGAAAACGTCGTCCACGAACGGATTGGATGCTTCTTGTGACCAACCGCGCGAAGCGAGGTTAATCGCGACCAGCGCCGTCGCCAGCAGCAGCGTTCTTAGCACAACATTCTCAAAACGATACATGCGTCTTCTCATGGCAAGTTGTGCGGCCTTACTTGCGACTGTGCTCGCTCGGTTTCTCAAACGATTCGTAATGTTACTCGTCAACGTGAAACGTGGTTGAAGCCGAATGCACAACCATGTGACCCTCGACGATCGCGTCCGCAACTTCACGAGCCGACATGTCGTAGTCGAATCCGACGGTCTCGATGAAGTGGATCAGGTTGATCGGCACCATCCCGGCAACGAGATCGACGTGCGCGGAGTACGGTCCGTGACAAGTCAACTGCGACGGGTCGATGTGGTATCTCGCCCAGCGTTGGCCGTTGACTTCGATGCTCTGTTTGTGTTTCCGGGCACCTACGGGCCGCCCGAGGACCGTGAACGGACGTGTCTCGGGGCGGGTGTAAGGAAGCGGGTCGAGCGAGTAGGGAACCGGCACGATCTGCTCGCGTTCGCCGCCTCGAATGTTGCGGGTCAGGAACCGCGTTTGCAGCGAAAACAGTTGCCGGTCCAGCGGCAGTTCGCCGTTGTGGACGTACAGCGAATGGCTGTCGCGGACATCGCCATTGGGGTCGAGGTCGCCCGACACGAAGACGAGTTGCCCGTTTCGATCCCACACCGTGACCCGCAGAAATACGAGCCGTTCGGCGTCAAAGCCGGTCGGCACGCTATGCCCGTCCGTGCCGTTGTAAACATTCACTCGGAAGCGGATTCCGTCATGACCCGCCCGATCCTGAACGATGTCGCCCAGCTTGTAGCCAGCACTCAGTACCTGATGCCGCGCCTGCGCCGCTTCGTTCAGCAGATCGAATTGTTCTCGCAGCACGTCCGCGGCGCGAAAACGCCGGGCCTGACTCTCCCAAGCGGCTGGGAATGAATAACCATCCGGCAGATTACGCTCGAACTGCTCAGTTCCCCATCCGGCGCGGTAGTCAAACTGCAGCCACTCCCGCATCGTGGCCAAACCGGGTTCCAGGTCGCCCGCGAATTCGGCGTGCTCTTCTCGAACGGCATTGGGATTATGCGGGAAGAGACCAGGGTGAATGATCGAATAGTCGGGACCAGCGATCATGTGGTTCGTTCGCTTACGCGGCGTCGTCGAGACGTTTCCGACCTTCGCAGCCGGTTCAAACGCGTAGCCGGATGCCTCGCCGGGCGACAATCCCATGTGGCAGTCTTGGCAGTTCAGAAACTTCTTTCGAGCAGCAGGCGATGCCTTGAATTCGCTGAACGCATCTTCCAGTCGAAAGCCGTTGGGGGCGAACACGTCGTGGCACGAGCCGCACACCGAGGGTGTCGTGAGCGCGAAGAAGGGCACGACTTCGGCATGTACCTCGCGGCCGCGGGACGTCGGCGTATCATCGGTCTTCATCACACCGTACCGATCAGGGTCCGCCAGTACTTCGGCGAGGATCTGGTTCCCTGTCGGGCCATAGATCGGTGCGTTCAATCCACCAGCCACGAGCGCCAGCCGCCCCGCACCTTTTCCCCAGTTCTGGTTGATGCGATGGCAAACAACACAGGTCACGCCCTCCCGCGCCGCGGGATGCCGGTCCATGTTGCTCATCGCGATCGGTTCGTTTAATGCCATGCCGATCGGGGTGTGACAGCGAATGCAGAAGTCACCCAACGTGCCATTGTTGGCTTGAATCAACCTGTTGGACATCGTGTTGAAGACGGGACTTAGCTGCGCGTACGCGTGTGCCGAGACCGACCATTCGCGATAGTGTCCGGGATGGCACGCTTGGCACTTCTTGGCCGACGGGAACGGGTCGCCATCGAAGCAGTCGGCGTGTGCCTGGTCGGTTGCGAAGGTAACTGCCTCGTGTTGTTGATCGGGTTGCGTCGCGGCATCGCTGATGCGGATGCTGATGGCCTGCGCCGAGCGTGGTGGTTCGTTCGACGCAGAACGAACGTGGCTGTCGTTTGTCGTATGAACGTGAGCCCGACCGGAGTGTTCGTCCGATGGCGACGGGGCGTCGGTGATCAGCCGTCGCCTTACCAACTCGGTTCGAGCCGGGCCACAGAAGCGGCCTGCGGTCGTTAGGTCAACCTCCAGCAAGTCGTAAGGAAACGGAGGCAGAATGTTCTTGGGCTGTTCCTCCGCCCTGGCCGTCTGGCAGTAGTCGCAGGCAAAACAAATTGCCATCAAACAGGTGATAAACCAACGCATCCGTGCCATGGAATCTGAGCCCTTTTCGTCTCGCAGAAGCCCTGAAGCGCCGGGAAATACTTCGCGGCGATCCTCGCTTCACCTTCGAGTGTTAAACCTTGCGGGTTAGGTTAACTATTTCGCGCAAGACGTGTCTGTCATTGCACATATAACGAATCGGTCAGATATGCCGGCTTATTTAGTTATTCCGGTCGTACGGGTTCTGCGGCTTCTGTCGATTATCATGTTGCTCGCCAACGGCGTTGACGCTTTTGTACGATGGCCGTCCAAGGCCGACGATTAATTCACGGCGGGCTCTTCGACTTGGCGTAGCACTGGGGCAGTCAATGGAGCGACGTTTCAGTATGGTTGGTGGCGACAGTCTGCAACGCGAGTCGATGCCGGAATTTGCAGAGTGCCTTTCCTGATTGATCTCGATCGCAGCCTCACAGAGCCCACGGCTTGTTCATGGCGTCTGGATTTGAACCGCATCTTGCCGAACTGCTGACGCGGTGGAGTGTACGTCTCGCCATTGCTTGTTATCTCGGCCGCGTGGCAATCGATATCGGCTTGCCCGGCGGCTCCAAGGGGCGGTCCCTCTGTAAAACCTCACGGTGGATTTGGACGATCGGCTGTGCGATGTTCTTGACGCATGTTGTCTGCGCGTTTGAGTTTGTTCATGATTGGAGTCATGAACGCGCGCTCGTCCACACAGCCGCGCAAACGGAGGCCCTCATCGGCATTCGATGGGGCGGAGGCTTGTTTCTCAATTATGCATTCACAGCGCTCTGGTTAGCCGATACCTTCGCATGGTGGGTTGGCGACGCGAGTACGCACAACCGTCGGCGAGGATACTTTTGGACCTTGCACGGCATCTTTGCGTTTATGGTCGTGAACGCGACGGTTGTCTTCGGGCCGCCCATCTGGAAATGGGTCGCGCTGATTGTCGGCATCACCTTCACAGGTGTTTACATCCGAGCGAGGCTCCATCGCAAGTCATTGTCGTGAGGTTCGTCCGAGTGGAAATCGGACCCAACAACTTACGCCTACGACGGGAGGACGAGTCCGTCGAATTCTTGAATGTATGGCGGACACGACGGCCTCGGAGAGCCATCTTAGGGCCGTTCGAGAAATACCTGTCCGAATTCAGGTGAGCGGCACGGCGCTAGCCGCCGGTGTTTCGCGGCGCACGAAGAACCGGTGGCTAGCGCCATTCCGCTCACTAATTCCTCGAACGGTGCTTACAAGCTCGGCGCCGCGATTTAACTCACGGAGGCAACACGCTTCTGGCGGGTGAGATCAATCAACCGCCAGCAGTACCAACTCGCCACCGACTCATACGGTGACCAAGGCGCTGCAATCTCTAAACATTCCTCCTTGCCGGGCAATTCCGCGAAACCGTACAGCTCGCGGATCGCGGATCGGACGCCGAGATCGTCATGCGGAAAGACGTCGAGCCTGCCGAGTGAGAAGATCAAAAACATCTGGGCGGTCCAGCGTCCAATCCCTTTGACCTGGGTGAGTTCACGGATCACGCTTTCGTTGGAGAGACGTCCAATCCGGTTCAAGTTCACGCAATCGCCCGAGACTTTCTCAGCTAAATCAAGGAGATAGCCGGCCTTCTGAGGCGAAACGCCCGCGCTTCGGAGTTCGTCCTTGGAAAGGTGGCCGATACTCGCTTCGGTCAGTTCGTGAGGAGCCACCAATTCTTCGAGCCTCCTGCGAATCGAGCGCGCCGCACCCGTCGAGATCTGCTGCGAGATAATGGCACGCACGAGCATGGTAAACCGTTTTCGCTCGACCTTCAGCGTAAAAGGCCCCACCTGGTCGATCACTTTGCGAAGCACGCGGTCCTGGCCGCGAAGATGCACCACCGCATGCGTTCGTTCCGCGCGGGTCAAGGCCATTTCGATCCTCCGAATCACGGCTGCTGGATGATCACGAGCCGCCCGGTGCTACCTTTCCACCTTCGTTAAGCCCGCCGCCTTTGCACTGGGCTCCGGATCTTCGTAAGGCAACGCCTTTAGAAAGTCGACCAAATCAGCGATTTGCTGCGACGTGAGATGACTGGTTTTCCCATGGCGACCGCTGTGGTTCGAGGCTGTCAGAACGTCTTCCAGCGTCGCTGCCTTGCCGTGATGCAGGTAGGGTGCAGTGCGATAGACTCCCAACAACGTCGGTGTGTCATACGCCGGTCCCATCTTCTCCGACGGATCGTCTTCGCCGGTGCCGACATCATGGCGCACGATCTGGCTTGCGGCGCGGGGCTGCGAGTCGCAGAAGAACGGACCCGAGTGACAGGTCGCGCACTGCGTTGCCTCGGCGAAGAAAACCTCCCGCCCGCGCTTGGCCGCGTCGCTGAGTCCGTCTTTGGCGTACGGGCTGAGCGGAAACTTGTGCGAGTTCGAATAAGCCGCTAACGCATCAAGTGTTTCCGAAAGGCCCGCGTTGGGTTCGCCGAGGGATTCACGAACAGCGCCGCGAATCAAGCCGCGGCCTTGCATCAGCGATCCGCGTATGGTGTGTTCGAAATCCTGGACTTCGTCGCGGTCGGCAGACCAGTGGATCGGATGCGTCCAGGCCATGCCGGCAAACGATTGCGTGTTCCGCAGACCTTCGGGGTTGTGCCAGGTTCGGCCATCGGGATCGCCGTCGGGGTGGCAGCTCGAACAAGAGATCCACCGCCGTCCGACCATTGGCTGAAGCGCCGAATAGAACAGCTTCTTTCCTTGCAGCACCTGATCGCCGAGCGGATTGTCGGTGACTTGGATGTTCGCGATCGGTACGAGCTTGGCCGTGTCGTAGCCAACGACATTGAAGCCCAGCGCGTTGTAGACGTAAACCGTTTCGCCGTTCGGTGCGACTCGCACGGCGCGAGGATTAGCGCCGACTTCGATCAGCTTTCGCGCGGCGATTTCGCGATAGTCGTCGTCGAGGATCTCACAGGCGAACATGTCGTCGGTTCCGGCGAAGACGACATACAGGCCTCGCCCATCGGGCGTCACCGCGACTTCCCAAGGATTGGATGTTATGCGACTGCTCGCGAACGAATCCAGCGGTATGCGTTTGCGACGCAAGTCCTCACCGACCGGCGTGTCGATCACCGACAAGTACGGAAAGATCGATCCTTCGCCATGAATGGCCGTGACGCGCGAACGCATGTGTGGGACGTAGACTTTGGCACGACGAGGGCTCAACACCAGCTGCCGCGCCAGATTATCCGTGCTCGATCCAGTCCACTCGTCCGCGACAATTCCTTTCGCCAGATCAACGGCAAGCACTTTGCTGGTGTAGTACTCGGCGAGATACGCGCGGCCTTCGCTGGGCGACAACGCGATGCCGCGCAAGAAGTTGTTTCCTTGGAATGTTTGGGTGACTTGGAGCGAGGCGACATCGATCGTCAGCAACTGGCCGGGATAGTCGAGAGTCACATAGAGCCGCTTGCCGGACGGATCGCTCACGATGCCGTAAGGTTCATCGAACACGTCGCAGCGGCCGAACGCTTCGCCGGAATCGCCGTCCAGACAGACGATGCAATCATCGCCATACACGGCAACCGCGAACCGGTGGCCGTCGCCGAGAAACGTGACGCCTTCGGGCTTCGTTCCGACGGCAACTTCGTGCAGCTTCGTGTGAGACGCCAGATCGACGATCGTGACCGTCCCGCTGTCTCGATTCGAGCACGCCAACAGCTTTCCATCCGCCGAGATGTCCATCAAGCTGTTCGACGTGCCCGCGACGACGGGCGACGGGAGACTCGCCGAGAAGGCGAGGAGGCTGGTGACGGCGGCGACGAGTCGAACGCCGCGCGAGTGGTGGTTGCGTTGCCCGTTGGTCATGATGTCGATCCCAGGTCCCAGAAAGACGAGAAAGGCCCGCTTCAAATTGAAGCGGGCCCAGTTTCGATTACTTATGAACTCGCCATCAGGCTATTCTAAGATCTTCGATGTGTCGGCGACGATCGCCGCGATGCTGTCCTTGGTGAGTTTGCCTTTTGCGAAAGCGAAGTTCGCTTTCGATTCTAGGCCAACCCACAGGTTCACCGTGACATCCGCGCCCTTGGCGATCTTATAGCTTTCGGGCCCCGCGGAGCCGTCAAAGATCGTCAATGGAATGTTCTTGATCCCGTGCTTTTCGGCGAAGGCTTTCAATTCGCTTTCGGCGGCATCTGGATCTTCGGTTAGCAAGACAACGAAGCCTGCCATCTTCTTCGACTCATTCGCTGCTACTTGCTTGTCGAGCTGCTTGACCAAACTGGCCAAGTTGTCGTCGAGCGTACGTGCAAACACGTTCGCTACCGGACGAGCGCCGAACTTTCAGCGATAGCAGAGCGACTTACCGGCGGACGGGCCTGTGCAGTCTTTGACTTCGAAGTAGCCGGCTTTGTCGCCGACCTGCAAGCCAGACTCCAAGTCCGCCGCCACGGCCAAGGCACTGAAACTCAGCGCCACGATCGCGATCGAGGGGACCAACATTGTTCTCATCGACGTTTCTCCTGAGAAGAAAAGGAAAGCCGCCAAGTACACACTTGGCGACGCATCAAGACTTGCCAATCTATTAGATACTGCCGCCCGCGGCAACCAAATTCCACTGAATCTTTGACATTGTCCTTCAAAGGGGCTCCGGCACCGCCCTTGGGGTCTCGTGCCAATCGCTTACCTGCGACTCGCGCAGGGCGCTTCTTTGATATTGCTTTCAGGGCTCGATTTCAGGAGAATTCGCGCGACATGAGCAAAAAGCGACGAATCAGGCGGTTGGTTTCCGTGGGCAGCGCGTTGATCGCGGCAGGCGTGTGCGCGGCTGCGTTTTGCTTTCTTCGGCCGTTCGATGCGTACCTGCTCAGCAGCTGGGAAAGTCAACTTGCGACGGTTTCCGACGAGGATGTGGAAGTCCGTTTGGAGCAGATCGCCGCGATCGGCGAGCGGAGTTGGCCGACGCTTGTGGCGGCTTTGCACAGCGATCGACAGATTGTTGCGGGGACCGCCGGTTCCGTTTTGCAGCGCGAGTTAGCACGGTTGGAGCTGCGTTCGACGGATGAGACCTCGCCGATCATTGCAGGTTTGGCTCGGCAACTGGCCGACCGTGGCGTTCGTCCCGGTCCTCACTCTGGTCACGCCTCGACCCAGCTTGCCACGCGAATTCTACTTTGGCCGATTAATCGCAAGTTGATTGACGGCGAAAGGCTCGTGGCTGATTGCGAGTTGATCATCCGGTCGGCCAAACAGCCACAGCAAGGTCGGATCGCCGATTCATCAGCTGGCCAAGTCGAAGGTCGACAGGGTTTCTCTTCGTCGGAAGAAGCGCGTCTGTCCACCGAGTTGTTGACTCCGCTGGCTGGCGGCGGCTTGCCGGTTCAGCTAGTCGAGAGCCCTCCACTGCCGCCGCAGACGATACATCCCGCCGCGGAGTTGATTGCGCCGTCCCCAACGGAGCCGCAGCAGTTCCCAGTGCAAGCTCCGCGCGTTCTGGATGTGCGCCAACGTGTTGCGTCGGGGGAAGCGACAAAGCAGTCGTTATCCAAGCCGCCTGCCGTCGATTCGCGACAGAGCCTCGACCTGCGTCGAGATATCGCGGCCGCGCCGACTCTTCCGAATCTGCCAGCGATGTCGGATCTCAACGTGATGCGGACGCTGGCCGGTGACGACGAGAGACTAGTCCGCGAGGCGGTCGACGAATTGTACCGCCGCGGATTCCAGACGAAACACTTTCGGTTAGCGGAGTTGCTGGTCGATCCGGACTCGAACGTCCGCTTGCAGTTGGTCCAGAGCTTGCCTCAGATGTCCGGAATCGATTCGCGACCGTGGCTGTTGTGGCTCAGCCGCGACCAAGATCCCGAGGTTTGCAAGGCGGCAGTTGCTGTCATCGCAACGAGTGCTGATCCGTCGTTGCAACAGCGCGTTCGTGAACTCGAACGTGAAGAGACAGACGATGACGTGTTACAGGTCGTTCGGCAGATCTTGAACAACCGGCGAACAGGCACGATTCGATAGCGGCATTCGTACGATGGCCTTCCGAGGCCGTCGTGAAGCAATCGACGGCCTCGGAAGGCCATCGTACTCGCTCACGCCGCATCAAAGACGACTTCCCCTCGATTGATCGTCTGACGCACCTTGGCCGGCCCGGTATCCGGCAGGTCAAACGCAACCAGGTCGGCCCGCGAACCAACTTCTAGTTGTGCGGGTGTCTGCCCGATCAGTTCGGCAGGGCGGATGCTGGCCATCTCGATCGCCGTTTGCAAGTTGCAATCCGTAAACCGCATGATGTTGGCCACACCGTAAGTGATCGGCAGGCCAGCTCCGGCGAGATACTGTCGCTGTCCACCCAGCACGATCTTGCCGCCGTCCAGGATCTCGATGTTGCCGATGCTGGTGTTCCTGTATTGCCCGGGAGGCATGCCGGCCATGCCGACGAGGTCGCTTACCAATACGCAGCGCTCCGTTGTCTTACTGCGCACAAACGACTTGACCACCGCGGCCGGAAGGTGGTGCCCATCGACGATCAAACTGGCGACGAGTCGGTCCTCGGCGAGTTGGTCCCAGATGTAATTGGGATGCCGACGGATCTGGCCATGTGCTCCGTTGCCAAGATGCGTGCTCATCGTCGCGCCGGCATCCACGGCGGCGCGAATTTGGTCGCTATCCGCGGCAGTGTGACCAATGGCGATCAAGACGCCACTGGCAACGGCCTTCGCGATGAACGCTGCCGCGCCGTCGTACTCGGGCGAAAGCGTTAGAATCCGAATGCGGCCGCCGGCAGCTTCTTGGAGCCGCTGAAACTCCGCCCAGTCTGGCGGCCGGCAATGTTCCACCGGATGCGCGCCGCGCGGCCCATCTTGTTTCGAGATGTAAGGCCCTTCGAGGTGGAAGCCTGGGACACGCCGAGCAACCTCGGTTGATGCTTCGCAAGCGGTTGCCAAGCTCTTCATGGTATGCGACAGCATCTCGAAGCTGTGGGTGGTCGCCGTCGGCAGGTAGCTGGTGACGCCGTCGGCGTCCATCGCTTGGCTGACGTGAATCACCTTTTCGGTGGTCAGTTCAAAGTCATTGAACTCTTGGCCGCCATAGCCATTGATTTGGAGATCCACAAACCCCGGCGCGAGCCACGGATCGTGATCGTCACCCGGCACCGGGGTGATATCCGTTATAACTCCTTCGCCGATCGCAACCGTGATAGAAGTTCCATCATCGTACCGGCGACCACGAATCCGCATTGAAAACGCTCCTGACACAAGAGATTTTAGGATTGCTACGTTCGTTAGCGTAGCGTGCTGTGGCCGGCCTGGCCAGCCAGTCCGGCGTGGTCGTTTGACAACTGCAATTCAAGACCGATATTTGCTCACGGGCCGAGTTGCTGACCTCCACTGGCACAACCGCCTTGCGACAATCGCATCGAGCCCAGTCACATCCTTCAAGGCAGCTATCGGGATGTGTGACACTTCAGATAGGGAGAAAGATCGATGCAACCGCACCTCGCTGACAACAGTCGCAAGCGCGCCGCCGCGACAACGACCGCGGATCATCGCAGCAGCGAACGCCACTGGAACACAGACTTCGTCGTGACTCGCTACGTCGTCGTCCTTAACCTCGGGCCGGTCTGTCGTGCCGAGTTGATAAACGAGTCGGACAATGGCATCGCGATCCAAGTGCGGGAGCTGGAAAGCACTGCCGCTGTCGGGCGATCGATCGATGTCATCTATCACGGCCAGCGGCACACAGCGGAAATCCGGCATATCACCGAAAACGAGAATGGATTCTTGGTTGGACTCCAATGGAAGAAAGTCTACGCGCAATAAGAGAAGCCTGCACCGCTTTCTTTGTGCTGAAGTTTGTGCGATCCTAGCTGGAAAGTCCCACTTCGTTCACGGATAGCGTTGCCGCATCGTTGTCGCGTCATCGTTGGCGTGAACTCAAGCATGTCAGCGTCGTGGCAAAGTGCCGCTGTCCCAAGGAGACACGAACATGAGTCGCTCGCGTGAACCGCGGACGCTTTCTCGTCGGGCAACCCTGAAGTGCGGAGTTGCTTCGGCGATCTTGTGGCCAACTTGCTTGCAGGCCAGCGCGGCATCACGCGAAGAGCTTTCGTTCGTGATCGTGACTGACACGCACCTCGGTTACCGCGACCAAGACTCCGCGGCGAAACTTTGGCAGAAGACGGCCACGGAAATCAATCAGTCGCCAGGTAACCTCGTGCTGCATCTCGGCGATATCGTGGACGGCGGCCGCGAGGAGCAGTATCCGATTTATTTAGAGAGTCGAAGACTTATCCAGAAACCGGTCCACGAGATTCCCGGCAATCACGATCCGGAAGATCTGTTTCGGAAACATATCCGCGAGAATCCTTCGACGGTGGTCGAACACGGCTGGCTGCGGTTGCTGTTGCTTAACAACGCACGCCGCGATTCGCACGACGGTTTTCTCTCGGCAGAACAGCTCACGTGGCTGGAATCGCAATGCGGCCAGGCCGAACGCGATGATCGATTTGTCTGCCTCTGCATGCACGTTCCCGCACATCCCAATCGGCATCCGGATCGCGGTTGGTACGTCAAACCGGAACACGGGCACAACGAATTCAACGAATTGCTGCGCCGTTTTCAAACTCGGATCGTGACGGTGATGCACGGCCACTTCCACAACGGCATCCGTGGTTGGAACGATCGGCATGGCGTCCATGAAATCTGTTTCCCTTCAGCGTTATACAACCTGGATCGTGGTCTTGAGAAGCAGTCCGCTCCCGGCTTCAACCCGCTGGAGTTCCGTGCGGGATATACGCTTGTCACGCTGCGCGACGGCGCGATGAAGCTGCAGTACAAACCAACGGCAAGCGAGTTGAGCGTCGAGAAAGAATGCGTGATCGGGAAGACAACATGATTCGTGTTGGATTGCTTGTGGCGGCGATTCTGGTGGGGTTAGCGGCGCGGGCGCAGCAGGCAGATCAGGCGTTGATCGCCGACGCGGCCCTCGGCTCGGACGGGATGCTGAGCCATGCTGTGCGGAGCCCTCGCCAGCGGACGGCGACGGAAATCCGCGTGTTACGTCCCGATGACTTTGATGCGGCGAAGCGATATCGCGTGTTGTACGTTCTGCCCGTCGAAGCCGCCCGCGGAACTCGCTACGGAGATGGACTGCGCGAGGTCAAGCGGCTCGACTTGCACAATCGCTTTCAATTGATCTGCATCGCACCAACTTTCGCGGACTTGCCTTGGTATGCCGACCATCCGACGGACGAGTTGCTACGGCAAGAGAGCTACTTGCTGCGCGACGTCGTGCCGTTTGTCGACGCGAACTATCCCGTCGTGCCGGATGCGAGTGGGCGATTGCTGGTTGGATTCAGCAAATCGGGTTGGGGTGCCTTCAGCCTATTGCTCCGAAACCCGGGCGTGTTTTCGAAGGCCGCGGCCTGGGACGCACCGCTGAACATGCAGGCTTCGGGCAAGTACGGCTCGGGGCCGATCTTCGGGACGCAGGAGAATTTCGAGCGGTATCAAATCACGCGGCTGATCGCCGAGCGTGCGGACGAGTTGCGAACGGCACCGCGGCTGATTCAATTGGGCTACGGCAACTTCCGCGAACATCACGAGGCGATCGAAGCCCTGTTGGCAGCCCAGAACATCGCACACCTTTATCGCGACGGTCCAGAACGGAAACACGTCTGGGAGAGCGGTTGGCTCGAAGAAGCCGTTGAATTGCTCGTGGCCGAGGATTCCAGATAAGGCTGGCGTACTGTTCGCGCTGCCGCTTCGGGCAATTAGAATCGTGGCTTGTTGCGTATCAAATTGGTGGTTGCCCGCAAGGCGGTCGCCGGCGTTTGGAGATTGATGAACGATGCCGATTCGAGTTGTTTGCAAACACTGCGGGAAACAGTTCTCGGCGTGGGACGACTTGATCGGCAAGGCCGTTAAGTGCCCCAAGTGCCAGCAACAGATGGTTGTGCATTCGGGCAACGACGCTTTGGACGGA
This sequence comes from Planctomycetota bacterium, assembly GCA_027622275.1. GTDB lineage: Bacteria > Planctomycetota > Planctomycetia > Pirellulales > Pirellulaceae. The sequence goes on along the minus strand of JAQBZB010000031.1, from coordinate 33,917 downwards.
ACACCAACGCCGGCATCGCCGCCATCAACGCGTCCAATTACCTCGCCCCCGGCGGCACCGACGCCAACTCTCACGCGGCCGGTCGCTCCGCCGATGCCGACCATTCCTGGAAGACCAGCTCCCCTCAGTCCAAAGAGTCGTCAAGCCTATTCAGCAGACGATTTAGACGACAGCGAGGAGCTTCCCTACGCCTGTCCGCACTGCCACCAGTCAATGCCGGCCGACGAGGACTTGTGCGACAAGTGTGGATATCATCGCGTGCTGAAGCGGCGGATCGATATTAGTGAAGGAGTCAACAAACCCGATAAGGCGGTTGGCTTCGAGCGATTGTTCAAGGGACAATTGGCCGACGCCACTTCGGCGGAGAGCACGCTGCTGATGATCAAGGTTGTCGGCGGACTGATGGCCGCGGCGTTCTTGTTCGTTTATTTGGGGTGGTGGTCGGTGCTTCCCGTCGCGGTTGGCGCGGCTTACTTCGTCTATCGGAAGAAGCGGCAATCACCAACTACAGCCGACGCCGACCCGTCGGCGGTCAACCGGGATGTGGCCTCGACCTTTATGTGGACGCTGACGTTGAGCTTCCAGCGAGCCATCGGCTGGCGAGTTACAGCGTGGCCGTTTCCAACGACCAAGGCGCTGACGCTGCACGATTCGACGTTTACCGATGAGGATCTGCGTGGTGTCGAAGATCTGTCGCGATACGAAACGCTCGATTTGGAAGGAACGCAGCTTTCGAATGCCGGGCTCCAGCAGCTAGAAAACATGAAGCAACTTCGTTACCTCATCGTTCGTCGCACGAACGTCACCGTGGCGGGCGTTCAGCGACTTCAGCAGGCGTTGCCAAAGGCGTGCATCTGGTTCTGATCCGGCTACGGCAAGGTGACTGTCGGAGCGGCCGCATTATTCTGCGGGTTGTTACCGCGCGGTGGGTTGCCGCGTTGTGCGTTCGCTTGAGCATTTTCGCCCGCCGGCTGTGCCGGTGCTTGCTTGTCGCCGAGCAACCCGGCGAGCACCTCGCGAACTTTTTGCGCATTCAGATTCCCACCGAGTTGAACGACCGAGACGGTCGAGACCGGCCTGGCGGCCTTGTCCAGCGTTTCGATCATCACCTCGACGCTCTTCATCAGCTGTTCACCTTCGGCGGACACAAGCAGCACGTTTGAAACCTCATCGATTCCAATCGACAACTTGCCTTTGAAGGAGAGGTGAGTCCGATCTGGCTTATCGTCTGATTCTCCGTCGTTGAAGATATAAGTCGAACCGCTTGGCTGACGGTTCTTGGCTTCCGGGTTGCCTTGCTGTTGTAACGATTTGTCGTTGTCACTGAGCAGGTCGCGATAGACATCTTTGATCGCCTCGGCGATGACGGTCGCTTTCGAATACTCGATCTGAAAGACCGCTGACAGACGCGCCGATTGGGAATCGTCTGTTTCCGGCTTGTCGTAGATAGCGATCAATTCTTCGATGGTTGCCAACTGTTCCGCGCTAGCCCCCTGGACCAGAATCGTGTTGGAATCGTAATCGTAGATAAACTTGAGCTTTGGGCGTTGCGACAGACGAGAACGAGATTTTTCTTCCTTTTGTGGTGAGTAGTAGTCGTAGTAGTAGTAGCGGCGGTTCGAGTTCTTCGCCTTGTCGTCGTCTTCCTCCTTAAAGAAGTCTTCGAGGTTATCCTTGACGTAATAGGCGTCGACGTGCAAGAGCTTGAAGATCTTATAGTCTGCGGCCGGCGGCGCGAGTTGGCTGACCAATTCCTCGAGGAGATCGAGTGCATTCGTATCTTGCGAGGTGATAATCAGACGTCCCGCGGGATCAATCGAAACGCTCACCGGCGGCGGTGTCGCGGATCGCTCGCGTTGCCCTTCGAACAGCAGGCGGCGGAGTTCTTCGCGCGTCGGTGGCGCGGCTCGCTCCGGCGGCTGTGGTGGTTCGGCATTCGAGTCGTCTGGTTCCACCGTCTCTTCGCCATCCTGCTCGCTCGCATCAAGGACGGTCAGCGTCAGGTGGTTACCACGATGGCGAGCTTCCTTCGCCTCCGGCTCGCTTGGCTTTGCCGAGGGCTTGGGCTCAGTTTGCTCCTTCTCTTCCGGGAGCGTTGGTAGGTTCAAATCATTCGGCGCGAGTGACGGCCACGCTTGACGAAGACGCTCCAGGAACTTGGCCGCTTCTTCAGGTGGCACGACGTTTAGCACTCGCATTGTGCTCGTCCGCCCGCCTTCCGGTGGAATCTCGCCGAGCTTGACGAGCAGATTGCGAACGGCCTCGATTTCAATGGCGTTCGCCCACAACAAGAGCATGTTGTTCTCGACGTCGGCGTCGACTCGGAACTCGTCGCCGTCCGTTGTTTGTTCGCTCTCTGAACGGCCCGAGTAGTAGCTGTAGTAGCGAGGCTGTTGCTGCTCTTCCTTCTCGCCGATCATCATGAATTCGATCGTGCCTGCCACGTAATCGGCCGCCAGTCGCCGCAGTTGGAGGACCTCAAACTGACGTCCGCTGCCGTCGAGGTTGTCGATCAATTGCTGAATCGTCGCATGGTCGACGAGCGAGGCGTAAGCCACGATCGACTTGCTCTTCTCGTCCGCCTCCAGTCGCGTGTTCGGATCGAGATCGCCGACATCTTGCAGCGTCTTGACCAGCGGGCCCGGCGAGAGCGAATGCAATCGATAGGCATGAATCTGAAACGGCTTGTTCAGCAAGCCATCGCGATGCGAGGTGGCGACGTCCAGCGCCTGGACGGCCCGTTCGATAAGCGCCATCTTGTCGGGCGGCGCGTGGGCCACGACGCTGTTCTTGCGGGAGTTGACGATCAGATGGACTTCGCCCGGTTTCTTCGGAGCCGCTCCCGGCTGTGCGCCGCCGCGTTGCTGCATCTGCTGCTGCTGCTGCTGCATCATCTGCTGCATCTGCTGCATTTGCTGCGGATTCATCGGTGCCGCCGCCGCCTGTTTCGACTCCAACCCCAGCAGTTCCTCCAGCGATGCCAACACATCCGTCGCTCGGGCATGTTCGAGCACGAACTCTTGAATCAGATTGTCTTGCCCTGACTCCGACTGCTCTTGCTCCAGCAGGTGATAGATCTCCCGCAAGTTGATCACGGCGTCCATCGCTTCGATGCGATTTGTATTCTTGAGTGCCGTGAGAGTTCCGTTGGGACTCTTCATCGGCTTCAACTCTTCCACCGCCTCCTCGGCGAGCAGCCACTCCAGCTTGAAAGACACTTTGGCGAACTGATGCGGCATCAGCGTTTCCAGCTCATCCGCCGAGACGCGCGGCACCATGCCGGAATTGATTTCGCTGATCTTGGCAATGGACAGAACTTCGCCGTTCTGCAGCATCGTGTAGCCGCGCGCCAGCAAGTGCCGGTTGATCAGATCGCGAGTCTCCTCGACCGTGTAAGCCCGCTGCGTCGACAGGTTCAAGAACCCGCCGGGCACCTCCAACCAATCGAGGCTCTTGTCGGACACGCGCGCCAGCCATTCGAGGACTTCCACCCACGGCTGGTTGCGAAAGTTAAACCGCAACATGCCGTCGCCGTCCGGGTCGACTTTTAGTTCATCCGGGTCCGGTTTCTCGGGCGGCTCGGTCGGACGCGCGACAACTTTCGGTTCCCCCGGCTTTCCGTCTTTCTTCTCGTCCGGCTTCGACGGATCGCCACCCGGTTTCGCCTCGCCCGGCGGCATCGGCTGCTGACCGGGTTGCACGACCATTGGCTTTCCATCCGGCCCACGAATAATCCGCTGCGGTCCAGCCGCGGGCGCGGGCGCGGCGACGGCAGGAGCTTCTTGCACCTCCACATCGAATTGCCCCGCCGCATCGAACGGACAAAGAAAAGTCAGCGCGCAAAATCCTGCCGCTGCCGTTGCGTACTGTCGTATCAACATCAGGTTCCCTCATGAATCGCGTCGTGTGGCACATCGTCTCGTGTTACACAGCGCCTTGCGTTTACCATTATGGGTCCAATGGGGCTCATAACGCAAGTTGTGCTCCAAGTTGCCGCACCTCGATTAACCTGTCGACCGGCACGTCCTGGATTTCTTGGGTCGTGCCGTCGGGCCAATGGACTGAGACTCGGTCGACGGAATCCGACTTGCCGAGTCCAATCGTGACGGGCAATTCGGATTGGGAGAGGTAGCTGCGCGTCGGCATCACTTGTCGTTTCAGGATGTTCTCGCCGAGGTGGACTTCGATCCAGGCTCCGATGGCGTTGGGATTGCAGTGAGTGCCAGTGAGTTTGAAGCGCAGCCAGTGATGACCGAGTTGCTGGTCGTTGCGGAGCAACCGCGGAGCCTGGCCACAGCCGAGCACCAAGACGTCGAGATCGCCGTCGCCGTCGATATCCGCATAAGCCGCGCCGCGGCCGACCATTGGCTGGAGCAGATCGTCGCCGCAGTTCGCCGCTGGGACCGGCAGAAACTCGGTATCCTGCTCGCGGCCGCAGTTCCAAAACAGCTGCTGCGGCTGTTTGTAATGCTGGCTCGGCTGGATGCGGTTGATGTCTTCTTCCAAATGACCATTGGCCGCGAACAAGTCGAGACGGCCGTCGAGGTCATAGTCGAAGTAGAAGACGCCGAACGTCAACTCCAACCGCGTGTTCGGCCCCAGGCCGGTCGAGATCGCTTCGTCCATGAACTGCATCTGGTCTCCGTGCGACACATACAGGGCGGTCATCTCGTTGGCGTAGTTGCCGATCGCGATGCCGATCGCGTTGTTGTCGCGAAAGCGAGCCGCGTCGATTCCCATCGCGCCGCGCGCATTGCCGCTCATGTCGAAGGCCACACCGGCGATCGCGCCGACTTCCGCAAATGAACCGTCGCCTTGGTTATGAAAGAGCAAGTTCTGGACGGTATCGTTGGCGACGATAATGTCGATGCGTCCATCTTCGTCAAAGTCTGCAAACGTGACGCCGAGCGATTTTGCCATCGGCACGTTGGTGGCCGTATTCCGCACGTGCAACCCGGCGGCTTCGGCGACTTCCGTGAACTTGCCGTTCCCCTCGTTTCGATAGAGATAGGGGAACGTCCCTTCAAAGTTCTGCGGTCGGCCATAAGCGCGTCCGCCACCGACCAATTGAAAGCCTTGCGACTCGTCATACTCGCGAGACCACTTCACGTAGTTGCAGATGAACAGGTCGAGATCGCCGTCGGAGTCGTAGTCGAACCAGCCGCAACTCGAACTCCATTCGTCCGCCGCGCCGCCGATGTTGGCCGCGTCGGTCACATCGCGGAACTTGCCGGCCCCTTCGTTGTGGAACAGATGATTCGTTCCGACCGCCGAAACGAAGACGTCGATGCGGCCATCACGATCGTAGTCGCCGACGGCGGCTCCCATTCCGTAGAGCGAGATGTCGAGACCCGAATCCTTCGTCACATCCTCGAATTGTCCGGCACCATCATTTTGGTACAGGGCCAATGTCGCGGGCTGCTCTTCACCGTCTATCTTGCTGTCGTTGTCCCAGGGCCACGGCTGACCGTTGACGAACAGGATATCCTGGTCGCCGTCGTCGTCGAAGTCGAAGAACGCGCATCCGCCGCCCATCGTTTCGGGCAGCAGCTTTTTGCCGCGTGATCCATTTTCGTGCTGGAAGTGAATGCCGGCCGATTCGGTCACGTCGGTGAAGGGAACTCGCGGAATCGCGACTTGCGAGACCTCGCGTTTCTCTACCGCCGCCAGTTTGGTTTCAATCACCGGCGGAGGTGGCTCCGGCCGTGTCAGCACGAACGCGACCGCTCCACCGACGATGCCGATCACACCAAACACGGCCAGCGACCAGCGCAGCGCCGTGCCGATCACGGCGTCGTCCCGTTCTTCCGTCTCAGCGTCGAACTCACTGACCGACGCCGGTATTTTGTCATTCATAATCCACCTCGCAGTTTAGTTTTCAAATGTAGCCATCACGCTCCGCCGTGATGAGCCTTCTGAGTTGAACTTGAATCGCGGCAGGAGTTCTTCATGTTGGTAGTCGTATCGAACAGGCTCATCACGACGGAGCGTGAGGGCTACTTTACAAGCCCGGTGCGCCGGCGCGCTGAAGCGGATATTTGACGACGGCCTCGGCTGCGTGATTTGCAGCTGGATACTTTTCTCGTGCCAAACGCACAGCGCGGCCTTGCGCATTGTCGTCGGGTTTATAGCGACGGTGCCGGCGCTCGTGCTCTTTTGACTTCGCGTCGTTACCGAGTTCGGCGTACAAGAGTTGCAAGTTGTGATGAGCGGTCACGTCTTCCGAGTCGATGACCAGTGTCTTCTCGAACATGGCGATGGCTTCTTGCCACAACTGGCGAGCTTCCTCGTCGCGCCCTTGCCGCGCGCGAAGGCGTCCTTGATCGAACAGCGTTTGGCCAAGCAGGTTGATGACTTCGAAGTCGAGGCTGAAATCGAACCCTCGCTTCTCCATGTCGGGCGTGCGATCTTCGAGCACACTGCGGAGGTTGAGGATCGCTTCGTCGAACCGTCCATTCTGCCGGTTGACGACGCCGCTGAGCCAGGCCCACGTCCAACGCGGATAGCCCTCCTCGCCACTATATTCAGCGGCCCGCTGCAACGCCGCGACTGCTTCCTCCTTGACGCGGCCTTCCGCGTTGTAAACGCGAGCCAGATTCATCGGGCCGTCCCAACGATTCAGCTTCTCGACTTCGGTAAACGCCTCGGCGGCCTGCCGCAGTTCGCCTTTGCCTTTCAGCAGCAAGCCGATGCCGTAATCGTTCCAGCGCTGCCACGGTGGTATCTCGCGCGGCGCGTTGGTGACGTCGGCCTCGACACCCTCGACCGGAAACGTCACGCTGTCGATGGCGAGCGTCGTGATTGGCAGTTCGTTCTCGTAAGGCTTGCCTGGCTCGTGGCCGCGAATGATTTGGCCACGTTTCTCGTTGCTCTTCGCAACCATGTCCATGTACCGCTGGTCGAACTTGCGATATTGCAGCTTCACGTCAACCGTTACGGGAGCGGCGAGTTCATCTGGCAACTGCAACTCGTAGTGAACCGTTTGCCCGGCACCGGGTGGAATCTGATGGTTGTAAAGCGGCGTGAAGATGTCTTCGGCATTACGGCGATCGATGCGATTCCCATCCTTGTCCAACAGGAACACGTTGACAAAGTGAGCCCACGGGTCGACTTCGTTCTGCCGATCGGAGTCCACGCCTCCGCTGCGGCCGATGATCCGGTCGCCGGAAGTCACGGTCACGTCGAGCCACACTTCGTTCGAGTCGACCGTGCCTTGCGTGAAGAGATGTCCCAGCTTCAGCGTGCGAATGACCGCGTCGAGCAAGTACTTCTCGCCCGGCTTGAGTGTCGGTACTTCGGGGCGCAGCGGCGCGATCAACTCGCCGTCAATCTCGCCTCCCCGGCGGACTCCGAAGATGTCGACTCGCATCGCTCCGTCAAGGAACTTCTGATGAGCGGCAATCACATCCGGCTTGTCACGCAGCCAGGCAATGCCGGTGTTTGCCGCCGGGAATAGATGATTGTGAACGCTCAGCTTGGACGCGCCTTCAAAGAACTTGGCACCGAAATCGCCGGAAGCCGCCAGCGGCATGTGGCAGCCGTTACAGTTGTCCTGCGCCTTGGGCGGGTAATAGAAGCTGCGCGCACCGTGGCCGGAAACGCCGCTCAACAGGTACGGATCGTAATGATTCTGACCCCGCAGGAATTCCTTGTAGTGATTCAACGCAAACGGCAGGTGAACTTTATGGCAACCCGAACAGAACTCGGCGGTCTTATGAAACGGTTTGAGGAAGGTCCGTTTATGGAATTCCGGCTTGGACTTCACGAGTTGATTGTTGATCCATTGCAGGGCCGGGTTCTCGCTGTACGCGAACGGATAATGCAGCGGCTCTTCGATCGTATAGTCCGCGTTGCCTCGTGTGCTGTTCACGTTGGTGATCGCGTGACAGACGGTGCAAGTGATGCCGGCTTGGGAAGTCGGATGATTGACCATATCGAATTTCGGGTCGTCGAACGCGCCGCTGAAAAACGGTACCGGGTCGTGACAGCCGGCGCACCAGCGCGATGCTTGGACGCTGCCGTCCCGCTTCAAGGAGACTTCGCGCGTTCCGTTGACGCTGGCGAGATACGGCGGATTATTAAATGAACTGAAGCGGTGGACGCTATCGCTCCAGGCGGCGTGAACATCGGCATGGCACTTCTTGCAGTAGGCATCGTTCATCAAGCTCTCCGCCGGAATGAATTTTCCCGTTGTCGTCCGCGCCAAGGACGGCTCGAAGTACTTCACACCGGATTCAGGGCCCTGGGCATACCATTGTCGCGGGTCTTGCGTGTGCATCCCGACCATGATGAGCACGACCACGCCAACGAATCCGGCATAGCTCAGTCCGATCCGCCACTTGATCCGGGGCCCGGCCAGACGGTGGAGCCAGTACAACCAAGCGACGGCCAGCGGCACGATCACGTGCAGCCAATACACCGTCTTTCGAGCCAGCGGCTGCCTCAAATCAAAGCCGGCGATCCGCATCAGCAGGATGCCGCTGACTAGAACGACGATGCTCGCGCCAAGCAGAACATACCCGATCCGCACGGCTCGGCGATTGCGCCGGTTGCGGGCGGCGAGCATGTGAAACACGCCGAACACAACGAACGGCACGACGAGGACCAACCCCAGCACCAAGTGTGCGAGGAACATGTACTGATAGAAGTAATTCTGATAAGTCCGCTGCTGAGCCCACTCGAAGGCGGTGATGCTCGCGAGATAAGCTGCGTTGGCACCGAGCAACGCGACGAGTGCAAAAATGAAGTACAGCAGCTTGCGAAGACGTGGGCTGACGGCCCGCACGTATTTCTTCGGCGCACCCTGAGCCGCGAGCGCAGCAGGTTCTAAGGGCGATGATGACTCAGACATGTAACGAACTCCACGGTGAAAAGTTGCCTAGTATCCACGCACGGACAACGCTCGATCGATAGCTAGATCGGTGCGTTCAAGTCCATGCAACTGTTCGCGCCTGCGGCAGGTAGTCTGACAACGCAAGTGCGATCAAGTGGCCGCGCACGTCATGCGAATTGAACGCAGCGTATGTTCGTGCGCGAGTTGGACGAGAATGTCCAAGCCTAGGCGTGTGGAGGTCGCTCTAGTCGGAAGGGAAAGCCAGGAGTCGATCGCGCCGATGTTTCCACGACACGATACCAAAACGGCGATGGGAGATTGAGATCGCTCAGTCGTTGAAGGTGGGCTCGCTCCTGCTGACTCGGCCCACTTTGGACGGGCAGGGGCGGAATCGGCATGGCCGGTGATGGACGGCACTGCGGGCCGTGGCAGGGGGAGCGAACGGGCGTCCGAGACGCATCCGCACTCGTACTCATCTCCTCGCCAGCTTGATTCATCGTGTGGTTGATGCCACCGATGACAAGATAGTCACCGCAAGAGGCTTGTGTTTCTTTCGTCGCGGCCACGCTGAAGAACAACAATGCCGCCACCGCAAGTCCGAGACGGCCTATCGCGCGAGGGTTGAAAGCGGTCATTGAGATTGCAATTCGCAGGAACATGTTGTCAGAGCCCGCCTGGGAACGAAGCCGAAGACGAGTCGTACCAACGCCAGCATAAGCGAGCGACTCCAAACCGTCAAATGTGCGATCGGAGCGACGGAGACGCTACGGCCACTCGCCCGTGAAGGTTCATGTTCGCTTCCAGCTTTCGAAATTCACGCGGCCATGCAGTGCTGCCGCCGCTCATTTTCCGCATGACGGCTGTCAAAAAAGATCTCAGGTCAAGGTGCAAAAACCCAACGGTTTTCGAACATTTCGATTTATTTCTAACTTTTCCCCAATAGTCGCCGGAATTCCGACCCGGTTTTGTCTCCGTTTTTCAATAAGTATTACAGGGACACGTTGTTGGGCGATGAAGTTGGTGTCTCTAACGGGGGCAGGAACGGTGAATGACCTGGGCAGCGCGGTATGCAAGCGGGGCAGGGCAGATGCCGCAGGTCATTTGCCGTTTTTCATTTCTTGCTGGAATTCGAAGCCAGATACCAGACGGTAACGCCTGTTTACGGTCAGGGACATGTCGTTCCCGCTTTGCGCCCGCGCAAATTATCAAGCCGGTCGGCAACGCCACCTCCCCATAGCTCTGCCTACAAACACTGACTACAGTAGAACCGATGGAAGAACAACAAATCGATCCTGCTGATCTAGCAGATGCGGTGTTGGAGTTTGTGTCGCGACCGAACTACCAACCAGTCAAGCCACGAGTCATTGCCAAGAAGTTGGGGCTGCCGAAGGAGCGCGCCTCCGAAGTTCGCAAAGCGGTGAAGCGGCTGGCGAAGAAGGGACTGCTGGCGTATGGGGCTAGCCATTTGGTGGCGTTGCCGGGGGCGAAGGCCAGCACCACCACACCGACTAGTTTTGTCACGGGAACCTTTCGCAAGGCAGCAGCCGGTTTCGGCTTCGTCCGCCCCCAAGATCCGGACGTTGCCAAACGGATCGGCGAGGACATTCACATCTCCGAGACCAAGACGCTCGATGCGTCCAGCGGCGACCTGGTTGCTGTGCGGTTGAAGAATCGCGGCGGGGTTGGAGAGCGCGTGCGGGGCGAGATCGTCGAGATTCTGGAACGCGATAAGAATCAGTTTGTCGGCGTTTACTTCGAGCGGAGCGGGATGGGCTTTGTGCAGGTGGACGGCAAAGTCTTCGCGCGGCCGACGTTTGTCGGCGACGCCGGCGCGAAGAACGCGCGCAGCGGTGACAAAGTCGTCATTGAGATGGTTCACTTCCCGTCGCATACCCGCGACGGCGAAGCCGTCATCGTCGAGGTACTCGGGGCTCGCGGCACACCCGGAGTCGACACGCTGTCAATCATCCGCGAGTACAACTTGCCGGACGATTTTCCAGAGGATGTCCTCGAAGCGGCGCGGCTTCAAGCAGAAAAATTCGACGAATCGATCGGCGATGACCGTCGTGACTTCACTCACGAAACCGTGGTCACGATCGATCCGTTCGACGCCCGGGACTTTGACGATGCCATCTCGCTCGAGAAACTCGACAACGGACATTGGCGACTCGGCGTGCATATCGCCGACGTCTCGCACTTCGTGCCGCTAGGTTCGCCGCTGGATCGAGAAGCACGCGACCGCGGCACCAGCGTCTACTTGCCGGATCGCGTCATCCCGATGATTCCGGAAGTGATCTCAAACAACCTGGCCAGTCTCCAACCGCATCGCGTGCGTTATACCAAGACGGCGATCATCGAGTTCACTCCTGGCGGGGCCCCGGTGGCCACCGAGGTATTTTGCGGCGTGATCAAGAGCGCCCATCGATTCAATTACGAAGAGATCGACGAATATCTGGCGGATCGTGAGCCCTGGCGAACGAAGTTGGAGCCGAAGGTGTTCGATCTCGTGGGCCGGATGCACGAATTGGCGATGATCATGCGCCGGCGCCGGCTCGACGCTGGGTCCATCGAGCTGACCTTGCCCGAGATCAAGATCGATTTGGACGACGCTGGCAAGGTGAGCGGCGCGCATCTTTCGAAAAACACCGAAAGCCATCAGATCATCGAAGAGTTCATGCTCGCCGCGAACGAAGCAGTGGCGACACTGTTGTCGGATAAAGAACTGCACTTCCTGCGACGCACACACGCGAATCCCGATCCCTTGAAGCTGAAGAATCTGGCTCAGTTCATGCGTGAGCTGGGGATCGAATGCGAGAGCTTGGAAAGCCGCTTCGAAATCAAGCGGATCGTCGAACAAGTCGTTGGGCAACCGGAAGAGCACGCCGTTCACTATGCGGTGCTGCGAGCGATGAAGAAGGCGGTCTACAGCCCGGAGGCGGAAGGACACTACGCACTGAACAGCCGCAACTACTGTCACTTCACGTCGCCGATTCGCCGCTATCCGGACCTGACGATCCACCGGATGATCGAGGCCATCGTGCGCGGCAAGACACCGTGGAACGATTTCGATCAGCAAGCCTTGCTCGGCGAACATTGCTCGGAACGCGAGCAACGCGCGGCTGCGGCAGAACGTGAGCTGATCAAAGTAAAACTGCTGACGTACCTCAGTTCGCGCGTTGGCGAGCAGATGGATGCCGTGATTACCGGCGTGGAACGCTTTGGCTTATTCGCCACCGGTCGTGAATTGCCGGCAGATGGTTTGATCCACATCTCGTCGCTGCACGACGACAACTACCAATTCGATCCCGACACGCACAGTCTGGTTGGCCGCCGCGCCGGCAATTCGTTCCGCCTGGGTGATTTGATCCGAGTCGAGATCGCTCACGTGGACGTCGATCGACGCTCGCTGGATTTTCGCATCGTGACATCCACGAAACACACGCCACCGAAAAAGGTGGGCCAGCAACTGCCACACCCGCACCGAGAACATCAAGCGGCGAAAAAGTCGGGTGGCAAGCGGCGTGAATTCGAGAAGAAGGTGACGGGGCGGAAGGCATCGAGCAAGAAAGCGCCTGCCAAGGGAAAGCGGCGCCGCCCCCGGGACGCCTAAGATCTGCCAGACGAGTCGGCCCCGCAACGCAGGGCGCACGTTTGAAAGCTTTCCCAGAAAGGCCGCTCAGCCGCCCCGCTGGCAGCCGATCTGTGTTGCGTTACAATTCGTGAGTTCATCGCCGCCCAACCGCTGCCGGCCCACCGCTCACGGATCGCTACATGGATGTCGCTCTCGCACGTACGCCACTTTACGATTGGCACGTCGCTCGCAACGCGCGAATGGTGGACTTCGCCGGCTGGTCAATGCCGGTTCAGTATTCGTCGATCGTCGAGGAACACAAAGCGACTCGCAGTGCCGTCGGCGTCTTTGATATCTCGCACATGGGGCGTTTGCGTTTCGATGGCGAGGGCGCGGCCAAGTTCCTTGATCGCTTGCTGACGCGACGGGTTGTGGGGCTGGGCCGGGGACTGATTCGCTACTCGCTTGTCACTAATGAAGCGGGCGGCATCCTGGACGATGTGCTCGTTTATCATCAGGCCGACGTCCGCAACAAACCGTTTCATCTGCTGGTCGTCAATGCCAGCAATCGTGCGAAGATCGTCGCCTGGATCGAACGACATCTGACCGACGCGGACGGCGTGACGTTCCGAGATCAGACCGTCGCAACGGCCATGATCGCGGTTCAAGGACCACAAGCGCTGAACGCACTTCAGCCGCTGGTGGATGTGCGACTGGGCGACATGCAATACTACACGGGTCAAGCCTCGCAAATTGCGGGCCACGCGGGAATCGTGAGCCGCACCGGCTATACCGGCGAAGATGGTTGCGAACTGATCGTCGCTGCTGAGTCAGCAGCCGCCGTCGTGGAAAGGCTGTTCGCGGAAGGCGAAGCGTTTGGTGTTCGGCCAGCCGGACTTGGCGCGCGAGACACCTTGCGGTTGGAAGCAGCGATGCCGCTGTACGGACATGAACTGTCGGAAGCGATCGACCCGTTTCAAGCTGGGCTTGGGTTCGCGGTTCATCTGACGGATCGAGACTTCATCGGCTCGGCGGCATTGCGAGAGTTGCAGGAGAGGCCGAACCGCGTCCAGCGCGTCGGATTGGAATTGAGCAGCAAGCGGGTTCCGCGCGAGCATTATCCCGTGCTGGCCAATGGCCACGCGGTCGGGGAGATTACGAGCGGTACGTTCTCGCCAACGCTTGAGCGGCCGATTGCGATGGCTTATGTTCAACCGAACGCCGCCGACGTAGGTGTCGAACTGGCGGTCGACATTCGCGGTCGCGCCGAGGCCGCACGCGTGGTGCCGTTGCCGTTCTACAAACGACTCCGTATTTGACGCCTTGGTGGGCGGTTGCCTTGAACTCATAATGCCGAAAGGAATCCACGGTGAACCCCGACGAACTGCTATTTGCCGAGACGCACGAATGGGCGAAGGTCGTAGACGAAGATGGTGCCAAGGTGGCAACGGTTGGCATTTCGGCATTCGCCGTCGAGCAACTGACCGATCTCGTCTACATGGAGCTTCCGTCGGTCGGCACCGCGGTCGAGGCGGGCCGCGAGTTTGGCGAGGTCGAATCGGTGAAGGCGGTGAGCCCGCTGTACAGCCCGGTTACGGGCGAGATCATCGCCGTGAATACAAGCCTACCTGATTCCCTCGAAACCCTGAACGCCGATCCCTACAACGCCGGCTGGATCATCAAGGTGAAGCTCACGAACGAGAGTTCGCTGGCCAAACTACTCGACTACGCCGCCTATCAAAAACAGTGTGCCGAGGAAGGCTAAGGAACCCTGACCCCCGACCTCTGACCCCTGACCTCTGCCCCTCCCAATGCCTTACACATTCAACACCCCCGAAGATCAGCAGGCGATGCTCGACGCCATCGGAGCGGCATCGATCGAAGAGCTGTTTGCCCCGATTCCAAGCTCGCTACGATTAAAGCGGCCTCTCGATATCCCAGCCGCGATGGGCGAATTGGAACTGACGCAGCATATTCAGACATTGGCCGCCAAGAACGAACATGCGGGGCAGAAGATCTGTTTCCTGGGCGGCGGCAGCTATGACCACTTCGTGCCCGCGGTGGTTGATGCGATCGCTTCCCGCGGCGAGTTCTATACGTCCTACACGCCGTATCAACCGGAAGTCAGCCAGGGCAACCTGCAAGTTACGTTCGAGTACCAAACGCTGATCTGCCAGTTGACCGGCATGGACGTCTCGAACGCCAGCCTGTACGACGGCGGCAGCGCGGCGGTTGAAGCCGCGCTGTTGTGCATGAGTGTGACAAAGCGTTCCAGGGTTGTGACGACAGCGAGTGTCCACCCGGAGTATCGCCAGATCATCGAGACTTACTTCACCCATCTCAATGCCGAATTGGTCACCGTCGGGTCGCCCGACGGAGTCGTCTCGGTCGAAGAATTGGCGAACGCAGTCGATGACAACACGGCCTGCGTTTTATTGCAGCAACCGAACTTCTTCGGCTGTGTCGAAGAAGCCGAGCGAGTCGCGCGGATCGCTCACGACCGCGGGGCGCTGCTGGTCGTCTCCTGCGATCCGATCAGTCTTGGCGTGATGAAACGTCCCGGCGACGCTGGCGCGGACGTGGTTGTCGCCGAGGGCCAATCGCTCGGCACGCCGATGCAATACGGCGGCCCGTACCTCGGGATCATGGCATGTCGCGAACAGTTCGTGCGGCGAATGCCGGGACGAATCGCCGGACAAACGGTCGACCGCCGTGGAACACGCTGTTGGGTGCTGACGCTGCAAACAAGGGAGCAGCATATTCGTCGCGAAAAAGCCACCAGTAACATCTGCACGAATCAAGGGTTGTTTGCGCTGCGAGCCGCGATCTACTTATCGGCCCTGGGTCCGCAGGGCCTGCGTGAGGTATCCGAGTTGTGCCTTCAAAAAGCACACTACGCGATCGAGCAAATCGTCGCGGACGATCGCTTCGAGCTGGCCTTCCCACAGCCAGTCTTCAAGGAGTTCGTGATCCGCGATACCAAAGGTAAAGTGGCTGAAGTGTTGGCCGAGTGTCACGAATTGGGAATTCTGGCAGGCATTCCGCTCGCGAAATGGTATCCCGATCTCGCCGACTGCTTCCTCGTCACGGTCACCGAGAAGCGAACGAAACACGAAATCGACCAGTTGGCGGACAGCCTGACTCGTGCGTCCGTCACCGACTCAGTGGTCTCGGTATAAGGCCCGGATGCCCATGCGAAACACGCGCGCGACGCAACCAATCTTTGAACTATCGAAGCCCGGTCGCCGTGCGACTCGGTTTCCGCGGCCCGATGTGCCCGCGCGGCCAATCGAGGATCTTCTACCAGAGCATTGTCGCGCGGCGGCACCTCCGCCGCTGCCCGAGTTGACCGAGCCGGACGTCGTTCGTCACTTCACGAATCTCTCGACGCTCAACATGTCGGTCGATACGCACTTCTACCCGCTGGGCTCGTGTACCATGAAGCACAACCCCAAGCGGAACGAGCGGCTCGCCAACCTTCCCGGCATCGCCGATCTCCACCCGTATCAACCGGACGAGACCGTGCAGGGTCTGCTGCAGCTGTTGTACGAATTGCAAGATATGTTCGCCGAGATCTCGGGGTTGCCGGCAGTGTCGTTGCAGCCTGCTGCCGGAGCACACGGCGAATTGACAGCCTTGATGGTCGCGGCCGCCTACTTCGACGATCTGGGCGAGAAGCGTACGAAAGTACTGGTGCCGGACAGCGCACACGGCACCAACCCGGCGAGTGCTCGCATGGCAGGCTTCGACGCGGTCACGATCAAGAGCGACCCGCGTGGCTTGGTCGACCTCGACGACTTGCGTTCCAAGTTGGATGAGCAAGTCGGCGTCTTCATGATCACGAACCCGAGTACGCTCGGCATCTTTGACGATCAAGTCGCTGAAATCGCCGATCGCGTTCACAAAGAGGGCGGGCTGATCTATCTCGACGGCGCCAACATGAACGCCATCCTCGGCATCGCTCGCCCCGGCGATTTTGGTGCGGACATGATGCACTACAACCCACACAAGACCTTCAGCGGACCACATGGCGGCGGCGGACCAGGCGCGGGGCCGATCTGCGTCACCGATAAGCTTGGGCCTTATCTCCCGTCACCTGTCGTCTGCCAACGTGATGGCCGTTTCGCACTCGACTACGAGCGAGCCAAGTCGATCGGTCGCGTGCGAGCGTTCTTCGGGAACGTCGGGGTTCTTGTTCGCGCGTACTGCTACATCCGCACGCACGGGCCAGATGGTCTCCGCCGAGCCTCCGAGAATGCGGTATTGAACGCGAACTATCTGCTCAGTCGCGTCAAGCATTTTTTGCCAGTTCCTCACGGCGAGCGGTGTATGCACGAGTTCGTGGCGACTGCGAGCGAGCTAAAGAAGACCAAAGGAATCAGCGCGATGGACATCGCCAAACGACTGCTCGATTTTGGCTACCATGCACCGACCGTTTATTTCCCGCTCACGGTTTCCGAATCGATGATGATCGAGCCCACCGAGTCGGAGAGTAAGGAAACGCTCGACGCTTTTGCCGAAGCGTTGTTCCGCATCACGGACGAAGCGGCGGATCTGTTACACGAGGCCCCGCATACGACTCCGATCAGCCGCCCCAACGAAGTCCAAGCTGCTCGCAACCCTGTGTTGAAATGGACCTCGTGTTGAAGTGGACCCCCGTGTTGAAATGGACACCCGCCTAATTATCGACGAGCCGGCTCGGGGCTCGTGGAACATGGCCGTCGATGAAACGCTACTTCAATGGGCGGGGCAGCACCGTGGCTCGGCCCTGCGGTTCTATCAATGGGATCAGCCGACCTTGTCATTGGGGTACTTCCAGCAACTAGAAGCTCGCGGCGCGCACCCGCCGAGTGCGACTTTGCCGGTTGTCCGACGAACCACCGGCGGAGGGGCGATCGTTCATGATCGCGAGTTGACCTACAGCTTTGTCACGCCGACCCGCAACCGCTTCTCATCCTCGGCCCAAGACTTCGTGAAGCAGTTCCACGAGTCATTGATCGCGACTTTGGCGGCGTACGGCATCGAAGCAACGCTGTGGGGCGATGCTGTCGTCGAAACAAAACCCGAGCCTTTCCTTTGCTTTCAGCGACGAAGCTCGCTTGATATCCTCGTTGGGGACGCAAAAGTCGCCGGCAGCGCGCAACGACGCCATCAAGCAGCATTGCTACAACACGGAAGTATCCTTCTCGCACGTTCGCCGAACGCCGCGGCACTCCCCGGACTGGCTGAACTAGCCGGGACGACCGTTAGCGTACGCGAACTAGTCGAAGAGTGGTCACAAAGTTTAGGCAAGCAATTCGGTTTCGAGTTCGCACCGTCCGCGCTAACGGAAGCTGAGTCCTCGGTCGCCACGAGCATCGAGCGAGCGCGTTTTTCTCACCAGCTGTGGACCCGCAAACGCTAACCTTTGGTTCCCCCGTAAGTGTTACGATATTTGACGTTCACACTCTTTTTCATTAAGCTTCTTTGTTGCAAGGTAAAGCCGCCGCACCGAACTGGGCGAATGAGTTAAGAGGCGACTGATACTCGACACTCGCAATGCCGTGCAGACAAAATTCTTCTCGGCTCGCGCCATCGTGTAGAAAGGTGCATATGCAAGTCAAGTTAAAGGTTCTGGCAGGAAAGAACTCGGGCAAGGAACTGGCTGTTCCGGTGAAGCGGTTCTTGATTGGGCGAGGTGACGATTGCCACATGCGTCCCAAGAGCGAAGCAATCAGCCGCAATCACTGCGCGATCCTAATCAACGATGACGACGACGAGGTCGTGATCCGCGACTTGAATAGTCGTAACGGGACTTACCTGAACGGCGAGCGGCTCGCCGCCGATCAATCACTCGAATCCGGCGATCACCTACAGATTGGGCGGCTTGAGTTCGAGGTGATGATCAAGGACCGCAAGCGAGTTCCCGAGCCAGCGGCGGCCCCTGCACAACGCGATGCCGATAGCGCGTCGCTCGACTTTGACATCAGCGAATGGCTGCATGAATCCGATACGGCCGAGAAGTCCCAGAAGAAGTCGGACCCGGACACGCGGCAATTCAAGCTGGATGAAACCGATCGAATCGCACTCGAAGCTGCCAAGAGAACGCTCGATAGTGTTGATGACGTCGAATTGCCGGCTGCGGACACAAGTGAATCGGGCACGAAGAAACTCGAACGCCCCAAGAAGCAAGCCCCCGGAAAGTTGCCTGAAATGGAGAAGGCCGATGCGGCCTCGTCACGCGACGCGGCAGCTGACATGTTGAAGAAGTTCTTCAACAACCGTTAGTCGTGATGCGCACCAACCACGACCGTTCACCAACGCCTGTCGCCGCTACAGGCGTTTTTCTTTTTGTGGGAATCCAATATCTTCAACGGCAACTAGAATACACCGGCGACTCGAATTCCGAATGGTTGCTGAAACCATACGTTTCAAGTTGGGGTATCGTCCCATAACCGGCACCGTGAGCCGGAGAGAATGGCTTGATGGAAGATCTCCGAATACTGGTCAATCGCTGCCTGGCAGGGGAGCAGTCTGCCATGTTAGCGCTGGTCGAGAGGTTTCAGGGACAAGTGTTTGGACTCTGTTATCGCATGTTGGGCAGCCGTGAAGACGCCGAGGATGCTGTTCAGGAGACGTTCGTTCGTGTGCTAAAGAATCTCGCGAAGTGGGATCATGAGCGCGATTTCGAGCCTTGGCTGTTCGCGATCGCCGGAAACCGATGTCGTACGGCACTCGCGTCGCGACGGCGACGTCCGACCAGCCAAGCGTTCATTGAACCGGTCCCCGACCATCGTCCAGACACTATGCCGGCGAAGCATCTGGCAGAAGAAGTAGCACTTGGCCTCGAACAGCTTCGAGCGGATTATCGGCAGGCCTTCGTCTTGTTTCACCAGCACGAGTTGAGCTACGAGCAGATCGCCAACGCCATGAGTCGGCCATTGGGAACCGTCAAAACATGGATACACCGCGCGCGATTGGAGCTGATCCGCTTCCTTCAACAGCGCGAAGTGATCGAGGATTCGAGTTATGCAGTGCGCAAAGTTTGAACAACGACTCCAACAACTGCTCGACGACCGCAAGAACGTCGAGCAGGACGAAATGCTTCGTGGGCATGCGCGAGATTGTGACGCCTGTGGCAAGGTCTTGCATGCACAGAGCCGGTTGTTCGCGGGACTACGATTGCATCCGCTTCCGCAGCCACTGTGCCCGAAGGAGATGGGGCATCGCGTCCTCGATCAAATGCGAATCGACCGGCGCCGGCGGAGCAACAGGCGCTATATGATGGTCGCACTTGCTACGGCAGCGACGATCATGATCGCTCTGCTTCCTTTCGCCGGGGACCGTGTTCGATTCCGGCCAAAGGATGGACGGAGCGGCGGCGGACTCGCGCTCGTGACACCAGCACCTCGACAAATTGCCGTGAGAACGCTCACCGCGCAAGAGTCCGAAGACTTGCGTGTGCTGATGCATCAGCTGATGGTTCGACTCTCGGAACATCGGTTCGGCATCTTTGAACCGGTCGATGAACTCGCGAGCGGTATTCGACCTCTGGCAGTCACCTTCAACCTCGCTCTCGACACGTTGTGGCGCACGTTACCCGGGTACTCAGAGCGTCAGCCCGTCGAACCGCAGGCGCAATACCACGGTGTCCGGCCTCCGATTAGCTAAGTCACTCAGGACCGTTCGAGAAATACCTGTCCGAATTCAGGTGAGCGGCACGGCGCTAGCCGCCGGTGTTTCACGGCGCACGAAGAACCGGTGGCTAGCGCCATTCCGCTCACTAATTCCTCGAACGGTGCTTAAGACTTTGAAACACGGTCGCACGGAGAACACCGTGTGCGTTCGCGAGTTTCGATACTGTGTCCTCCGCGCCTCTGTGCCGCCAATCCGCCTGTGCATCCGGAATGTTCCCGCAGACGCTAATATCCGTGCAATCCGCAAGGCCCAGAACAACCTCTTCTTTTTCCTAAGCGTTGCACTTTCACATCGCCTCGTTCCGATCTTCGTTCTATAGCCGGATCGCTAAACGTACACCTATGGACGGGTATTCCGCAGGCTGATGCTTTGGAGGAATACTGTGGCACGCACGAAGAAGACAGAAGTTACTCTCGACCGACGCCTACCTACTGATCGCCGAGACAGTGAAGATCGCCGAACGTCCGACAAACCAGTTGCGGCAGAACGCCGACAAGCCCTGCGGCGCAAGGTACCGCGTCGCCGTCAGATCGACCCCACCACTTGCGAGCGTGATTACTCGGATCAAGAGATCGAATTCATGCAAGCAATGGACGCTTACAAGCGTTCCAGTGGTCGCATGTTCCCGACTTGCAGCGAGATTCTGGAGGTTCTCCGAGATCTCGGATATCAGCAAATTGGCAAGCCGGCTGAGACTGCGGATGCCGCCGAATCGGAAATCAATGCCGAGTCGGACACCGAGTCGGAGTCGGAGGAAGCCGAGGAAATCTGATCCGCAATGTTCCCGGACAGTCCGCAAGGAAACCAAGGGCGAGCTTCGGCTGGCCCTTTTTTCGTTCAATTGCTGCGGCTTGTGGTGTTTTGGGTCGGATGATATTATTGCGGTTTCGCCAAACGCGACAGATGCTGAGCTTGGTAAATATTCGCCCGCAAGGACTTGGGACATGAAGGACGCCATTCACCCAAAATACGTCGAAACCGCTGTGACCTGTGGTTGTGGTAACACCTTCACCACGCGGAGCGTCCGTAGTGAGTTGAAGGTGGACATATGCAACATGTGCCACCCATTCTTCACTGGGAAGTTGAAGTATATCGACACGGCTGGCCGCATCGAGAAATTCCAGACGAAGTTCGCAGCGGGCAGCTACGCAAGCCTTCAAAAGGCTGGCAAGAAGAAACCGGCAAAGGCCAAGGCCGAATCCTAGCCTGTTGGCATCTACCGTGATCGGCGCACCATTGGCCTAGTCCCGGCTGGCATGAAGCGCCGATGTCCTACGCCCCCGTCCAATCGTTGCGGATAAGTCGCTTTCCCCATGCGCAAGATGCTCGACGAAAAACTGCACCGCTTCGAAGAACTCGAGCGGATGATGTCCGACCCGGCGGTGCAAGTCGATTCGAACCGCATGGCGGCGGTTGCGCGCGAGCATGGCTCGCTCGCCAAACTCGCGACAAAGTACCGCAACTTCCAGAAACTTCGCAACGAGATGGCCGAGTTGCGCGAGATGGCGGAGAGCGACGACAAAGAAGAACGGCAAATGGCGCACGACGAGTTGGCGAACCTGGATGAAAAGAACGAACGTCTCTGGGACGAACTGCTCGAAGCCACGATCGGCGGCGAGGATGCCAATCGAACTCGATGCGTGATGGAGATTCGCGGCGGAACGGGCGGCGACGAAGCCGCGTTGTTCGCGCGTGACCTCTACGAAATGTACAAGAGGCACGCCGAGAAGAAGGGCTGGAAGGTCCAGGCTCTCTATTCGAGCGTGACTGAATTGGGTGGCTTTAAGGAAATCTCGCTCGCGTTCGAAGGCGAATGCGTGTATCGCGAGTTGCAATACGAGAGCGGCGGGCACCGCGTGCAACGCGTTCCCGAAACCGAAGCCAAAGGCCGCATTCACACCTCCGCTGCAACGGTCGCCGTGTTGCCGGAGCCGGAAGACGTTGAGATCGACCTCAAACCGGACGACTACGAAGTTCAACGCTACGCGGCAAGTGCCGGCCCAGGGGGTCAACACGTCAACAAGACAGCGTCGGCCGTGCGACTGTTCCATCACGAATCGGGCCTCATCGTGCAATGTTCCGACGAACGCAGCCAACACAAAAATCTTTCGATCGCGCTCCGATTACTAAAGTCCAAGCTTTACGATGCAAAGCGGGCGGAAGAAGCCCAGAAACGATCCGATCATCGTAAGACGCTGGTCGGCTCCGGGGATCGCAGCCAACGCATCCGCACCTACAACTTCCCAGAGAATCGTGTTACCGATCATCGCATCAATTTCACGCTGTATAAGCTGGATCAGGTTATCGCCGGCGATCTTCAACCGGTGACCGACGCCCTCATCGATCATGATCGCGACTTGCTTCGTGGCTCGATGGACGAACCGGCCTGATCGCGAGAGCTGCCCAGATGTCGGAAACAGAAGCTTGGACGATTGGCCGGCTGCTCACATGGACGGCGGACTTTCTCAAGCAAAAGGATTCGACCAGTCCGCGGCTCGATGCGGAAGTTCTACTGGCAGCGGCGCGCAACTGCGAACGCATCGAACTGTACACCGCGTTTGATGAAGAGCCGCCCGAAGCGATCCGCGGCAGATTTCGCGAACTCGTGAGGCGGCGCGCGGAAGGCGAACCGGTGGCCTACCTCGTCGGACATCGGGAGTTTTATTCGCTCACGTTCAAGGTGACGCGCGACGTGTTGATTCCGCGTCCAGAAACAGAACTTCTCGTCGTCGCGTTGCTCGATGCCGCCAAGGAACTTGGCGTTCGCAAGCCTGCGCTCGCGATTGCCGATGTTGGAACGGGCAGCGGCGTTGTCGCGGTTTGTGCCGCCAAGAATCTTCCACGGGCCCACATCACTGCCATCGACGTCAGCTCGAAAGCTCTCGATGTCGCGAGAGCAAACGTCGAAGCACATGGCGTCGCTGGTCGCATCGAGTTGATTGAGAGCGATCTGTTCTCGCAGGTCGACGACCGCCAGTTCGATCTGATCGCGAGTAACCCGCCGTACGTGAGCGAATCGGAGATGCGGGAACTTCGCCCAGAAGTGTCCGGCTACGAACCACATCTCGCACTCTGCGGTGGATCAGCCGGTACTGAGATTATCCAGCGGTTGGTCCCAGCTGCCGCCGAACGGCTCGCGATCGGGGGTTGCTTGCTGCTGGAAGTAAGTCCCATGATCGAACAGCAAACACATGAGATTATCAGGGCACACAGCGGCTACGAAACGGCACGAACGCTCAAGGATATGGCGGGTCTGGCGCGGGTGGTGGTGGCGAAACGCTGCGCGGCCCAATTCGTACGGGAATGATCCGCGTTAGCCGGCCTCTCGCTCGTCCAATTCGATGACACGGACGCTGATCTGATACTGTGGCAATCTGATGGGAGCTGGACCATCACCGGCATCGACATATCCGCAGTTCCGGCCTGCCTTCTTACATTCGTTCAATGTTGCTTCCAGTCGCGGGATGAATGCGTCTGGCCCTTCCGTTTTGCCGACCTCGATCACCGCGAGACTGGCGGTAACTTCCGAAGTTTCTTCTCCCAGCTTGAAGGAGGTCGCTTCGATGGTCTGCCGGATTCGTTCGGCTCCTTTGGCCGCATTCTTGGAAGAAGTATCTCCCAGGAACATGATAAATCGCTGGCCACTGTACCGCGCAACTCGATCGAAGCCCCGATCCTTGCGTAACAGATCATGTAACACGTCGCCAACACGAAGCAGCGCGATATCACCTCGCGCGGCACCGACTTGCTGCGTGAAGGAGTCAAAGCGGTCCAAGTCGAGCATGACAATGCTCACGAGACGGACGTGATCTGGATCGTCCGCCCACCACTCGTCGAACAGAGCCGCCAGTCCGAGGTGCGTCAGCGTGCCGTGCTCGCCGAAGGTCCGATAACGGTCGGCGACACAGTGCAATCGATCTTCCGCCGTCAATAGATGACACAAGATCGCGTCTGCCCGGTCGCGCAAAACATTGACGGCGGTCATGGCGGTTGCGAGTTGCCGGGCCACGTCATCACGGCCAGCTTCCGCCAGACCGTCGATACACGACCGTAACTGAAGTGTTTGATCGAGCAGCAACTCGTCCAGCGCTTCGCCGAGCGGGCTCGCTTGTTCCTTCTCCATAACCGATTGGGCGATCCACGACTCCAGCAGCTGATGAAACGACTCGAGTTCCTGCTTCAACTCACCGACGATCGGCTGCGGCGAATGCAAATCGAAGAACACCCGGTCAAGCTCAAGCAGTTGCTCGCGACGCAAACTCGTCTCCAACTTGACGATCCACAGCAACCTTTCGGTCATGGACTGCGGGTCGACTTCCGCATCCTGGAGCTTCTGGGACCAGCCATCGCCCGGTGAGTTTCCGGGAAGCCCATCGCCCTGCTCGGTTGTGTCACCACCAACCGGCAAGCCCGTTTTTGAACTTCGCTTGAAGTGTGGCATCGACAAAACGGGAAGACGATCGAGAGCTACCGCCAGCGCAAATCCTAGCCCCAGATTGGCGACAGCGAGTGCAAGAACGATCGTAACCACGGATGTGTCCCCTCGAAATCAACTCGTTAGCCAGGATTATTCATGAACCGGTCAACATTCTTCAAAACACACGTTTGTAAGAGGAGATGCAGCTATCCTGTCCAAAACACGTCGCAAATCAGCCGCCACGCGATAGCCTGCGGTTCTCTCGAAGTTCACGAGAACCGCAGGCTATCGCCAGGCGGCTGATGAATAATCCGGATTGGTGCGCGGCAATGGCGCAAACAAGGACTTCGAAAGCGTAGGTTACGCACTATTGCCGGCTGGCAGGTCACCCAGGCGGTCGTAGTGATGATGCGGATTGCGCCGGACGACAAGAATTCATTTTGGCAACGGCGAATGATACAGCGGCGACTCCTCGGCCAGCTGATCGAGCATCGATTGCAGGTCGCGTTCAATACGCGCCATGAGCGGATCAACCTTGGCCTTGCGATCGCGATTCGGACTGACGTCGATCGCCTCGCCAACTTGAATGATCACGTGCAATGATCCGTGAACACGCACCTTGTCGGTTAAGTCCTCTTCGTAACGCTCCAGCGTCTCCAATAAACGGTCCACCGACGGCCTCGCCAGGTAGTCGGACGGATAGCACGATACTTGCTGTGCCAGATAGATGTCGGCCAGCTGCTGCCAGCGGCGTTGCCTTTCGTCCTCCGTCAACTCGCCGTTTACCATGTCAGGCAACAGCTTCATCCGCAACGCTTTGACACGCGGTACGACCGATCCAGTTTGCGCGCGACCGACCCATTCTTCCTCAAGCGGCTGAAGCAAGCGATCGATCAGTCCTGTCACGCGATCTGCGAATCGCCCCGATTGTTCCTGTCCAAAGTGCTCGATTTCCTTGAGACAAAGCAGGCCTCGACCGAGTTTCACGATGCGGTCGTAGACACTCAAATGCCTTTGTGGGAGCCACGAGAAGCGGCGTTCAATGTCTGTCAGAACTTCGTCAGCGACGTTTGCCAAGTCACCGCGAAACAGATACTTGATGCCGACCGGATGAACAACCACGCTGCCCTCTGCGGTATGCTTCGCGCGGCGTTTGGCCGCAGTTCGGGCGATGAACGCGACGCCGTCCAACAACGCATGCAACCGGTCGTTCGTCCGACTGACGGCTCCTTCCGGAAACAGGACGAGCGGTCGTTCGGCCGTCTCGAGAATCTCGATCGCCGTGTTGATCGCCTGCCGGTCGACTCCTTCGCGATAGACGCTGAACCCGCCCATCTTGCGAATCGCCCAGGCCGTGAACCAGCCTTGATTGAACAGATGCCAACTCGCCATCCCATAGACATGGGTGCCCACATGCCTGGCCAACCACCCCAACACCAACGGATCCCCCGGCCGGCAATGATTCGGAGCGAGCATAATGCCGTGCCCAGCTTCGAGCGACTCTTTCAGCCGTTCGGTGTTGCGCAACTCGTAACTAACGACGCCCTCGCTCTTTCGGAGCCAACGTCCGTACAGGTCGAAGCGTTGAATGAAGTTCGGCCACCAAGTACCGCGGTGAGGTGGAACAAACTCGTACGGTTTTTCGTTAACGATGTTTTGCATGTTAGTTTTGAAGTCGGATCGCAGGGCCGCTGAATCTACAGAATGTGATTCCGCGACGTAACAACCTTCATAATCAGTACGATCGGCATGAAAGCCGTTCCGGCTGAGCGTGACTTGGCCGACCGCAGGCGTCTGATGAAGTCGATCGACCGGAACGACCGACATTATCCATAGGCCTGCCACCGAGCATCGCCGAGGATCACGGACACTTCGGCGGTGATCGGCAGGTAGATCTACCTCGTTAGCGCGATGATGGAACACTCCATCGCACGTGGTGAATCGCGACCGCAACCGTGCTCTTTATAAAACACGAATAGCATACACGCCTCCCCGTGGGTTCCCAACCGCAGTCAAGTTTGCCCGATCTCAAATATGGCCCGCGCTCGACGGAAACTGGTCCCGCCGCAACCCCAGGCACGTGGCGATTCGACACAGCGTCTGGCCGCTGCCTTTCTCGATTACCTGCGGGGCGAATGTCGTCTTGCCGATAACACGGTTGCCGCGTATCAACGGGACATCCAGCGGTTTCGCCGTTGGCTCGGAAACCGCAGCGTGACCGAGCTGAAGATCGCCGATCTGTCGGACTTCGCGGCCACACTGCACGATTTGAAGCTGGCTCCCGCAAGCATCGCACGCCACATCGTGGCCTTGCGGATGTTCTTTCGGTATCTCCAGTTGGAAGGCTTGCTCAAAGACAATCTCGCCGAGTTGCTCGGCAGCCAGAAACTGTGGCAGCGTGTTCCCGAAATCCTCTCGCCGCAAATGATCGATCGGTTCTTGCAGGCTCCACAGAGTTACGACGCCTATGGGCGACGAGATCGAGCGATGCTCGAACTCTTATACGCGACAGGTTGCCGCGCGTCGGAGCTTTCGAACCTGCGGACGAGCGACGTTCATCTGGCCGAAGGCTTCTGTCTTTGTCACGGCAAAGGCAACAAACAGCGACTGGCCCCCATCGGTCGACCCGCCAGGACGGCGGTGCAAGATTACGTCGATCACGAGCGTCCACAGTTGGCGGCTGTCGCAACGAGCCCGCCACCTTGGCTGTTGCTTTCGCGCAGCGGGAAACGCTTGCGGCGAGAAGCTATCTGGGAGCTGGTCAAGAAATACGCTGTCCGAGCTGGTGCGCCGGAATCCGTCAGCCCGCATACGATGCGGCACAGCTTCGCGACGCATTTGCTGGCCGGCGGTGCCGACCTGCGCCAAGTCCAAGAGATGCTCGGCCACGCCAGCATTGCGACCACCCAGATCTACACGCACGTCGACCAATCGCGACTGAAGAAGGTACACAATCGATTTCATCCGCGGGCCTGACTCCAGATAACCTGACATATCCCCATCATTTTTCAGAGTTTTTGGGAATTCTTGGCGGGGGTAAGGGGTCTGATTGATGTCCGAACTTTTTGTTAGTTTCCCACGGAGCGTGAGGGATACGGATGTCACAGACGGAATTGGAATTCGGAGACGGTGGGGGACTGCCCAAGGACGCCGTCTCCATCAATCGACGCGCGTGGTTTCGTGATCTCGATGGCCTACGCGCTGTCTTCATCGATCAAACGCCATTCTATTGCTACCCTCTCGACGATCTGGTCCTGCACCGCTTTTGCGCCATCCAATTGGTCGAAGCCGGAGTCGCGAAAGTCAAAGACGTCTGCTGCGCCTTTGAACTCCACCTGCGAAACTTCTCACGCTTGCGAACTAAGTTGTTGCAAGGCGGTATCGCCGGACTGTTCCCTGAAACAGCGGGCCCCAAGACCATTCGAACACCAACGCTCGCTGCTGGAGTTGTCCAACGCTTTCGAAAGGGAAACCGTTGCGGCGACGTCGCTACACAACTCGGCATCAGTGTCTCCACCGTGCGACGTATCTTGAGAGAACAAGGAGTCCCAAGTCGCTCTCCGTTCGACAATCACCAACCTTTGCCGCTGACCGACGATGATGGAGAACTTCAACAACCCTCATCGCCAGACACTGAACCGCCAGACACTGAACCGCCAGACACTGAACCGCCAGACACTGAACCACAAGTCAGCGAACCACAAGTCAGCGAACCACAAGTCAGCGAAGCACAAACCGTCGAAGCGATCAGTATTCCGTACGCCTCGCCGCTGGACCGCGCATGTACAGTACTCGGCTTGATCGAAGAGGCACCCCTTGAATTTCAGTCCGCCGACGGCGTGCCGAACGTGGGTGCGTTGCTGGGCTTGGCATTGCTCGACGAGACGCACCTGCTGGAAGAAGCACGAGCCGTCTATGGCCGGTTGAAAAATGGCTGGTATGGTCTGCGGAGTCTCGTCTGGACGTTGGTGGTGATGGCACTGGTGCGGATCAAGCGGCCGGAACAGATCAAGCACCGTGACCCGGTCGGCTTAGGCTGTGTGCTGGGGTTGCCCCGCGCCGCCGAAGTCAAAACGATCCGCCGCAAGCTGAACGAAATCGCCCCACGCGGCCAAGCGGTCGAGTGGCATCGCCGGTTGGCTCGCCGCCGCGCTGAACAACAACCGTCGGCTCTTGTCACGCTCTATATCGACGGCCATGTGCGAGCCTATCACGGCCAGCAGCGGATCGGCAAAACCCACGTCAGCCGCTTGAAACGAGTGCTGCGGGCCGAAACGGATGACTGGGTGCATCAGGCCCACGGTCAGCCCCTGTTGGTGGTTCACGAGTCGGTCGATAGCAGTTTCCGCGAGACGTTGCGCGACGGCGTGCTGCCTGAAATCCGCCGCTTGATTGGCGACCGCCGCGTGCGGATCGTGTTCGACCGCGAAGGTTGGAGCCGCGAGTTGTTCGACGATTTGTTGCGTTTGAACTTTGACTTCATAACGTATCGCAAGGGGCCGTACGAGCCGTTGGCGGACAGCGAATTCGCGGAAGCCACGTTCAGCGTTCCCGGTCAGCCGGCGGTGCATTACGAGTTGGCGGAGACGGTCTTTGAGCAGGCAGGTTGGCCGCGTCTGCGGTTGGTGGCAGTGAAGAAACAGAACGGCGGCCAAACGCACGTGCTGGCGTCGGGCCGGTTGACATGGGAAGCGTTGGATCAAGACACCGGCGCGGCGGACCTGCCGGCGGCGGAGTTAGCGTGGTGGATGTTCCACCGCTGGAGCCAAGAGAATTGGTTCAAGTACATGCGCACGGAATATGCGTTGGATGTGTTAGTCGATTACTCGGTGGAGTTGGACGATGCGGATCGTTTGGTGGTGAATCCGCAGTGGCGAGAACTGGATCGCCAAGTGGCCTCGGCGCGCAGCAACTTAGAGCGTGCTCAAGCGAAGTACGCCCGCTTGGTTTTGAAGTCGGAGGAGAAGGCAACCAACGAGAAGGCCACGACCGATTCTACGGAGAGTAAGTCGTCAGCTACGTCGCCGTCTCCCTGCGAGCAGTCGGGTTGCGAATGTCTCACTTGCTGCGGTCGTGTGCAAGCCCGTGAGGTGGCGAAGTTATCGACGGAGTATGACGCTATCCGAGTGGAACGGGGCGCGACGCCGCGAAAGATTCGGTTGGCTGAGGCGTCGGATCGGGACGCGGTGAAATTGAGTTACGAGCGCAAGCTATTCACAGACACGATCAAACTGGGTGCGTACGAGATTGAGACGCGCCTGTGTGAGATGCTTGGCGTGACGTATCGCAACAGCGAGACGGAGGGGCGCGGGCTGATCCGAGCGATCCTCGAGGGAAGTGGTGACATCCGCTTGGAATCTGGGACGATCGAGGTCCACTTAGATCAATTGAGTGCCCCGCGATACACACAGGCGATGCAAAGCTTGTGCGCGCAGATGAACGCGTTATCCCCGCGTCTTCCCGAAACGAGCCACCGCCTCCACTTCTTCGTCAAGCCTCGCTCTGTCGGGGAGTGAGTAGGACAAAGCCTATTAGGGTATGTCAGGATATCTGGACTCGGATCTAACCCGGATTATTCATCAGCCGCTAGGCGATAGCCTGCGGTTCTCGCGAACTTCGAGAGAACCGCACGCTATCGCGAGGCGGCTGATTTGCGCGGTGTTTTGGGCAAGAGAGCCGTAACTCTTTTTACAAACGTATGTTTTTAAGAATGCTGACCGGTTCATGAATAATCCGGGCTAACGTCGAATCGCCAATCTCGTCGAAGTCACCAGCGGCTTCAGCTGACCGATCGCATCACGATACGCGGTCACGTGGTCGAGCACCGCAATCAGATTCTCGTACTGCAAATTCGCGTCGCAGTCGAGCGTCATCACAACGTCTCGCAACGCTTCATCCCTGTCCAAGCCGATGAGCCGCGTTTGCAACTCGTCCAAATCCTCAACACGCTCACCGTTCAAGCTCATCGCCAACACCCCTCCTTCCGGCGTCGCATTCAATTGCAGACGCAGTGGCAAGTTCGTCGAAATGACATTCTCAGCGGGCACCGTTACCTCCGTTCCATCCATCACAAAGTCGCCTTCCTGCGACGTGATTCGGAACGTCATCACAAAGAACACGAGTAACAGAAACACGATATCGATCATCGACGACATCTGCAGACGATGCTCAGTCTCTTGCCGCGGTGATTCTTTCACAAAACGCAGGACCACGTCAGACCTCCCATTCGGAATCAACTCAGACGTTCGGACAACCTTCCCAGCAGGACGATTCGCTGCTCGTCGCGGCGTTTATTCCCACGCAACTGCGGTTGCGAACAAGCGAGAGCGAGCCGGAGGCCATGATGGTTTGTCGCCATTCGCGGAAGGGAAGCCACGCGTCTTGGCCGCCGTCCACGACGACCTGAGTTGGATTCAACCGGTCAGTTGGTCGCGGACGAGTTCGCCAAACAACTCTGGTCGGCGCGTGCGAAGGGTGTAGTTCGGGTGACCGCGGAACTTGGCGAGTTGCGAGGATTCGAGCTGTTCGACGATCATCTCGTCGCGGATTCTGTCGAGCTGCGCGTGTTTCAGAATGGTGCCATCGGGGCCAATGATCATTGCGCCGCCAGGATGTAGCGGCTGATTGACATGATCTCGCGGCAGCGAATCGACATAGCCGGCGACGCCCGCCTGATCCGCATAGACGCAAAAGCACGCGTTCTCTCGTGCCCGCATCCGATACCCGCTGAAGAAATCGAAGACGTGACGCCGCGCCGCGGCTTCGGATTCAGGCGTATCGTCCCAGCGTCCTTCACGCGCCGCGTGCGGCATGAGGATGACGTCCGCCCCTTTGAGCGCCGCGATACGGGCGATCTCGGGAAACTGGTTGTCGTAGCAAATGACGCTGGCGACCTTGCACTTTCCGATGTCGAATACTTCGATATCGCGCCCGCCTTTGTAGAAAAACGATTCATCACGCGACGTGTGCAGCTTGCGTTGTCGGCCAATGTAGCCGTCCGGGCCAACCAGGACTTGTGTGTTGAAAACGATGTCATGTTCCTTTTCGCTCATGCCGGCTGAGAGGAAGAGCCCGAATTGTTTGGCGAACTCGGCGAGTCGTCGAACACTGGGTCCATCCGGAATAGATTCCGCAACTTCCCACGTATTCGGCGTACAGTGTCCGTGGATGACGAGTTCTGGAAAGAGCACGAGTTCGGCTTGTTCGCTCGCCGCACGTTCGCAGAAATCACGAATCCGCTGAAGCGTCTTTTCTTGTTGGCCCAGTGGGCTATTCATGCTGACCGCGGCCACTCGAATCGTTTGCATTAAATGGTCTCCTTATTCGGACTTTGCATTCTAGTCGAACGAGCCCGCCCGCGACCTCTGGATTCGTCGGCAGATCACCCTTTGACTTGCAGGTACTTTTGAACGCCTGTCTAGGATTATCCCACAATCCAAAGCCTTCGATCTTGCCAAGAATCCTTTTGGTCCACTGGCGAGAGTTGTGCGTATTCAGCGGGAAATCCGGGGATGGCTTTGACAGCTTGGCGCGAGTAGACTTGGCTCCCGGCGTGACGCTGGTCTCCATCGTGACACGTCGTGTCGCTGGCTGGGCGGTCTCAACCACCGCTCCAGCGACGGCGACCAAAGGAACGAGGTAATCAGGGTAGTCGTCAATGTTCTGCGACGCTCCGAGATGATTGCGAGATGCTGTAGAAACAAGGCTGGAAGTGCTTGCACACCTGGTGGTGGCCCCGGTTTTCAAAACCGTTGGGAGTTGCGATAAACGCGGCTCCGGTGGGTTCGATTCCCATGCACTTCCGCCATTTTATTTCGCATTTAGTAACGAGTCGCCGGGTTTCGCGGAAACAGCGCTTCCTACAGCGCAATTCTGACTGCAATTCTACGGGATCGGCCGAGTTTGCTTGCAAGATGTCCACACCGGTTGTTGCGTTCGCTGCCAATTCGAGAGATGATCGGTTAGCCGACGCATCGGGACGGTACACCGGCTGGAATCGGCGCGAAGTCCTCGCTACTGCACGGCTGGAATCCGTCCGGCCAGCAAGCGTGCATCCGGCAAAGCACCCGGTTTTGCAGCGGAGCATCCTTATTAACACGAGCGACGTACAACTCGATGAAGTCAATGTCGCAGCGTTGAACCAGGTGCCAAACGTCGTACGCCAAGTAGCGTGGAACGTACCCAATCTGCATTTGCTCAGCTTCGGTGCGCACAGCGACTGCTTGAGGATCGACCTTGTTTTGCAGGTCCAACATCAACTTGATCGGTTCATCTACCTCTAGCTTCTCGATCCGCTCTAAGACTGCATCCGGTAGCCATCGAATGCCGTGCAGGAAGAACTTGTTGAAGTAACATCGTTCGACGTCAGGAACGGGACATGGGAACACTTCGACGGCATCCGTCTGCCGAATCCCCTCAGTCACTCCCAAGACCAAAATAGGGTCGGGCGGATTGTCGATGTCGAATCCACTCCAACGCATGTATGCCTCATATTCCGGCCGCGATTCAGAAAGCAACCGGTTGGCGAAAAGCGGAAACAGTTCTTCCGACTCGTACACTTGATCCAGTTGTTCCATTTGGGCAAACGCGCGGAAGCCGGGCTTTTTAGCGCCTTGGGTGTAGCAAAACCGGTACAACTCACCGTCGCGCTCCAACCGACCAACGGGCCGCCAACCAGTTTGGTCGGGCATGGGGGGACGCCAGGCAACAAATAATGAATTCATCAATACGCTACTCCAGTAGTCGCCGTTGGTTCGTCAGCAACAGTTCCAAGGTGAATCGTTTGCAAATCTCTGACATTCGCTCCGCAGGCACTCTCTCCAGGATACCCCCATATTTCGCTCTGGTTCACCGCCTGAAGCCGTCCAAGCCACGCTTGCGCCGCATTGGGAACCCTTTGGGCATACGCCCGAAACGCTTCTCGCAATTCCAACGGCCTGGTGTCGACCGGGGAGGCATAAAACGCGCTCCGTCCGCGTCCTGCGAAGGCCGCGACTGTTCGGTGTTGATCCTTGGTCGTCAGCCGTTCCTCCCGCTCGTCGTCCAGCAGATTTCGAGCCAATGCTGCCCCATGATCGAAAGTTGGGGCAACCCGCAACTCGGTACCATCCCAAAGCGATCCCCAGTTCTCATGGTGCCGATCCTGATTGGCTATCCAGGCGTCTAGCATGACGTAACCCACAAAAACGTCCAAGGCCGATTCGATTCCAGCGGGGACGCTTCGCATCCAATCATTGGGTGGCGGGGCCAACCGTGCCACGATGTCGCTAACAGCATCAATCGTATGCTCACGTACTCTGAACCGCTGCGTTTGCGGGTATTGCGGATCGACGGCCAAGAGCAACTGGTTGCCTAGCACTAGAACCACCGGCTTGCGGGCCATGTTCTCGCACACAACGCCCGGTCGAATGTACTGTGTG
>JAQBZB010000347.1 GCA_027622275.1 Planctomycetota bacterium | reverse complement strand
ACGGACAGAACTGGTCGCTGTGGACCGTCTGGAATGCCTTTCCCGCAGCAAAACCTCGGCTCCACTAGTGCCGCGACACAGGATGCCTATCCCACGATTCGCTCGGGACGTTCAACATCGCAAGTCAGGAGAATATCAAGATGAACTGTCGACGCAGATCCTGGATGCAGGGCCTCGCGGCTTCGTTGCTAAGTTTGATGGCGGTCAACGTGTCGGCCCGAGCGGAGGAATGGAATGCGCACGAGGTTCGGCAACTGGGCGAACCAGTCGGCGGCGATCGAACGCCCGCGAAGCTGCAAATCGTGACCGAGAGTTGGAATCGTGTCGTCGCGGTGCCGTACATCGTTTACATGCCGGAGATGGACCGGCTATTGATGCTTGTGAGTTGCGATTATCCCCACCGCCCGATGGTGCTGACAAGTAACGATCACGGAGCGAGTTGGAGCAAACCCCAGCCGGTTCTACCCGACGAACCGGCTCATGCCCGTCATCTGCTGGGGGTGTCGCTGACCTATCTCGGCGACGGACAGGTCTTGTGTGGCGTCGAAGGCAGACTGCGCTGCCGCAGCGTCGACTATGGTCAAACCTGGAGTTCCGAGCCGATTCCTCCGAATTCCCATGGCGGCGGATGGAATCAATGGGATCCTTACCTGGTGGATCGTGAGACAACCACCGGCAAAGTCACTCAAGTCATCGAAACGGGCTACCGAGGTTCCACGGACGGCGGTCAGGAAGCCTTTCTGCGTTCCAGTCGGGATCTTGGCAAAACCTGGAACGAGGCCACACGCGTGCCGCAATGGGCGAAAGTCAGCGAAGTGGCGCTCGTGCGTGCGGCCAACGGACATATCGTGGCCGCGTGCCGAACCGATATCCCCGCAAGCAAACAGGGTGAGACACTCGATCATTTTGAAGGACTTGGCGTTTCGATCTCCGCCGACGAAGGCCGCACCTGGTCCGAAGTGAAGAAGCTCTTCGATTGGGGCCGGCACCATCCGTCGCTGGTCGTCATGCCGACGGGAGACATCGTCATGACTTATGTGGTCCGCAAAGGATACATCGACACGGAGGAAGGGTTCCCTCAATTCGGGATTGAAGCCATCGTCAGTCGCGATCACGGACGGACCTGGGATCTCGATCACCGCTATCTGCTGCATACCTGGGTCGGCAATCGCAAAGGCTCCAATCAAAGTGCGCCGGGTCCGCAAGCGTGGTGGGCCAGCAGCCAAGCGACCTCCACCGTCCTGTTGCCGGACGGAAATCTGCTGACGGCTTTCGGCACAGGCTATCGCTCGCAGCCAAACGCCCAAGGCATGTCGTCACCCAGAGATGTCGGGCTTATTCAATGGCGCTTGAGCAAGAAACCCTCCGGCAACATCAGTCGCATCCGCGATGCCGCACCCGATTCCGATCTTCGCAACTGGCTCGATCCACGCACGGGTTCGATTAGGGCCGAGGAATCTGCGGGGGTCCTGCCGTCCCGGTGGGTGACGAGCTTGCCATCCGTGGCGATTGCGTCCGAGCACACTGTGATCGAGCCGGTTGTCGTGCGGACCCGTTCCGGCTCGTTGCTGGTGGCTGCGGAACATGTTGCGAAGAGCAAAAGCGCCATCGTGCTGTCGCGAAGCGCCGACCAGGGACAGACGTGGCATCGCGAGACTGGGCATCTGGTTCAGGCAAAGGACGGATATCGGGTCAGTGCTGGCGCGGCGGGGATGCTTCCTTCGGGACGGCTGGTGTTGGCCTGTCACGAGTGGCAGGAGAAGCCCGGCACGGTGGAACACGTCCGCGAGGAACCGGCCGGAGTGCATCATTATCGATGGAGCGGCTATCACCGAGCGAGTGTGCTGAAAGTGTTCCTCAGCGACGACGACGGAAAGAGCTGGACAGCCGCCATCGCCAACGTCGCTGGCGGTCCGGTGGCGACGGCGGCCATGGGAACGGTGTTCGCGGCCGACGGCGCCCTCTGGATTCCCGTCTACGGACCTTCCGATGACAAGCAAACGGATGCCGCGCTGAGTGGCGTCGGGTTGATGCGCAGCGACGACGATGGCCAGTCGTGGAAGTTCTCACACTGGATTGCCAAAGCGGATGAGGCACACCACATCGGCTACGGTCCGGGGGACGTGACGGTGCTGCCCGATGGGCGCTGGCTCGGACTGCTGCAAGGCAACTACCGCGGACTCGGTGACTACACTCGCCCGCGAGTCTGCCGCACGATCAGCTCCGACGCCGGGCGTACGTGGAGCGTGCCTGAGCAGAAGTTCCTGAATCATGGTACGTCGACCGTTACGTTGGATGGACGCGATGGTGAAGAGATCATGGTTGGCGGCTGGAAGGACAGGGGCATTCACTTCACGGTCGGTACCAACGCCGGCGATGACTGGTTGTATCAGGACCAGGTGTGGTGGTGCATCTGGTACGGAGCCGGAGATCGCGGCGGGACTCGATTGCTGAAACTGGATGAGGGAGTGCTGGCGGTCTACCACTGGATGGACGACAAAGATCTTTCGCGCACGCAAGTCCGCGCGCAGATGATTCGCCGCGCCACCGGACCAACTCCCGAAACGAAACGGCCGACGGTCGAGAAACGGAACCCCCAGGCGAAGTGGCGCATGGCCGAGGCGCATCAGTTACCGCATATCCCCGATGCGCCGGCGGGAATCCGCATCAAGACGCTGTTGAAATTGCGCAGCGGCGACTGGATCTGCCTGGGATATGTGGGGTCGAAGAAGGCGGACACCGCCTACGGTTTCGCGCCGACCGGCGTGTGCGCGCTCCACTCGGCGAAGGTCACCGGCCCCTGGAAGAAGATCGCCGACATTCCCATGCCACCGGAAGTTGGCGGGCTGTTTGATACCGGCACGGGGGCCGGCACTCCGGGCGCGATGATGCAGCACTCCTGTGGGCGGCTCTTCCTGCCGCTCAGCACCAGCAACCGCAAGGACATCATCCTGACTTGCTCGGATACTGAAGGAAAAACCTGGCGGACTATCGGCTCCATGTCTCAGATCACCGGACTTCCCGCGATCCATGAAGCCGACAAGATTGTCGAGCGAAAGGACGGCAGCCTGGTCTTTCCGATGCAGCGGCCGTTTCACGGGGAGAGCAAGCAGCATCCGCTGTTTTATGTTCGCAGTAGTGATCGCGGTGAGACCTGGACCGCGCCGGCCTTCTGGGCAACGCATCCCGGAACACGCTACGAAGGGCTGCCGCACGGCTCGTTCGCTGACCTGCGCGAAACATCCCTGGCTGTGCTGAATGACAACGACTGGCTGGGCATCTTCCGCGAATCGCGCGGGACACAATCGCCGGAGAATGCGGAACGCGGTCCTTTGAGCATGCCCTTTCTCTGTCTGGCGCGCAGCACCGATGACGGCCGGACCTGGAAATCCTCATTCGGCTTTCTGGGCGTCGAGCCGGACATCGAAGCCCTGCCGGGCGGCGGCGTGATGGCGACATTCCGCGACGACAATCTGGCCAGCGTCTGGATCTCTTTTGACAAGGGCGTGTCGTGGCAGATCCAACACGACCCGGCAGAACTTCCCTGGCGAACCGGCGCCGCCGAGCAGTCGACCCAGTGGCCCCCCGGCGGCGAACCGATCATCCGCGTCATCGATGACAATACGGTCGCGGTCATCTGCGACTCGGGAATGATCCCGTCCGGCAAGCTGCTCCCGCCGGATTACAAACTGAGCAAGGAATTCCAGGGCCGAGTGCAGGTCCGTTTCTTCCGACGTGAGTTGGCGGAAAGACAGCCGAATGCTCTCCATGAGAACGCACAAGAAAAGGACGGCGCACCATGAACAATTCGAACCTTCTTGGAAGTTGCTTTGAATTACCTGCGTCAGGCCGATTACGCAGGCACGGGAAGTATGACAATCAATCCAACTCCACGCGGGCCCAATGCATGCTCAAGTGATTCGGCGGGCCGGCATAGTACGTCAGCAATGCTTCTCGCGGACTGATCAACTGAGCCGCCGGATGTCCGAAGCTCCACTTCGCCATGTCTTCCCAATACTCGGCGAAGTCGACCTGTTGCTTCTGATTCGGCAGAGGGTTCTCCTGGTTCTGGACATGCACCGTCAACGCCTCTGCGGACGGCCAGGTTTTGCCGCCGTCGCTGGATTGCCACAGCTTCATCGTGCCGGGTTTGTCGCGATCCACCACGAATCCGATGATGCGGCCGTCGTCCATCAGCAACGGCGAGGAGATTTGGCCGGGGATCTTCGTATCGATCGGCGTCATTCCCGCACGTTCGCCTTCTGACAGCGAGGCCCGCTGGAAGTGGACGTTCAAATCTTTCTGCGCTTTGCGATTATGCGTCCAAAACAGGCCGATGTATTCGCCGGGCGTTTTCGTCGGAATCAGCCTCTGGTCCCAATAGAATACGTCATGTTGCGGATCTTCACCGACCAGGAATCTGTGAGGAAACGTCTGACCGCCATCCCGCGAGATCTGCAGCCAGGCCGCGTGCCAGGCTGGCTTCGGGTCGTCGTAATGCTTAAAGCTTTCATACGCCAGGCCGATTGTGCCATCGCTCCAATGGACGGGCGGCCCGCACATCGCCGTGCCGGTCAATCCCGGCGTCGGAATTTCGCAGAACGGGCCGAACGTTTCGCCGTTATCCCGGGACTCGGCGACCAGCAGCCTGGAACGCAGAATGCCTTCCGTAACCGGGTCGAACAGCGGTCTCTCCGGATCGGTCCGATCAAACCACGTGCAGAACAGGAGCAACTTGCCGGGGCCGACTTCGACCAGTTCCGATCCGGCCAACGAACCACGAATGCCCTGAAAGCTCGTCTGAAAGCGGAACGGAGATTCGTCCCACGTGCTGCCGCCGTCACGGCTGCGAGAGAATCGGATCGTGCCGTTAGGATCGTGTTTTCTCTCTCCGATTGTGTACCCGCAGAGCCAGTCGCCGTTTCTCAGCCGGAAGAGACTGCCGAAGAACGTCACCTGTTCCGTCGCCGGCCGACCGGTGACGTCGAACACAAGTCCTCGCGCAGCGACTTTCATGCAAACACTCCTCAAAGTCCGGAGAGCCATTCTCCTCACAAGATTACCCGGAGGATTCGCCGGCTGCAATCACGCGGGATGCCGGCATCATTAAGCCAATTCCCAACCGTCGTTTGACGCATCGACTTCAGAATGCTATCAGGCTACAAAGGGGCGCTGGCCAACTAGACACACCGAATTCATGGAGTTTCCCATGCCACGCCTGCGAGTTCGTCACGCCATATCTATCGCGCTGACCATTTGTCTTGTGATCTTGCCAGTGTTGGATTTGACCGCGCAAGAAAAACCGATCGATATCGGGTCGCGGCGCGAACTGTTCGTCGATGATTTTCTGATCGATAAACTCGACAACGTTCGGCTCGAGTTGCAGCACCCCCAGCCGCAGGAAATCGTTTTCGCCTGCGATAAGCCTTGGGAAGGCAACACGTGCATCTACTTCCGCATCATCCCCGACGAAGGCAAATACCGCATGTGGTATCAGGGGGCTCACTGGCAGCTTGATCCCGCCGATCCGATGAAGACGCACCCGTATCACATCTGTTACGCCGAGAGTGACGACGGCATTCATTGGACCAGGCCAAACCTGGGCCTCATCGAAGTTGATGGCTCGAAGGAGAACAACATCGTCGTCACCGGCGTCTACGACAACTTCACGCCGCTCCGCGATGACAATCCGAAATGTGATCCCCAGGCAAGGTACAAAGCTCTCGGCCAATCCAAAGACGGCCTCATCGCCTGGCAGTCGCCGGACGGCATTCACTGGCAGCGGCTGGGGGATAAACCAGTCATTACCAAGGGAGCGTTTGATTCGCAAAACGTTGCCTTCTGGGACGCCCCGTCAAACAAGTACCGCGCCTACATTCGCGATTTTCATGACGGACTGCGCGACATCCGTCTGGCGTTCTCCGACGACTTCGTCACCTGGACGGTGCCCGAAATGCTGAAGGTGACGCCTGCTGTGGCGAAGGAGCAGTTCTATGTCAACTGCATCGCCCGCTATGACCGCGCCCCGCACCTGTTGCTTGGTTTTCCCGTGCGGTACGTCGAGCGGCCCTGGTCGCCGTCGATGCGCGCCCTGCCCGATCTCAAGCATCGCGAACTCCGCGCAAAAGCCGGCGAACGCATCGGTACGGCCATCACCGATGGAGCCTTCATGTCGAGCCGCGATGGATTGAACTTTCACCGCTGGACCGAAGCGTTTCTCCGCATCGGTCCGGAACGGCCCGGCTCGTGGGTGTACGGCGACTGCTACCCGGCTCACGGTCTGATCGAAACTGAAAGCAAACTCCCTGGGGCACCCAAAGAGTTTTCGCTGTTCATCGCTGAGCACTATTGGCGAACGGAAGAAGCCCTGCGACGCTGGACGATTCGTCTCGACGGTTTCGTCGCCGCCACAGCGCCGCTGCCGGGCGGAGATTTGTTGACGAAGCCGTTCTCGTTCACTGGCAAACGGCTGTCACTCAACTTTGCGACCTCCGCTGCGGGCAGTCTGCATGTCGAGCTGACCGACGCTCAGGGCAATCCGTTGCCGGGCTTTTCCCTCGCCGAAAGCGACGAACACTTCGGCGATAGTTTAGACCGCACCGTCAGTTGGAAAGAAGATACCGACGTTTCATTCCACGCCGGCAAACCGGTGCGGCTGCGTTTCCGCTTGCGCGATGCGGAGTTGTATGCGTTTCAGTTCACGGAGTGATCTTGCAGGGTTAACCCGACGACAGGATACGACGCACCAGCAAAGTAACCCGAAACGCATGCGAGGGCGAACGGTCACTGAGTTCCTGTTTCCACGGAATCCTTGGGATAACTGCTCAATTGATGATCACATTGAGAACCGTTGATCTTTTATGTACAGTATTCGCGCTGACAAGAACGCGGAGTATTTCCGTTCGCGATTGTGCCCCCAACTGAGAGCGAGGTCATGATGCAGCCATCGGCTGACCATTTCCGTTGTAGCCGTCGATCGTTGCTGGTGGCGAGCGGCTTGGGGTTTTGCGGGTTGGACCTGAGGTCTTTGATTGCGGCGCCGAAGACAGGATCGGCTTCAGAACGCAAGGCGGCCAAGTCCACAATTCTGATTTTTCTGCAAGGAGGCGCTTCGCATATCGACACCTGGGACATGAAGCCCGAAGCTCCGGCCGAGTATCGTGGCGAGTTTCAACTGATCGATACCTCCGCGCCGGGAGTCAGGTTGTGTGAGCATCTGCCGTTCACGGCTCGACAAGCACACCACATTGCGATCGTGAATTCGGTGGGTGACAACGGGAGGTCCGCAATCGATCATCACGGCGGGCACTATCATCACCTGACGGGGCACGCTCCGGATGAGACGTTCCGGAGTCAGGCGTTGAACCGTACTCCCGACCGCGGCGACTGGCCGTATATCGGGTCTGTCGTCGCTGCCAAACGTCCACCCCACCCGTATCTGCCTTCCAATGTCTGGATGCCGCAAAAGGCAGTCGAATCCGGCTATGTTCGACCAGGCCAGTTTGCGGGTCGATTGGGCGCACAATTCGACCCGGTGTATGTCGATGGAAAGCTGGACCACCCCGTCGAATTCCGTGTGCCGGCACTGACGCTGGGCGCGGATGTCAGCCGGGGGCGACTGGAAAATCGCCGAGAACTGTTGCGGACTCTCAATGAATCTCAACGACACTTCGAGCAAGTTGCCGGAGTGAGCCAACTCACCGAACAGCAGCAGTTGGCGTTTCGGTTATTGGGTTCGCAGCAGACCAAGACTGCCTTCCAGATTCAGGACGAACCGTTGGCCATCCGTGAGCAGTACGGTCCCAGTATCAACAGTATGAGTCTCCTGATGGCGCGGCGGTTAGTGGAAGCTCAGGTACCGTTTGTCACTGTCTGGTGGTCGGATGACCGTAAGGCGCATGACACGCTGAAATGCGCGAGCGCCGGAAACTGGGACACGCATGGTAACAATTTTGTCTGTCTGAAGAATCGGTTGTTGCCCGACTTTGACCGCGCCTACGCGGCGTTGCTCAATGACCTGCATCAACGGGGTTTGTTGAACGATACGCTCGTGGTGGTGACCAGCGAAATGGGTCGGAAGCCAAAAATCGGCGATCCTCGCTCTGGTGGTGTGAGCGGTGCCGGACGCGATCACTGGATGGCATGCCTGTCAGTGCTTCTGGCGGGTGGCGGCATCCGTGGCGGTCAGACTTATGGATCGAGTGACAAGCGGGCGGAATTCCCCGCCGAGAAACCGGTCGGCCCGGAACATATCGCGCACACAATTTATCACGCGATGGGTATTGATGACCTCTCTGCGGTCACTGCCGATGGCCGACGGTACCATTTGATGGAAGAGGGCTTTCCGCTCGTGGAACTCTTTTAGCAAGTGTCATTCAAAGGAAAGTCCGACGATGCAACATCCGCAGCAACACAGCCGACGTAGGTTTCTCAAGCACTCCGCTGCGGTGTCTCTGAGTGCGGGCTGGATGCTTGCGGCCGACGGTCCCCGTCCGTCGTGGGCAGATGTTCCTGTTGAAAGTGAATCAGCCGAACTGAGTGCCGCTCGCAAGAAGGCTCAACAGCGGCGGCGCCGATTGATCTACAACGACGACGGCTGCGGACCGCTCGGAAGTCCCGCCGGGAATACTGTCGGGTTCATTGGACGCGACAGCCGCTGACGCAGGCATTCCGGGAAGACAGCTCCTGGGTTCAATCTGGTTGAGGAGAGTGAAGCGATCAGGAATCACGCGAAGTACGCTCCCCGTTTGGAGCACGCTCGACTTCCCAGGCCTGACAGGTCAGCCTGGCAATCCGCGTTGCAGCAAGCGCGGCCCTTACACAACGGCTGAGTCGTCGGTGAATGACTTCGTGCTGTGGTATCTTCGAGAACTCAAGAGTGCAACGAATTCAAGGAGACGACGAATGCTGATTGAACTGATCCTGAGTCGCCCCATTCGTCGTCTCCTTTCCTTTGTTGGAATCGTTTTCATCGTCGCGGTAGCCGCCAGCGCGGCGGAGCCGGTCGAGATGGGAACGCGGCTGGAGCCGTTGGTTGACGACCATCTCATCGCCAGCTTGCACAATGTCAAACAGACGCTTCACGAACCTATCCGCCGTG
>JAQBZB010000030.1 GCA_027622275.1 Planctomycetota bacterium | reverse complement strand
TGATCGGAACTTTGGGAAAAATGCTAGCAACTCGACCATCGTAACCCGAAGCGTGAGCGAGGATTTGAGGCGGAAA
Source organism: Planctomycetota bacterium (assembly GCA_027622275.1). Lineage (GTDB taxonomy): Bacteria > Planctomycetota > Planctomycetia > Pirellulales > Pirellulaceae. The sequence goes on along the minus strand of JAQBZB010000030.1, from coordinate 47,675 downwards.
CCAGCGCCGTCCTCGCTTACGCTTCGGGTTACTTGCGCAAGACTCCGATCAAGGCCAAGACGAGCCACTGGGGTTTGTTCCATTTCACGAAGTCCTTCGAAGTCGCTGTCTTGATACCTCGAATGCCGTCTTCATCGAAATCACGAAAATAAGCGCGGTACTCGCCGCGGACGGAATCCCAAAAAGCGAGATTCTCTGGTATCTTCCCATCGCTAGCATCTCGTAGTTTGCTGGGTTGCGTATGATGGAGCTATGAGCAGTGTGAATGTCGAATCAGTTTTGAAACAGGTGGAAGCGTTGCTGGCTAGGGCGGGGGCGTTGCCCGTCGAGGCGGAAGAGGCCGTGGAGAAGCTGCTGAATGTCGTCGAGGCGCTCAGTGCCGATAAGCACGAACTCGCCGAGGAAGTGCAGCGACTGAGGAAGCAACTCGAACAGAAGAAGAAAGACAACACTACTGCCAATTCCCAACAAGATGACGACCAAGCTGCTCCCCTCAACTCGAATCATTCCTCCGAACAGCAGCGACGCAAATGCGACAAGAAGCATCGCGCCGCACGCGACGGTCGCTCGTTCAACGACGTGCCGATTCACGAAGAAGTCGAGTGTCCCGTTGATCCCGCCACGCTGCCGCCCGATGCGGTGCGTGTGGAAGACGAAACGGTCATCGTCCAAGACATCGAGATCAAGCCGCGTAACACACGCTTCACGCGACATGTCTACTTCTCGGCGCAGGAAACACGCTTCCTTCGCGGAGCACTCCCCGAGGGCCACGATCAAGGAGACTTCGGCGCGGACTTGCGGGCCTTGATCTTGTCGCTGAAGTATTGCGGCAACATGAGCGAGCCAAAGATTCGAGAGTTGCTGTTGAACTTCGAGGTCCAGGTGTCCACTGGCGGGCACCGACGCGAAGCGTTGGTCGGTGTCGAATATTCTGACGAAGACGGCGACTGCGTTCGAGCAAGAGTTCAACGACATCGTCCAGGCCGGACTTACTTCGACTGCTTATCAACAGACGGATGATACTTCGGCACGCGTCAAGGGCCAGTTCTGCATACCAGTTCTGGCACACCCACATTCTTTGCAATCCGTATTATGCGTAAGCGCACACCAGCGACAGGGTCGCCCGGCTAGCGGGCGGCTTGGCGTTGGGCTTGGCGGCGGAGGGCTCGGCGGAATTGCTTGCGGTCGGCGCGGTCGCGACGCTCTTCGCGGCGGTATTCGCGGATTTGTTCCGGGTGCATTTGAGCCCAGACGTCCGGACGAAGTTGCTCGTAGTCCGTGCTGCCCGATAGAAGTGCGTCCAACACGCCCTTCACATACGAACAGACGTCCAAGTCGTTACGCAGCGCACTGCTCACCAACGTCATCAGATCCGCCGCGCGCCCACCCGCCGCGATGCTCCCAATGAATAGCCAGTTCTTCCGACCACGACCAACGCCGAGCGTCGGTGCCCGAACTTGCTTCATCAACTGCTCGGCGTCGTTGTTGTCGATGGGGATGCCGCCACTGGTGAGATACAACTGCAGGGCGTCCCACTGATTGTTCAAGTAAGCCACTGCCTTTCCCATCGCTTCCTTCGGTAATAAGTTCTTCACCACAGGACTGTTCAGGTAAGCTCGCATCCGTGTCCACACCACGGTCGCCTCCCGCTGACGAAGCTCCTGCCGCGCCTCGTTGCTCAGCAACTTGCCGCGATCCTCGATGTCGTACAGCTCCTGATACATCGCCAACAACACACTCGCCACCAGGGGATGATTCGAACGAGCATCAAAGATCTTGCGACGGGCGTGCGAGTTACAGGCACCGCGCTGCATCGAACCGTCACTGCGCAGCGTGATCCCTTGGTAACCCGAATAACAATCCGCCATGATCGTGCCGGCGTAACCGCTCGCGATCAAGAACTCGTCCGGCCCATCACGCGACCAACTGCTTCGCGTCGGTGCCCGGACTGACCGTAAAGTCGAACACGTTCAACCGCACATACACACCGCGATAAGCCCACATCTTTGCGCCGACGCTCGGCTCGCCTTTCTCGCGAGCCGCCGTCAACACTTCATGAATCCGCCGACTGCGCGAGTCATCCGGATCGATGGGCGGAATATCTTTCGGCATCAGCAGCGTCACGCCCGTGTCATCCGTGCCAATCACCGTGTCTTCGCGAACACCGTCGGCGAAGTATTTCATCAGCGGTGCGATCAGCAAAGCGGCCTGCATCATGATGTTCAGCAACGTGCTGTGCGAGGGTGTCCAGCCACTGCTGGCGAACCAATCTTGCTCACGATAGACCGGCAACGACCACCGCTACGCGGCGGTGCCCGAGCCGTACTTGCCAGTGATGATCTCGGCGCGGGCACCGCCGGCATGGATGCCGGTGGTCGCGACGTGTCATAGCGATTCCCTTCCACCAAGCCGACCGCTCGTTCAGGACTCGTCACGCCACACTCCGGCGCGTTGGGACAAGCGAACTTCGGATACTTCGTGACACGGACTTTCAACTGCGGGCGGACATACTCGAGCGTTTCTACTTCGTCGTAGCCGATGATTTTACGCTCGCCGTGTGTTTCGCAGTGCTGCTGTTCGTCCGTGGCTGGCGCTTCGACTTCGTAACGCGGCAACGACCAACCTACGGTCGGTGCCCGCGGGAAGCTGTTCATCGCGTGGTTTCTTGGCCTTCGCCTGCTTCTTGCGAATGTGCTCGGCGATGATGAGTTCATCGGCGGCAGCTTGTTCTTGCTTCGCGTCTTGAAGACCCTCGGCCGCGTCGTGAGCTTCGTCGCTGTTTCCCAAGTCGAGCTTGAGTTGATTTGGATCGTCAAGATAACGCTCGCTGCGACGATGAAAGGCGAGCTTGATCAAGTACGCGATTTCGAGTTGCTGTGCGAGATGCTTGTCGATGAGGTCGGCGTTCTTAAGCTCTAGCTCAGCCACGGTGATGGCGAGTTGCTCGACCAGCGTTTGGCAGGCTTGCAAGTCATCAGGCATGGCCAGTGCATCACTCATGGCCACCTAGTGTATCGCCATTTCCAAATCGCGCAAGTCCTCTTTCAACAATCTCGACAAAAAAAGCAAGACAAGTGTTTTGGTCCACGTCGAGCGACCGAGCACTTGTCTTGTGTGGAGTGTTTTGAGACGACGATCGGTGTTGTTTTGTGAAAGAGTTGTCCGCGTCCGCGGGACGCGTTTCGCTTCGACATCAAGCGACTTGTTGATAGCGTTTTCTGCGCTGGGCTGACTGCAACGAGACACCGCCCAGAATCATCGCCAGTTGCGTGGCATCGATTTGCAGCGCCGCTTGATCGCCTGCTGCGCGAGGTTGTTCGAACGTGCCGGCTTCGGGCACCGACCGGAGGTTGGTCGGCTTGTACCAGATCGCCAAGCCGTCGCGATCCCAATACAAGATCTTGATCGAATCGCGTTTACGATTGACGAACAAGAACAAGCTGCCATCGGTCGGCTCGCGTCCAAACGCTTGGCGGATGATGCCGGTCAATCCGCAGAAGCTCTTGCGCATATCGGTGGGCGTGGTGCAGAGGAAGATCGGTTGGTGTGTGGGCAAAGCGGTCATCGCAATCCTCCTGCCTTGTCGACAGCGAGTTCGCGACGCTCGTCGAGGAGCTTTGCATCTTCGTGCATGACCCAGCGGATGACGGCCTGGATGAGGGGCGAGTCCTCGCTGGGAAGTTCGATGCGTGTGCCTCCGGGCAGCACGATGGCAGCCTGAGTTGGTGACGCGTCGCGCGGCGTCGGTTCCGCGAGTTGCAGGGGGACGAAGTGCGCGGCGATGGTGTTCTGTAGGGCGGCGTTGGTTTTGTTCTTGGTCGAGTTACGCACCTCGGTCAGCTTCGTTCGCCACTGATAGAATGAGGCCACGGAGACCTCTTCGTCATAGCAGAACTGCCGCACCGAGCCGTGAAAGGCATGAAACTTACGCAAACGCCGTTGCCACTGCAATCGCAGCGCAGGATCGGGAACACGAGACATCAGCGGACCTCCTTCGAGCCAGAGTGAAAGAAACCCGCCAGGCTAAAGCACTCGTCAAGAGTGGTGCTGGTGCGCGCTTACATCAACCCGCATCGATGGAAGAGCTGATCTGGATGGAGATCGACCGCGCCACGGCAGCGGTTGGAACGTCGATCGTTGGGTGGATCAACTCGGCGGATTTAGCGGTGACACTAGGCGGTGCCACGATCAGAGCGGTAAACACAATCTCTAATGAAGTGTATTCCACGTCTCTCAATGTTGATGGCTCCTTTGTCATCCCGGAAGTGGTGGCGGGCGAGTTTCGGTTTAGTTTCGACAACGGATTGCTAGTTTCACCAGACTTGGTGACCGCTCGCGATGGCGAAAGCGGGGTTGTAGATTTCGACGCAATCGCGGGGGGCAGTATTACAGGGACGGTGACTTATTCCTCAACGGACACGCCCATCGCAGGGGCCTCCGTCGTAGCGGTTCCGCTGGTAGGCGACGTGGGTGGGGCCACGACAGTAGATACGAACGGAACGTATCGAATCGAGTGGCTCGTCACTCGACACCCGCCACTCGACGCTCGCTCCCGATAGGTACGACACGATCATCATTGGCGCTGGGATGTCGGCGCTGGCGGCGGGCATCCGGCTCGCGCATTTCAATCAGCGAGTTTGTGTCCTTGAGCGCCACTACACGATTGGCGGCTTGAATTCGTTCTATCGGTTGGGCGGTCGTGACTACGACGTCGGGTTGCACGCCGTTACCAACTTCACGCCCAAAGGAGCCAAGAAGGGTCCGCTGGCTCGGCTCCTGCGCCAGCTGCGCTTCAAGTGGGAAGATTTTGCACTTGCGCCGCAGGTCGGATCGACGATCGCCTTCCCCGACGTTCAGCTTCACTTTGGCAACGGCTTGGAATTGCTTGAAGCCGAGATCGCGGCAAAGTTTCCGGCACAGAAGGACGCGTTTCAACGGCTGCTCGCCAAGATCATCGACTACGACGATCTGGATGAGAGTAACTTCGGCGGCTCGACGCGGAAGGTTCTATCCGAGACGATCAGCGACCCGCTACTCGTCGAGATGTTGCTCTGTCCGCTGATGTGGTACGGCAATGCCCGCGAGCACGACATGGACTTCGGCCAGTTCTGCATCATGTTCCGCAGCATCTTCATGGAAGGTTTCGCCCGCCCGTTCGCCGGCGTGCGGCTGATCTTGAAGAACCTCGTGCGCCGCTTCCGCTCGCTGGGCGGCGAATTGAAACTGCGCAGCGGCGTCGCACGGATCAAAGTGAAAGACGGCAAAGCGATCGGCGTCGTCTTGGACAACGGCGAGGAACTTGAAGGACGCCGAATTCTCTCGTCGGCGGGGCTCGTCGAAACAATTCGTCTATGCGAAGACATTACGGAAGTTGACGGGCAACAAGCGGGGCAAATGTCATTCACCGAGTCGATTTCGATCCTCGACAAACCGCCCAAGCAACTCGGCTTCGACCGGACAATCGTCTTCTACAACGATTCGCCGACGTTCCACTGGCAGAAACCAACCGAAGCCTTGTGCGACATGCGCACCGGCGTGATCTGTTCGCCGAACAACTACTTGTACGACGAATCGGACGGCGATTTGCCCGACGGCGTGATCCGCATCACGTCGATCGCGGACAGCGCCCTCTGGATGGCGTTGCCTGAAGAAGAATACAAACTCGAAAAGCTGCGTTGGTACGACCGCGCAATCGCCTCCGCCGTGCGCTTCATCCCCGACTTCCGCGGCCACGTCATCGAGACCGACATGTTCACGCCCAACACCATCCGCCGCTTCACCTGGCACGACAACGGAGCTGTCTACGGCGCGCCCGAAAAGCGTCTCGACGGCACGGCGCATCTTCCCAACTTGTTCCTGTGTGGCACGGATCAAGGCTTTGTTGGTATCATAGGTTCCATCGTCAGCGGCATTTCGATTGCGAACCAACACTGCCTGCGAGATTGAAACATGAGCGTTCCTTCGCAACAAACCACCTTCACACCAGAAGACCTGCTCCACATGCCGGATGGCAAATCGTTTGAGTTGGTTAATGGGCAGCTTGTGGAGAAGAACATGGGATTTGAGTCAAGCTTCATCGGCGGACAGTTGTTTCTTTTCCTCGCGACCTATTGCTATAGCAAAGGACTTGGCTGGGTTCTGCCCGCTGACACGAGCTACCAATGCTTCAGCGACGATCCTGCCAAGGTCCGCAAACCCGACGTTTCTTTTCTCGCGGCCAACCGTCTTGTGGGGCAGCACCCGAAGGGCCACTGCAAGCTTGTCCCCGATCTTGTCGTCGAAGTCGTTTCGCCGAACGACGAATTCAGTCAGGTTTCGATTAAGGTCCACGAGTATCTCGATGCCGGAGTGCATCTTGTCTGGGTCGTTGATCCGGTCGGTGAAGAAGTGTTAGTCTATCGCCCAGATGACACCCGAGCGATTCTCACAAGCAAAGACCATCTCGATGGCGAAGCCGTCGTTCCCGGTTTTCGCTGTCTCGTCTCCGACTTGTTCAAACCGCCAGCGGGAGTCGAATCCGAGTGAGCGGCGTTAGCCGGGATACTGACAGCGAACAAGCCGTCGCCGCGCGGCGTCCGCGCCGCAAATGGCGGTTCTCGCTCCGAAAGCTCTTTGCGGTCTGCATTATTGCGACGATCGTCGCTTCTCATCTCATCACGTCTGTCCGACTCTATTTCGCGAATTCCGAGTTGCGAGAATTGCGACGAGAGGTCGGTTACCTTGACGTCCGCAATACGAACTTGCCTTACATCGTCGCCGTCAAGACGCTCGACGATCTGACGTGGAAGTGGAAGCTCTATTTGCCGGCGGGACGGAAGTTTATCATCCGCGAGTTTTTGGGAGATGCGCCGCCCAAGAGCAACTTCAACGTCCAAGGTTCGCACGTCCAAAGATTTGGGGCCATCTTTACGGGATACGTCGATCTCGAACTCACTTTGCGTCGGGATCACGAAGGCAAGTGGGTTCGCAAGTATGTCGTTACCGATGAAGATGGAAGCAGCATAGACTCCCCAACTCAATTGCCGGCAGAATTGGTCAGCCGGATGGAAGATAGTGCATATAGCCGTTCCTATGCAACCTTTGGCGTCGGGCACACGATTCAATTGAAGTTGAAGGACTCCGGAACCTCCGTCGAGCCGCTCGATCTCGTCCGTCTTCACATCAAAGACAAACTGAAAGGGACGCCATATCGTGACGAGCCCACATTCGGCGTGTTCGTGCGACTCGAAGAGGAGACTGAATAGAACTGGCACTTGCGTGATTCAATTGATCCGCAGGCGCGCGGCAACCCTTTTTCATTCTTCGTCCTGGCGGTAAGCTGGTGGGTTCTCCCACAATCCTGAAGGCACGGACGACATGCCACGCGATTTTCTCAAAGGTGCCAACGACGAATATGACGTGATCGTCATCGGCAGCGGGCTGGGCGGACTGACGGTGGCGAATGTGTTGGGGCGGGCGGGGTATTCGGTGTTGTTGTTGGAACAGCACTACAAGCTCGGCGGCATGGCGACTTGGTTCAAGCGGCCGGGCGGGCATATCTTTGATGTGTCGCTGCACGGGTTTCCGTATGGAATGATCAAAAGCTGCCGGCGGTATTGGAGCCAGGAGATCGCGGATTCGATCGTGCAGCTGAAGGGGATTCGGTTCGACAATCCGATGTTCTCGCTGACCACGACCTACAACCGCGAAGATTTTACCAAGCTGCTGACGACGCAGTTCAAGATCGCACCAGCGAAAGTTGCGGAGTTCTTCGAGACGGCTCGCGGCATGAATTTTTACGACGACCAGTCGCTGACGACCGGCGAGTTGTTCAACAAGTTCTTTCCCGGCCGCGAAGACGTGCATCGCTTGTTGATGGAGCCGATTGTTTATGCCAACGGCTCGACGCTGGAAGACCCGGCGATCACGTACGGCATCGTCTTCTCGAACTTCATGTCGAAAGGGGTTTACACGTTCGAAGGCGGAACGGATCTGCTGATTTCGCTGATGGAGAAGGAGCTGAAGAAGAACGGCGTCGACATCCGCATTCGCTGTGACGTCGAGAAGATCCACGTCGAGCATGGCCGGGTTCAAAGCGTGTCGGTGAACGGACGGACGATCAAGGCTCGCGCCGTCATCTCGAACGCGAATATCAACGCCACCATCTTTCGTTTGCTGGGCGAAGAGACGCTCGACAAGCAGTTCGTCGAAGAAGCTCGCGCGGTGCGGCTGAATAATTCCAGCACGCAGGTTTACATGGCCTTGAATCCGGGCGAGACGATCGACGAATCGCTGGGCGACTTGTTCTTCACGTCAACCGCCAAGGAGTTCAAGACGGACCTGTTGCTGAGCCGCGATGTGACGAGCAGAACCTACTCGATCTATTACCCGCGGACTCGCCCCGCAGGCCGGCCACGAACATTGATCGTATCGAGCACCAACGCCCACTACGGCGATTGGGCCAAGCTGTCCGACGACGAATACGAAGCGAGCAAGCAGGATCTGATCGATAAGACGCTCGACCATCTCGATCAATACGTGCCGAACATTCGCGAGCGGCTGGCTCATGTGGAAGCCTCGACACCGCGGACGTTCCAGCACTACACGCAGCACGTGGCCGGGGCGAGCTTTGGCACGAAGTTCGAGGGATTGGCGGTCAGCCGCGCGTTGCCCGCGCAAGTCAAGGGGTTGTACCACGCGGGGAGTGTCGGCATTATCATGTCCGGGTGGTTGGGTGCCATTAACTATGGCGTGATCGTGGCCAACGACGTGGATGCTTTGCTGATGAAGCAAGTTGGCGCGGCGACTCAGCCGGTTAGCTGATTTGCGAACTATGACCGACGACATCCTTAACGCGATTCCTCACCGTGGGCCGATGCTGCTGGTCGATGAAATCGTCGGGCACGGCGAAGACACGATTCTGTGCCGCAAGACCTTTCGCGACGATGAGTTTTTCTTTCAGGGCCATTATCCCGATCAGCCGATCGTGCCGGGCGTGATCTTGTGCGAAGCGGCGATGCAGGCTGGTGCGATCTTGTTATCGAAGTTCGTCGCGGAGGGCAGCGGCGTTCCCGTTGCCACAAGGTTGAATGACGTGAAGTTCAAAAAGATGATTCACCCCGGCGATACGATCGAGATGGCGGTGAAGCTGAACGAGCGAATTGCAGGAGCATTTTTCCTGCAAGCAAAGGTCACCTGTGACGGCAAGGTTGCGGTTCGTTTTGACTTTGCCTGTACGACGGCTTCCAAATCGTAAACACAGCGGCAGGAGCGAAACAGCGTGGATGACTTTCTGCAACTAGCCGGCAAGACGCTCGTCGTCTTTGGCGTCGCCAATCGCAAGAGCGTGGCGTATCACATCGGCAAAACGCTGGAAGAAGCCGGCGCAAAAGTAGTCTATGTCGTGCGCAGCGCGGAGCGCAGGGAAAGCGTCGCCAAGCTACTGAAGGATCGTGAGATATATGTCTGCGACGTCGAATTCCCCGAGCAGATCGAGCAACTGCGCGGCGAACTCGCGGCCAAGCACTCGACACTTCACGGCTTTGTGCATTCAATCGCATTTGCTGACTACGAAGGAGGCATGAAGCCGTTTCACGAGACCGGCAAAACGCAGTTCCTTCGGGCCGTCGACATCTCGTGCTACTCGTTAATCGCGCTGTCAAATGCCTTGAAGGATCTGCTTGATTCAGATGCGTCCGTGGTTGCGATCTCGATTTCGACGACGCGAATGGCGAGCGAGAGCTATGGCTACATGGCTCCGATCAAGGCGGCATTGGACTCGTCGCTGTGCTTTCTCACCAAGTCGTTCAGTCAGTTCTCACGTGTGCGGTTCAATGCCATCGGGCCTGGGCTGTTGAAGACCTCGGCGTCGGCCGGCATCCCGGGGTACGTCGATTCGTATCTCTTCGCCGAGCAAGTCATCCCCCGTGGCCAAGCCGTCCAAACGCAAGAAGCGGCGAATGTCGCCCTGTTCTTGCTGAGTCCACGATCGTCCGGCATTAGCGCTCAGACGTTGGTGATTGACGCGGGAATGTCGATCAACTATTTCGACGGCGACGTCGTACGGCGGGCGACGAGTGGGGATTAGGAAGCTCTTACGTGGCCGTTCGCTCCCGCGAACGGACGCAATTTCGCGGAGCGAAATGCCACGAAAGCACCCTACCCGCACTCTGAATTGCGTGACACTCCACCGGTGACTTGGTAGACTCAACGAGGTGTTCCGACTGAACGCACGGCATCTGCTGCGGGGCCGTTGATCTTGTCTTGAATGGGTTGTTGCATGTCACCGATGTTCTTTTCGATTGCAGTTGCGGCCTCGCTGGTCGGGCAAACCGCCGGTGGCGATGCCGATGCAACTCGCGAGAATGGCATTCGTGCGGTGATTCGACAGCTCGAGGCGAGAGACTATGCGACTCGCGAGCAGGCATCCCGCCAGTTGTGGCGATACGGGCTGGCGGCGGAACCGGCACTGCGGGCGGCGGCCAACAGCCGGGACGCGGAAACGCGTTTACGCGCGAAGCAATTGTTGCGTGACTTCGAATACGGCATCTTGCCGGACGTCCCGGTCGACATCCGGCAGGCCATACGCCAGTTTCGCGATGCCAAGGGCGTTGAACATCAGCAAGCGTTACGATGGCTCGTCGAACAGAAAAAGATCCGAGTCGTCGAACGGCTCGTTCGCTTCGAGCCCGATCCGCAAACACGCAGATCGTTGCTGCTGTTCCTGTTTCAATCGCCCGCGATCGTGGACAGGTACATTGTCCGGGATCGCATTCGCTCGCTCGTGGACGCTGTCGGGTTCGACCAGGACGAGTCTTGGAAACGGGCCGTCACGATGCAGTTGATGTTCGCGCCGAATACGTTGTCGCGATTGGCGGAAACGGGCACCTTGTCGAACTTGCCGAAGCTGATTCGCGAGGAGAACGACCCGCAGCAGCGACAGTTGATGCTCGCGGCGATTTTTAGAACTCCCGCCGTCGGCGTCGTCTTGGCGCGTAACGAACTTGGCTTCCTGTTGGACGCCTTGCGAGCCGAGCCGGACCTGAAGATCCGCGGCGAGTTCCTGGAGGAAATCTTCGCGAACCCGCAGGCGGCCCAAGCGATCGTCACGAACAAGCAACTGGACGCGATCTTGACGTTCTCGCGGGAGCAGACCGATGCCGCCGGCCAGCAGAAGTTGATCGAACGCCTGTTGGCGTCAGGCCCGATTGTCGAGTCGATGCTGAAGGATGGCGGCGTCGACCGAGTGATCGCGTTGGTATCGAAGGAAGCGGATCCCGTCAGACGGGGCCGACTGCTCGGTGCCGCGATTTCTTCCTCGGCGGTCAGAACATTCCTTCAGCAGCATGGCTTGTCCGAATTGGCGGTCAAACTGGCGAAAGAAGAAACGAACGATGCCGCGCGGCACGAGTTCCTTCAGGCCCTGCTGCACGACACAAGTTTCGTCTACTCGCTGAACGACGAACGAACCATCGCGGAGCTTTGGCAGTTGATCAAAGCGGACAAGAACGCCGTGTGGCGGGCACAAACATTGATCGTGCTGCTTCAGACGCATCGCTCGAACGCGTTGTTCCAGGACAAGGACGAAGCCGCCTGGATTCTGAAGCTCGCCAGCGACGACGCCACCGGCCCGATCCGCGAAGACATTCTGCGGTTCCTGCTTCCCAACGCACAAGCTCAGCGCGTGTTGATCGAGAATGGGCACTTCGAGACGATGCTGTCGCTGGCGCGCAACCTGCCGATCCGCTCGCGCGGTGAGATCCTCGCCAACTTCCTCGCCGGTGCCGACGTTGCCGACCACCTGGTCGAGACCAAGCGGATCGAACTCATGATCCAGGTGGTGAGGGAAGACCCCGATGCAACGGTCCGGCAACTGTGTCTGCAGGGAGTCTTTCGCAATTCGAAGGCCATGACTCCCTTGCTCGAAGGCGGCCACTATCACACGTTCCTGGAACTCATTCAGAACGACGCTGACGCGGCCCGGCAAGCCAGTTTGTTCGGTGCGTTTGTCCAGAACTACCGCGTCATGGACGAACTTATCAAGCGCGGCGATAGCAAATTGCTGCTCACCTACGCCGAGACCGAGAACGAAGGCGCACGCCGGCAGTTCTTGCCGCGGTTGTTTCAAAACCAACGGGCCGTGACGCTGCTGATGGACGAAGGCCACTTCGACCGCCTCGTCACCTTGGCGAAGCAAGACGGCGGCACGAACTTCGACGAGTTTCTCGCCGCGCCCAAAGTGATCGAGCACCTGGCGGCGACGAAACGGTTCGATCTGTTCCTGGACTTCGCCGCCAACGAAGCCGATGACAACACGCGGCGCAACCTGCTGCGAAACGTCTTCGTGTACCCAAAGACTGTCGAGGCGTTGATTGCCTCGGAGAACTTCGCCCGCCTCCTGCGGCTGATCCAGGCAGAACGCGATCCGATGTGGCGGGCCTCGCTGCTGGGTCCCGTGATCTCGTCGCCCCCGGTCGTGACGCACTTCGCAACCTTGAAGAAGCTCGATGACTTTCTGGCGATGATCTCGGACGAGCCGGAGCCGGTCGTCCGCATCCGCCTGATGGCGTATCTGACGAGCCGCAGTGACACACTCAACATCTTCATCGAGCGCGGCAGTCTCGACGCGCTGATCACGTTGGCGAACCAGCACGCTACCGGAAAATCACGCGGTGACATCCTGGCGCAGATCGTCACGAACGCCAAGGCGCTCGAGCGGATCAAGGCGGATCAGCGAGTTGGTCTTCTGCTGTCCTACACGGGCGATGCGGACGCCGACTTCGTGGGGGCCTACATCTCGCGCTTGTTCGCGGCTCCTAACGCAACCGACTTGCTGGTGGAACACGGTTACTACGGCGACATCTTCAAGATTGCCACGACCTATCACGACATCAAGTTGCGTAACGCGTTGATCGGACGGCTGCTGTACAGCCAGAAGGCCGTCGAGCAGATGATTGTCAGGAACGACGTTGGGACACTGGTCTCGATCATCAAGAGCGAAGCCGATGCGAACTCGCGCCGCGCCTCTCTGGCGACGATTTGCGGAAACGAGCGTCTCGTCGAGGAAATGCTCAAGAGCGAGTTGTTTGAATCGCTGATGGCCGCCTTGCGTTCCGAACCGGATGCCTCGGCGCGGAAACGTCAACTGGCAACCGTTGTCTTCTCGGCCAAGGCGGTTGCGAGGCTGGCCGCGGATGGGCAGTTGGCGCAGATTCTTAGCGATGCGGTCGCGGAGTCCGATCCGAACATTCGGGCCAGTTGGCTGGGATCCCTCTTCGGTCGACCTCCGTCTTTCGAGGCGCTGGTCGAGCTCGGATACGGCCTGAAATTGCTCGATGCCACTGAAACGGGGATTCCTGTCACCACGCAGCAGTCGCTCATGCGCACCGTCTTCTCGAATAACACCGCCGTCCACGCTCTGATCGAACAAGGTCATTTCGAGCGGCTGTTGACATCCGCCAAACGCCACGGCGGATCACAACTTGACGACTTCGTTCGCTCACCGATTGTCTTGGAGCATATGACGAAGACGGACAAGCTGGCTGATCTCCTCCGCTTCGCGGCGGACGAACTCGATCCCAACGCGAAACACGACGTGCTGTACACCCTTGTGCGAAGCGACAACTCGCGCAAGGCGTTGCTTGACGCCGGGCAGTTCGAAACTCTTTGCGCGGCGATACAGAGTGTGCCCGATGCGAACCGGCAGGCGATGTTGCTCGGAGCCGTGTTCTCCTCGCCCGACGTCGTGCAGCATTACATCGAAACGAAGACTCTCAATCAGTTCTTCGCCTTCATCGAGCGGGAGGCCAGCGCAAAGACGCGAGCACAGATCCTGGCGAGCACCTTCGGCCGCGGCGATGTTGTGGATCTGCTGGTCGAGCAAGGCCATTTCGACGATTTGCTGCGGATCACACAGCAGCACACCAGCGGCGAAACAAGAGATCACCTCCGCGCCCAGTTGCTGACGTCGTCGAAGGCGCTCGCCAAGCTTGTGGAGGACAAAAAAGTCGATTTGCTGCTGTCCTATGCGACGGAGGCGGACGGCCGAGTCTCGGTTCCCTTTTTCAGCCGATTGCTGAACAATCAAAACGCCGTTGGCCTGTTGATTGATCGCGGGAACTTTGTGGACTTATACAAGCTCGCCACGCTCAGCCAGGATCCGGAGACGCGCAACAGCCTGGTCGGGCAATTGCTCACGCACCACAAGGCCATCGAGCAGCTTACCGCTTCCGGTCAATGGAGCGTGATCCTGAACTACGCGAAAGACGAGACGGACGCCGGTACCCGTCGTGCGTACGTCGCGAGACTCTGCTCGAACCAGCGGCTGGTCGGTGAATTGATACAAGCCGAATTGTTCGACAGCTTTGTTGAACTGTGTGAATCCGAGCCAGATGGCAACGAGCGGCGTCGCCAGTTCGCCGCGCTCTTGAATTCCGCCGCCGCAATCGACAAATTCGCAATGGCAGACCGCCTGGAGTCGTTAGTTGACGACGCGCTTGCCGAGCCCGACGAGAACCGCCGCCACAGTTGGCTCAATGGCGTCATCGGCCAATCTCAAGCGTTTCCCGCCTTGATGAGACACGGATGCGGCGACCGATTGGTCAGAGCTGCCGAGCAAGAACTCGATCCTTCGCGGCTGCAGAGCGTCTATCGTTCGATGGTTTCCAATTCCGCCGTTATCAGTGAGTTGGCCAAATCGGGCCAGCATCAATTCCTCATGCAGCTCGTGGCTGACGAACCCCGCGGGAACGAGTATCCCTACTTCTTGTACCGAATCGTCTCGAACGAAGATGCCTTGCGAGTCCTGACGAGTGCCGGCAAGTTGAACGAGTTGCTTGACCGCGTTGCGAAGGTATCGAACGAGTCTTACCGCGAAAGTCTTCAACGCCAGATCCTTGTCTCCCGCGGAACGATGGCCGCTTTCGCGGAACAAGAGAAGCTGCCCGCCCTGTTCGAGTTGATTCGGCGATCGGAAAGCGCCGCACTCCGTCAAAGCTGTTTGCAGTCACTCGTCTACAACGATAGCAGCCGCCGCCAACTTGCCAACCTCACCGAATTGGAAGTGTTCGTGGCGATGGTCGGCGACGTCGAAGCACGTTACCGTTCGGGTATCGTGATGCGGCTTGTCTCGGACCCGGATCTGCGCCGTCGCTGGATCGAGGCCGGCAAGCTCGCCGAGTTGGAGAAACTGATCGAGTTATTGCCGGATGAAGCCTACCGTGTTCAGCACCGGCAAAATCTCTTCTACACACCTGCGGGAGTGCTGGGGCATTTGTTGCGTCACGAGCAGTTTGGTGAAGTGGAAACGCTGCTGGAAAAACACAACGGCGATCGCGCGATGAGCTGGGTCGTGTCGTACCGCGCGTCGCGCGGGCAGCTTGATTCGGAGATCAAGAGGCTCCGGCAAAAAGATGTGAAGACGCGCAGTGACTACGAAACGCGACTTCTTTCCTATTTGCTGCGGGCCAGCGGCGATCTTGTCGGAGCGACGGAGATTGCTGAATCCATTGGCGATGCCCGCCTGCTGCGTCCGCTCCTTGTCGAACGACGAAAGTGGTCCGAAGCTGCCGTGTTGCAAGCCGAATCGCCGCTCCCGCCGCCTGTCGATGTTGCCCAAGGCATGCAGCAGGACGAGAACACGCAGCGCGTCGAACAGCTCGGGATGCTGGCGTCCTGTTACCGGTTGGCTGGTGACGAGGCGCGGTTTGAGAGTACGGTTGCCGAGTTGGTTGCCTTCGCGGCCGCCAATCAAGCTAACTCGCAGCTCGTCTGGGATGCTGCTCAAGCGTTACTGCTTAACGATCGCGTCGACGAAGGTTTGCGCCTTGTGAGAGGCTCGCGACCGCTCGTGGCTTTCAAATTGTTCGCTCACCGAAACGATTATCAGGCGGCTTTTGAGACGGTCGGCTGTGGAGAGCATTTCGTTGCCAACCGCGATTGGTACGACGCACTGCCGTTCGGAAAGGCCAGCGCCGACGTTCAGAAACGGTTTGAATTCGCCATCGAAGTCGCCAGATTGTTGCGGCTCGTGGGTCGTGAAGAAGCAGCCGGGAGCGTGTTCTCGTACCTCGAAGAACTCATCGAGAGTACGCCGATACAAGGCGTGTCGCCGGCACGGAATCAGCTTTGGCAATGGTACAGCGGTGGTCTCTACCGCATTGGCTCGAAGGAGCGCGCGTGGAATGCCGCGTCAAAAGTAATCGACCAACGAGTGAGTTACCCGCCGGCTGTGCTCTCCGACGTTTTTGGGACACGGGCAGCCGAAGCTCGAGTCTGGTGGTCGGTCTTGCACCTTCAGAACAGCGTGGAGAAGTCGGAGCTACGTCTCCAACGAATCGACGACGTGATGAATCCAACGAGCGTGGAAGCCGTCAATTCGTTCCCAGATCTCGCGAGACAAGCGATGGACTTTGGAGCAAGCGGCCCACAAAGCGAATGGTTCTGGCGCGGCTTGGCGGGCACGTGTACCGCGTTCGGCCAGCAAGAGCTTGCGATTGAATGCTTCGAACACGTCGATGAAATGACATTTGACGGGACCGTTGCCTATGCGGACTTGCTGCTCTCTTCCGAACGCTGGGCCGACGCTGCGAATGCGTATCACGAGGCTTGGTCGCAAGATTACGATCAACTCGGCCTGTTGTTCCTCGCCGGTGTTGCCAAACAGCGGGCGGGCGAAGTTGCGGAAGGAGAAATGTGGCAACGGCTCGCCGAACTTCATGCCGTCACACCCAGGGCACGCTACCAACTCGCACTGGCTCTGACACAACGTGGACTAAACGATGCTGCTAACGGTCAGTGGCAAATACTACTGCGGACGGCGCCGTTCGAGTCGCTGGAGTTGAACGACGCGGCAAGGCAGTTGGCGATGAACGCTTATGGGCACGAACCTGAATTGGCGGCACCGTTGTGGCAACATTATCTGCTCGGTGACGTGCGGCCGGCCTTCTGGTTCCTGAACGACGTCAGCTACTTGAGTGTCCCTGCGCTCTTGCATAAAACGCGTGCGCTGGACGCGATCAAACGGAACGATTTCAAAGCGGCGGAAGCAGCCGTGCAGTTGGCGTTGGCCCTATCACCCGGCGACACCAACATTGCCGAAGAAGTTGTCCCGCTGCTCGATGCCGCGGAGCAACGTGAACTCGCCGACCGGGTCATCTCACACGTCGTCCGTCATTATGAGAAGCTGTGCGAAGTTCACCCGAAGTCCGCTTTGCTGCACAACAATTTGGCCTGGGCAACGGCTCGTTGCCACCGGCGCCTCGACGAAGCGTTGTTGCACGCCGAAAAGGCGGTCGAACTCGAACCGATCAGCGCGGGATACATCGACACGCTGGCCGAAGTTCATTTTCATCTCGGCGACCGCGACGAGGCGATCCGCTTGTCCGAACGCTCAGTCGCCTTGCGCCCGACGGCAACAACGCTCCAGGCACAGCTCGCGCGGTTCCGCTCGGCACCGTTGCCGACACCTTGATGTTTCACCGACGTTCGGATGCTCGTTCCCAGGCTCCTGCCTGGGAACGTGATGTCTTGTAGGCTCCCGCCTGCTCCTCGCTGAAGTCGGCACCGAGATGCTCTTCCATGGTGTCCGCGGGGTTTCGGGCGATTTCTGGGTGGGATGGACGAGGAGAGATTTCGCGGTGAAAACCCCACAAAATCCAAGGAAAGCGGCACAATCAGGCGAATGACTCGAGATTCTTTCAAGCCGTGACCGACGGCAAACCTTGCATTCATGGCCATCGATATGTTAATCTAATACCCGCCTACCGTTAGTAAACACACCGTTCCATGGACGCAGTAACTCCAGTTACTTGAGGGAACCTCACATGCTCCGTACTCTCCGCGCCACGGCCATTCTGCTGGCTGTGCTATCTCCCGCCTCGATCAACTCACTCCACGCCGAAGATGACGTTGCACCTAAGCCGCCGGGGCTAGGTGATCCCGGAAAGCTCCTGACAATCTCGATTGAGACGGGACGAACCGTTGACGGTAAGTTCCTCGTCTCTGGACGGGATGCCGGTCAGCAATTGGTCGTCACTGGCGACTACGACAGTGGCCAGAAACGTGATTTGACTCGCGCGGCGACTTACACGGCGTCGCCGGACGGAATCGTTCGCGTGGACGCCACGGGACATGTCGCTTCGATCGCCGAAGGTGATGCCACGATTCACGTGAAGTCGATGGCCGGTGGCGATGCCACCGCGGATGCGACGATCAACGTGACGGTCACGAACATCCTGCAAGACTTGCCCGTCAATTTTCCGAACCAAGTCGTTCCTGTATTCACAAAATACGGTTGTAACAGCGGCGGTTGCCACGGAAAGTCAGGCGGCCAGAATGGCTTTCGACTTTCGCTGCTCGGCTTCGAGCCGACGGAGGATTATGAATATCTCGTGAAGGAAGGACGCGGTCGCCGCCTGTTCCTGTCGGCCCCGGATCGTAGCTTGCTACTCGAAAAATCGATTGCCAAGCTGCCACACGGCGGTGGTCACCGAATCGCTGCCGACTCTCCGGCATATCGCTTGCTACGCCGTTGGATCGAACAAGGTGCTCCGTATGGCAATGCTGACGACCCGACGGTCACGCATATCGAGGTACTTCCCAAAGAAAGAATCATGGGGCGTGACGCGTCGCAGCAGCTTGTCGCGATCGCACATTACTCCGACGGTTCTTCCGAGGACGTGACGCGCACAACACAATTCGATTCGAACGATACTGAAATGGGCGAAGTTAGCGTTACGGGACTTGTGACAACGGCGCAACTTACTGGCAGCGTCGCCGTGATGGCTCGTTATCAGGGCCATGTCGGCGTCTTTCGTTCGACGATCCCGCTCGGTATTAAGGTGGAGAGTCTGCCGGTCGTAAAGAATCTCGTTGACGAAAACGTCTTTGCCAAGCTGATAGACCTCGGGCTACCGGCCTCGCAAATCGCCGACGATGCGACGTTCCTGCGCCGGCTGACGATCGATGTCGCAGGGCGGTTGCCATCGATGGAGGAAGCGGAAGCATTCCTTGCCGATACTTCGTCCGAAAAGCGAATGGCGGCCATCAATCGTGTGCTCGACAGCAGCGACCACGCCGAGTACTTCGCCAACAAATGGTCTGCTATTCTGCGCAACAAACGTCGCCAAGACTCCGACAAGATTGCGACCTTCGCATTTTACGATTGGATCCGTCAGAGCCTTTACGAGAACAAGCCGTACGATCAGTTCGTGCGCGAGATCTTGACGGCCTCGGGAACGCCCGGCACCAACGCCCCGGTTGCTTGGTATCGGGAAGTCGCGGATCAATCCGCTCAAGTCGAAGACACGGCTCAGTTATTCCTCGGGCTCCGCATTCAATGTGCCCGCTGCCACCATCATCCCTTCGAGAAGTGGAGTCAGCAGGACTACTACGGCTTTTCAGCTTTCTTCTCGCGGGTTGGGAAAAAGAAGGGCTACATCACAGGCCAAGACAGAATCTTCCACAACCCTGGTGCTGCTCAAGCTCAGAACCCGAAGACGAAGGAAAACGTCCCGCCGACGGGACTCGGCAGCGAGCCGCCCAAGTTGGACCCGCAAGATGATCCACGCGTCGAACTGGCGAATTGGATGGCCGACAAAGACAATCCGTTCTTCGCCTACGCTCTTGCGAATCGCTACTGGAAGCATTTCTTCGGTCGCGGGCTGGTCGATCCGGAAGACGATATGCGAGTGACAAATCCGGCGTCGAATCCACAATTGCTGGATGCCTTGGCTCAGGACTTCATCGCCAGCAAGTTCGATCTGAAGCATTTGATTCGCACGATCTGTAGCTCCAGCACCTACCAGCTGGCGGCTGAGCCAAACGATTGGAACCGTGACGACAAGCAGAACTTCTCGCGGTACTACCCGAAACGATTGAATGCCGAAGTGTTACTCGACTCGATCAATCAAGTGACCGGCACGACGACCGGGTTCGGCGGCGCACCCAGCGGAACTCGCGCGGTGCAACTGCCCGATAGCGGCTTCAGTTCGTACTTCCTCACCGTATTCGGGCGGCCCGAGGCGAGTAGCGCCTGTGAATGCGAACGATCTTCCGAGGCTAATCTTGCGCAGAGCTTGCATCTGCTGAATTCGAGCGAGATTCAAGGCAAGTTGACCGACGGTGGTGGACGGGCCGCCAAGCTCGCCGCTGACAAAGAGCGCGATCACCAAGCGAAGATTCGCGAATTGTATTTGCTATCCTTCTCACGCGAGCCGCTGGCCGATGAAGCCGCGATCGCCATGACTCACATCGAGAAGTGTGGCGACGATACGAAGCGTGCCTACGAAGATATCGTTTGGGCGTTGATCAATACGAAGGAGTTTTTGTTCAACCACTAGACAGACCATTCCTGGTTCCCAGGCTCCCGCCTGGGAACCCGCTGCTCGTCCGGCTCTGCCGGTGACGAGAGGCGGAGCCTCGCGGAACAGTGCGGTCCCAGGCTGGAGCCTGGGATCGAGTTAACTTGCCGATCGATGAGACGTGTGCCCCACAATTGAATCCTCCCACCGCGGCAATCAAACTGAGACTAGCACGTTGATTGCCGCTTCGACCGCCGGTCGCTAACCACACCAGCGGTGCCAGCCTACCTGAACCTGAAAGGAATGTTCCGATGGCGCGAAGAACGTACGCCGTTCGAGCTTCACATCGTCTCTCCCGTTCGCCGCTGCTGTTCGCGGTGACCTGCGGAATGCTGGTGTCATGCGTCTCGCCCGCGCTTTGGGCGCAGCTGCCCAGTACGCAATTTTCGAGCGTCTTCCCGCCGGGTGGAAAGTTTGGGACGACGGTAGACGTGCAGGTCTCGGGCGCGGATCAGATCGACTTGACGCAGCTGGTGTTCTCGCACCCCGGCATCAAGGCGACGCAGAAAATGGTGACGCCCAACGAGTTCCTGGCCGAGCAACCGCTGCAAGGACAGTTTTCCGTGGCGATTGCGGGAGACGTTCCGCCCGGGATTTATGAAGCTCGCGTCGTCGGCCGCTATGGTGTTTCAAATCCGCGGGCCTTCACCGTCGGAATCCACGACGAACTCGCTGAGCGAGGCGGGAACAATAGCGTCGCGACCGCTTTGGAGATTGGAGTCGACAAGACGGTGAGTGGTTGGGTCGACGCGAATAACGTCGATCACTTCAAGTTGGCTTTGCAGGAAGGGCAACGAGTGCTGTTGGATTGTGCGGCGCAGCGGATCGATTCACGCCTGGACGGCACACTGGTCGTTTACGATCCCAGCGGTCGCGAGATCGCTCGGACACGCGACAGCATCGGGACCGACCCGTTCATCGATCTCAAGGCTTCGGTTGGCGGCGACTATATCGTCGCGCTGTATGACTTTGTCTACCGTGGCGGAAACGATTCGTTTTACCGGCTGACCGCGCACATGGGACCGCACATCGATTTTATTTTTCCTCCCTCGGGCGTCGCGGGCTCGAACGACGCCTACGTGATTTACGGACGGAACCTCCCGAACGGCCAGCTATCGGAGATGAAGATCGATGGTGTAGCGTTGGAGCAAGTGACCGCGAATATTCCGCTGCCGGCGGATGAGACTGCAGCTCGGCAGTTGGACTTCGCAGAACTCGTCGTACCACAAGCGGCTGTTCTCGATTCATACGCTTACCGCTTCAACACCGCGAATCCAGCACCGATCTATTTCGCGCGGGCTCCGGTTGTCAAAGAGCAAGAGCCCAATGACGATCCGGAACAGGCGCAGCTAGTGACTGTTCCATGTGAATTCGTCGGGCAGTTCTATCCACGCAGCGACCACGACCAGTTGCAATTCGAGGCGAAGAAGGGCGAGGTCTTTTTTATTGACCTCATCTCGCAGCGGTTGGGACTGACCACCGACCCGTATCTCATCGTCCAACGCGTGACCAAGAACGAAGCGGGCGAAGAAGTCGTCGCGAACATCGCTACCATTGACGATCCGGGGGACCGCAACGGCCGGATCGGCAGCAACTTCGACACTTCGACCGACGATCCTGCGTATCGCTTGACGGCGGATCAAGACGCGATCTATCGGGTCATTCTCCGTGACCAAAACGGAGACGCCGTTCCCGACCCGCGGAACGTCTATCGGCTGGTCATCCGGCCGCCGCAACCGGATTTCCGAGTCGTTGCGGTCGCCGAACAGATTCAAGCTCCGATCAATGCAGCTGCTGTCCTCGCTGGTACGACGTCGATCCGCCGCGGGGGAACCGCGTTATACGATGTGCGAGTTGAACGCCGCGAAGGCTTTGACGGTGAAGTGGAGATTGTGGCCGAGGGGCTGCCGGCGGGCGTGACTTGCCGATCGACTCATATTGGCGCGAGCCAAAGCGCCGGCGTGTTAGTATTCCAAGCGGCGGAAGATGCCGCCGCATGGAGCGGCAACATCCGCGTTGTTGGCAAGGCCAACGTCGACGGCACGGAACTGACTCGTTACGCACGAGGCGGCGTTGTGGTGTGGGAAAACGGAAATCGCGCTCTCGAGCCGGTCAATTATCGAGCGAGTCGCGACATTATGTTTGCCGTGATCGATCAAGATCCAGACAAGGCGTTCATTGATGTCGGCGATGACAAGATCTGGGAGACTTCGCTCGGTGGCAAGCTGGACATTGCGGTCAAGGTCGTTCGCCGCGAAGACTTCAAGAGCGACATCAGTCTGGTCCCAATCGACGCAGCGAACGAGTTCAAGCCTGGGAACGTCGACATGAAGGCGGATGCCGCCGAGGGAACCTTGGCGCTCGACATCAAGAACAAGGCCACGAAGCTTGGCGTCTACACTTTCTATTTGCGGGCCGACACGAAGATCAAGCATTCACGCGATCCTGGTGCCGTGGCGGTTGCGACGCAGGCACAAACGACGCTCGACGCCGTGGTCAAAGAAGTCACGGAAACGCTGAAGGTGGCGAACGAGAATAAGACGGCGACCGCCAAGGCCGCGGTCGATGCTGCCGCGGCTGCCAAGCAGGCGGCCGATGCCAAGACGGCTGCGGACACCGCCGCGAAACAAGCGGCCGACGCCGCGCAACTGGCCGCTACCAATCTCGCCGCGGCGAAGGAGGCCGCCGCCAAGAACGAGGGTGACGAGGCACTTGCCAAAGCAGCCGCGGATGCCGAAAAGGCGAAGACGGATGCCGACACCGCAAGTGCGGACGCCGCCGCGAAACAGAAAGTCGCCGACCAGGCTGCTGTCGATGCTCAGGCGAAGGCGAAGGAGGCCGAAGACGCGAAGGTGGCCGCCGAAAAGAACGCCGTTGATACCGATGCCAAACTGAAACGAGCCCAAGCGGCGAAGGCTGCGGCGGACAAACAGGTGGCCGATACGACGAAGGCGAATGCTCCGGTAGACAAGAACGTCGCCTACATTTCAACGCCGATCCGATTGCGAATCGTCAGCACGCCGTTGAAGCTGACGGCGGCTGCTCCGGCCAATGCGTTGAAGCAAGGCGAGAAGCTCGAGTTGCCTGTATCGCTCGAACGTTTGTACGGCTTTGCGGAAGACACCGAGGTAACGCTCGAACTTCCCAAAGGAGTGGCCGGCCTGACGATCTCGAAAGTCACCATCGCCAAGGATCAGCAGGACGGTAAGTTTGAAGTGACTGCAGCCAAAGACGCAACGCCCGGCGACCATGCGGTCACCGTGCGGGCGAAAGCCAAGTTCAACGGACTCGACGTTGAGGCAACGCAGCAGGTAGTCCTGAAAGTCGAGAAAGTTGAAGCAACGCAGTAAACCGTAGGGTGGGCTGTGCCCACCTTCGCCAACGGTGGGCACAGCCCACCCTACACAGAATTGGTTTCATCGTCCAACAAGCCTTTTGATCAGGTTGAAATCTCATGTTGATGCGAATCAAACACAGTCTGCCCTTTGCTTTGGCGGTTCTCGTTATGGCAACACCAGGTGCCGACCTGCAGCTGCTCCGTGCCGACGATGCGATCTCGATTGCCGAAGTGCAACACGAAGGCGATGTCGACTTTGAAAAAGAGATTCTGCCCATCTTCCGGCGCAAGTGCCTGGCGTGTCACAACAACACCGACGCGGAGAGCGATCTCGTCTTGGAGACGCCGCAGACGATTTTGAAGGGCGGTTCGGAAGGGCCAGCCGTTGTGGCGGGCAAAGCATTGGAAAGCCTGCTGTTGAAGGCGGCTGCTAAACAGGTGGAACCGTTTATGCCTCCGGCGGACAACGATGTCGGTGCCAAGCCACTGACTCCCGAAGAGCTGGGTTTGCTCAAACTCTGGATTGATCAGGGAGCGAAGGGCGAAGTGACTGGAAACGGCGGGCCAGTCGTGTGGCAACCACTTCCGCCGGGTGTTAATCCGATTTACTCGATTGCCATCTCGCCGGACGGTCAATACGCTGCCGCCGGTCGAGCCAATCAGATCTTTATGTATCACGTCGGCAGCAAACGCGAAGTTGGTCGCTTGACGGACCCTTCGTTGGTTGATGCCGCCACTGGCAACCAAGGTATTGCGCACCTGGACTTGGTCCAGTCGCTGCGATTCAGTCCGGACAGCGGATTGCTCGTTTCAGGCGGTTATCGCAATGTTAAGTTCTGGAGCCGCATCCGCAACGCTCACAAGCTCGACCTCGCCGGAGTCGAGAGCCCCGTGAAATCGATCGCGGTAAGCCCCGACGGCAAATGGCTCGCCATGGCCGAAGAGAGCGGCAAGTTGAGGCTATTCGAACTCCCAACTGGCAGCCTGGCTCGGACGATTGAAGCGCACGCCGGCGGCGCGACAAGCGTTGCCTTTTCCACTGACAGCAGCAAGTTGGTTTCCGGCGGTCAAGACCAGTCACTTCGCGTTTGGAACGTCGTGGACGGCCAGTCGGCTGGCAGCATCGCGACACCAGCGGTCGTGAATGCCGTGGTATACGCGGCCGAGAACTCGCAAATCGCAACCGCGGGCGCTGACAACATCATTCGTGTCTGGGCGTTGCCCGATCCAGCAGCCGTGGCCGCGCTGTTGGCAGCTGCTGAGAAAGCCACCGCCGAACAGGTCGCGGCTGATAAAGTCGCGGCCGAGAAGACGGCAGCTGCAGTAGCGGCTGATGAAAAAGCAAAGTCCGGAACGGAAGAAGACAAGCTCGCCGCCGTGAAAGCCAACGAAGAGAAGGTAGCGGCCGACAAAGATGCAGCGGACAAAGCCGCGCTCGCAAAGGCGGCCGCCGACAAGGCTGCGGCTCCCATCGTGCCGCTTAAGGAACTGACGGGCCACGGCGGCCCTGTCACCTCGCTGGCCGCGATCCTGCCAACTCCCACGCAGATTGCTTCCGGAAGCCAGGACGGGACACTTCGAGTGTGGGACGTCAACGCCGGAAACATGGTCCGTCAAGTGAACCATGGGGGACCAATTACTGCGATCGCAGTACGCCCGGACGGACAGCGTTTTGCCTCGGCAAGTTCCAACAACACGACGAAATTATGGGATGCGGCGGGCAAGCAGCTCGCTGACTTGAAAGGCGAATTCCGCGCTCAGATTCATGTCGAAGATGTAACACGCATGGTGGCCCTCGCCAAACGTGATATCGATGCCACAAAGGCCGATCTAAAAGCCGCGACGGATCGGAAAGAAGCCGAAGAGAAGAACGCCACTGCGGCTGAAGAGGCTCAGAAAAAAGCGGACGAGGAGCATAAGACGAAAGTCGAAGCTGCGAAAAAGCCCGTCGAGGACAAAGCCGCGGCCGACAAGGCGGTGATCGATTTGCAAGCGGCGCAAGTCAAGTACGAAGCGGACAAGAAGGCGACCGAAGAAGGAATGGTCGCGACCGACGAGGCAATCAAGAAGGCCCAGGCTGATGTTGTCGTGGCCGACGCTTACATCGCTCAGTCGGTGGCCGCCACAAAAACCATCACGGACACATTGACAGAAGGTCTGGCCAAGGTCCAAGAGGCGGCCAAGGCTGATCCTGACAATAAAGCCTTGGCGGCACTTGCTGCGTCGGTCGACAAGGCGGTGAAGGATGCGGCTGACGCGCAGAACAAGGCCGCCGAAGCCACGAAAGTCGCGGCGCAAAAGGTCATCACCGACGGGGAAGTCACGAAGAAGACGCTCGAAGAAACCAAGAAGGTCGCAGAAGCTGCGATTGCGAAGGGAGCGACCGACATCAAAGCCGCCGAGGCGACGGTCACAGCGCTTGCTGCCCCAGCTCAAAAAGCAATTGACGAACAGAATGCTGCCGAGCGTTCGCTCCAATCAGCGGTTCGAACCGTGGCTCGCGCCAAGGATTCCGTCACGAAAGCGACCGAAGCCATCCCGCCCGTTGAAGCAACCGTCACGGCTGCTGAGGAAACCGCGAAACAGAAAGAAGCTACTCTCGTTGAAGTCCAGAAGTCGACGGCGGAAACGGAAAAGCCCAATCTTACCGTTGCCTTTTCGCCTGACGGCTTGACGTTAGCGACTGGTGGCGACGACCAGCGCGTGCATACGTGGGACAGCGAAACCGGTGCCGCCATCGAGACGTTCGAGGGTCACGCCGCGGCCATTACTGCCGTCGCCTACGCTTCGGACTCGAATGTGATTTCCGTGGCCGCCAATAAAACGGCTGTCTGGTGGGATAGTAACGCGGAGTGGAAGCTGGCCCGCACGATCGGGTCGGTTGACTCAGTGGAACAGTTCGTCGACCGCGTGACGACGCTCGACTTCAGCCCGGACGGCACCCTTTTGGCCACCGGCGGCGGCGAACCGTCGCGTAGCGGTGAACTCAAGCTCTGGAATGTGACCGACGGCACCTTGGTCCGCGAGGTCAAGGAAGCCCACAGCGACGTGATCTACGGTTTGGAGTTTTCTCCGGACGGCAAGCAGATTGCGAGTTCTGCTTCGGATCGCTTTGCCAAGATTTTTGACGTCGCCACGGGTGCGTTTGTGCGATCGTTTGAAGGCCACACGCATCATGTGCTGGGTGTCAGTTGGCGGGCCGACGGGCGGGTGCTCGCCACCAGCGGTGCCGACAATGTCATTAAGATCTGGGACGTACGGACCGGCGATCAACAACGCACGATCGCGGGCTTCAACAAGGAAGTCACGGCGATTCGCTTCGTCGCCGATGGAAGTAACGTGATTGCCTCTTGCGGCGACAAGACCGTTCAAATGAAGAACGCCGACAACGGCGGCAACGTCCGCAGCTATGCGGGGCCCGCCGACTTTATGTACGCCGTCGGAGCCAGCGCGAACGGCAAGGTGATTGTCTCTGGTGGACAAGACAGCGTCGTCCGCATCTGGGAGGAGAACGGAACCGTACTTGTGAACTTCGAACCACCCATTGTTCCGCCAGCGATTGCGGCAACAGCGGGTGCGGAGTAATCTGCGATCATTCGGCATAATACCACCAAGGCGTAATACCGGACCTCGGCCCGCAATCTGATCCGATTTGTAGTGGGGCGTCTGGCCTTTCGAGGGGGACTGCGGTTGGGTAATGGCGGAGAGTCGGTTGATCACGATTATTCCGTCGAGCCCTCGTCATAACGGTTGGTCTGCGCTCTCGGAGCTTCTTCGTGTTTGAAACTTGGCGCGTCGATCTACACCTATGGTCGCGGGCTGGTGCCGCGTTGTCATGGATTTAGACGTCGGCCGGTCTCGGTCGCCCAGCGGCGACATCGGGCTTGGAACATGGAGGTAGTAGAGTGCAATTCCGCATTCGCGTGCCGATCATTCTCGGCTTGCTCATGGCCTGTTGCCACTCGTCAGTGCTGGCCCAGATCAACTCCGGCTATTTTCCCGACGGCGCGGCGTCCTACGCCGGCGAACCGTTTTACGATCCCGGTGGATTGGAAATGGGTTGCTTTCGAGATCCCGGTCCGTGCTGGCTCGGCCAGGCGACATTTGACATCTTGCTCTTCGATCGCTCCGACGCAGATTCGCGAACCATCGTGACCGAAGTTGGGACCGGCAATCCACTTCTAAATGCAACCGATCTGGGATTTCCGCTGACGGCCGCGTTCCGTTTCAATCTGGTGTTAACGGGCGACGATGGCTGTGACCTCGTGTTCAACTATCTGGGAGCCCGGTTCGATAACTCGCGGACGCATAGCGCGGCAACGGCCTTCTACGACTACTTTGAGTTTCCTTCGGTCACCCCATCGACCGGAACGAGTTTTCAAACATCGTACCTGTCGACACTCAGTAGCGTCGAATTCAATGGCCGTACCCGGCAATGGAGCCGTTTCGCGCCGCTGGCAGGTGTGCGATTCATTCAACTCGAAGATCGATTCGACCGCTTGGCTGGGGATGCTTCGGCACAGCTTCAGACGAGCATGGCCGACAATGAACTCTGGGGATTTCAGATCGGCGGCGAAGCACTGTTGTGGGATACCGGACCTGTCGGGCTTCAATCAACGATCAAAGGGGGCGTCTTCTACAACGATCTCCAACTGAGAACCGGTGGTGGAGACATCACGATCACCGATCCTGTCACCATGGCGACGACCACGGTCGATCCCACAGCAAGTTTCTCGGGGGATCATGTCGCCTTCTTCGGCGAAGTGAATCTGGAATTTGCCTATCAGATCTGTCCTCAATTCTCGATACGAGTTGGGTACACCGCGATGTGGATGGACGGTGTCGCCTTGGCCCCAGATCAGCACGATGACTTCAGTATTCAATTAGGGTTTGGCGCTTTCGATTATGGCACGGTGCTGTACCACGGCAGCTACGTCGGTGCCGAGTTGACTTGGTAGGGTGGGGTTGCCCGAGACGATGTACGATGCGTATGAACACGCGATGTGGAGTTGAGCTAATGCGTTGGAATCTTACGACAATGCTCCGGTCGGCCGCATTGATTCTGGTGGCTGCTTTGTCAGCCCGAGCGGACGAAGTGCTATCGGATGAATTAAGCGCCGGGTGGGATCGCGGCTTCGTCACGAATGACGATTGTCACGGCGATTGCGGGCTGGTCTGTGGATGTGAACCCCAAACCTGCTACGCGCTCAGCGCCGATCTGCTGTGGTTGGGGCGAGGAAAAGTCGATCCAAACTTTCTGATTGTCGCACCTGCGAACGCGCCGGCGCTTTCGGTTCTGCACACTTCCGAGCTGGATTTCAATGTCGAAGCTGGAATCGACATGGGACTACGCGGGAAGCGCCGCAATGGGCAGACTTGGGAAGTACGCTACTTCGGCATCTTCGATCAACTGGCGCGAGAGCGTCGAGTGTATGATGACGGAGATGCTGTCGCCACGAACGATGCGGCGATCATCCATTTCGATACCTTAAATGGCTCGTACACGGATCTAACCACCGCTTACTCCTCCGACTTGCAAAGCGGCGAGCTGAATGTGTGGCTGTGCGAGCGCTGGGGATTCGAGCCCGTTGTCGGCTTCCGTGCATTACGCCAGTCCGAAGACCTCGAGACTTTCGTGACTACCGACCTCACGGAAGGTGCGCTAATTGACTTCTCGAATGATCTTTATGGTGGCCAACTGGGGTTCCGCCGAGTCCTGTGGGAAACGCCGAGCAGGTGTCGCGTCGAAGCGACATTGAAGGGCGGCGTGTTCTATAACGACATGAAGCTGGACGGTGAAGTCCGCACGGGCGGAGCAACGACGCCGTCCGTCAACCGTGCGTTTAGCTCGACTGCGTACGGTGCCGAACTAGCCGTGACGGCAGTCTATCGGTTCACGCCGTACCTCAGCGGACGAATTGGTTACCGAGGATTATGGCTGGATCGGGTAGGACTCGCCGCGGATCAAATCGACGACTTCAGTGCGGCTACCGGTGCTGGCAATGTTGACCTGGCAACACTCATCTACCAAGGCGGCAATGTTGGCCTCGAAGTCGCCTGGTAGGGATCAGATCAACTCGTCGATCAGCCCACGTTCTTCGAGCAAGTACCGTGGGCGGCCGCTCAAGTCCGGGAAGGTCTGTCCCGGCTGAATGCCTAGATGGCGGTAGACCATCGCCAGAATGTTTTCGGGGCGATATGGATTATCCTGGGGCGTCTCGCCTTTGGGAGTCGAACTGCCAACGACCTGTCCGACCTTTAATCCGCCACCGGCAAGCAAAACGCTCATCACGGCTCCCCAATGATCGCGGCCGGCATTCCGGTTCACTTTCGGTGTGCGGCCGAATTCGCCCATCGCGACGACCAGTACGTCCCGATCCATCTCGCGTTCGTGCAAGTCACTAACGAGCGCTGCAAGAGCTTGATCGTAGGATGGTCCTTTGTCCTTCATGCGTTTTGCGATTCCGTTGTGGTCATCCCAACTGCTCACGCGGGTTGAAACAAAGGTCACGCCCGCTTCGATCAATCGACGTGCAAGGAGGAACTCCTGGCCCGTGCGGTTGCGACCGTAGCGTTCGCGGACGGTGTCGGGCTCTTGGCCGATGTCGAACGCTTCTTGCGCCTTTCCGCCCGTCACCATCTCGAATGCTTCGACCGCAAAGCGATCGACAGCATCCGTGACACCGCTGGTATCGATCAGCTCTTTCGCTTCGTCGAACCGATCGAGCAAGTACCGTCGATCGGTCACTCGTTCCGCATCCAGGCCGCCGATCAACCCGAGGTTGTTTACCAGAAAGTTGCTGCTGCTAGGATCATTTGTGACCTCGAACGGATTCAATGCCTTGCCAAAGTAAGCGGCTCGACCGTAACGCATCGAGCGCTGTAACGCGACATACGCTGGAATCCCCTTGGAATGCGAGCCTAGCAACCGCACAGCGACCGAGCCGACGCAAGGCATCTCGTTCTCGCGGTTCTGCCGATCGCGGAGGTAATAGCCGGTCTGAGTCAGGTGGCTCGACGTGCTGTGACTCGACGAGTCGTGGTGAATGGAACGGAGGATTGCCAGCTTGTCCGCGATCTTCGCCTGCTCGACCATCAACTCACTGAACTGCACACCCGGCAACTTGGTCGAGATCGGCTGCAGCGGCCCGCGATATTCGGCCGAGGCGTTGGGTTTCGGGTCGTAGGTCTCGAAGTGTGACGGGCCGCCGGCTAGTTCGACGAATATGACGGATGTCTTCCGAAGCGGTTCTCCCTCGGCGGCAGCAGCCGCTCGCCGGGCGAGCAAACCGGGCAGCGTCAGGCCGCCAAGCCCAAGGAATCCGACTCTTAAAGCACGGCGCCGAGTGATCCCGTCACAGCACGCGAATGCACGGCCATTGACCTCAAGCATGTCAGCTACCTCGCCAATTGGAGAACGCATCAAACAATGTGGATGATTGTCGGCAGTATAGCCAACTTCGTCAAAAAGGTGCAACCGATTCGACACTTGGGTAGTGTCCTAAACGACTGTAAGAGCGAACAGGCACCCAATGACACCCCCTAGGATGACATGCGCGATCAAGCCCACATAACGACTCGGCATTGCTCCGGTGTATATCACCAAGACCATCGGGAACCCGACTCCACTGACCAGCGTCGTCGCTGGAAAAAGCCACTTTCGTTGGACGAAAGCGACACACCCGCCGAGGAGCACGCATGACATCCAAATGGCGAAAACCGGAGCTTGGTAACTCGTGGGCTGATAGACAACGAGACCCTCGATCCAGAGGACGGCTGCGACAAAATATACGCCAGACCGAATCTATCTGGCGTCGCGGACAGATTAATAGTGCGCGGCGATTCGTCCGGATTCTCGCTCGCCTGGTCTCGCTCGCTGGGCATGAAGGCATTGTAGCAGCACGAAGGCCGCCCCACGATGTTAACTCACGCGATGATTCAATAGTCCCGGGCGCGCGGTTTTG
This sequence comes from Planctomycetota bacterium, assembly GCA_027622275.1. Lineage (GTDB taxonomy): Bacteria > Planctomycetota > Planctomycetia > Pirellulales > Pirellulaceae. Next base: position 16,035 of record JAQBZB010000030.1, on the reverse strand, counting down.
AATTTGCGATGATTCCCAATCGCGAAGCGATGACAGCATATAGCCTTCCGTCCAAGGCCTTCCAATCCCGAATCGCCGATCGGCAGATCCCAAAGGTTTAGGGATCGCAGCTTCGGAAACGGCGGCAAGTGGGTGAGCCCTTCATCTGTGATTGGTGCTGGCATGGCCTCCCATTTCGGACCGTCGATACCAAACACGGCGTCGTAGCCGAACGACAGGGACTGTAGATGCGTAAAACGACGCAGTTGAAGACGGGCGAGCTTTTTGTCGCCTATATCGGTACCGCTCAGCCTCACAAAGACAACCCAGTGAAACAATCTGGGGCCTTCTTCCCAACCGTTCAGACTATCGGAAGGCATGTGGCCGAAGAGACTCGTCTCGAAACCACCTCCTGCATTCTGAATCTCGGTCGCAACCCGTTGCTCGGCGTAATAGACGTGGAGAAGATTGCCGATGCAGGCCAGTATCAACGACAGTAATGCAATTGCGATCAGTGCAGACCGCAAGCTGAATCGAAACCAGCGTCTGCGAGACGGAGTCGGCATCGGTCTTTCATGCATTGAGAAGCGGTCTATTTCTTTTTCTTCTTGACGGCCTTCCGCTCCGCAATTCCCTCGCCTACAAGCGGTGCCTTCGTCGGCGACTTCTTCTTGCGATTGGTTGCCTTTTTCTTCGTTACCTTCTTCGAACGGGGCTTCTTTGTTTCAGAGCTCTTCGTCGCTACTCGCTTACGTTTCTTCGTTGTCGGCGCGCCGGCGGCATTGGTACTTGATTCATCGGTGGATGCAAGGTCGATTCCGAAGACGTCGGACAACTCGCTGGCGGCGAGTCGCTTGGACTTGCCGGACGTGGTGGCGGCCGAGACGGCGGCTTCGGCGTCGACCGCGATCAGTTCTTCGTGATTGACGCCGCGCAGCGTGAACAACAACTCGGGACTCGTGTCCAACCGTGCGCCGATGCCATACATGACGGCCGCGATGTGCTTACACATGCCGGCCGAATCAGGACAGTCGCAACGGAACGAGATTTCTTTCGGCAGCGGGAACAAGCCTTCCGCGCGATCGGTGACGATCTGCATCACCTGATCCGAGAGCTTCCCTTGGAGCAGTTCCAGCAGCGAACCGATCTGGCCAGCGGAGCGCTGTTTGATGGTGAGCCACTTGGGTTTCGCCAATTCTTTGATTTGAATCCGGACCGTGTAGAGTTCCGATCCGGAAACGCGCGCATCAATGTCTCCTTGTGCGATTCCCAAATGGCAAACCGAGCCGTTTCGTACATACGTTCTGCCGCGTGGCAAGCGGTTGCTGTAGTCGCTAAACGATTCCAAATGGTCGCACCAGGCTGCGCCCCAGAAAGTCTTCGCAATCTTGCGGCCATCGATCGCAACGGGCTGGACGTCCAGGCCTTTCTTGCGAAGAGATTCCAGTTCCTTCGCAGCGTTACGCCGTCGCTGGGCGACCGAAACATAGGGTTTCCAATCGTCACTGTAACCGTATCCGTAGCGTCCCATGGTGTCGTTACTCCGTTAACTCTCGGGTAATGTTTTTTAAGCGATTCGCTGTTTAACCACTCTTGCTATGATCACGCGCCCGCCCGTTCCACGTCGAGCGAGACGAGTTTGAGCAGATCCTTGTCACTCATCTCCGTCAGCAACTTCTCCCCTCCTCCTTCCAGCAGGTCGGTGGCCAGTTGTGTCTTCTCCTGGATCAAGGCGTCGATCTTCTCTTCAATCGTACCGCTACAGACGAATTTGTGAACGAGTACATTGCGCCGCTGGCCGATCCGAAAGGCCCGGTCGGTCGCTTGGTTCTCGACGGCCGGGTTCCACCAGCGGTCGAAGTGAACGACGTGCGACGCCGCTGTCAGATTCAGCCCCGTGCCACCCGCTTTCAAAGACAGAATAAAAAATGGCGGGCCGTCGTCGCACTGGAATTGGTCGACCAGTTTCTTGCGCTGCTTGACTGCGGTTCCGCCGTGCAACACCAACCCCAGACGGTCGAACACGGTCGAGAGGTAACCTGCTAGCGGCTCGGTCATCTCGCGGAATTGAGTGAAGATCAACGCTTTCTCTTGTCGCGACGCAATCTCGTCGCAGATCTCGGCCAGCCGCAGAAATTTGCCGCTATCCTTTGGTTCGAAGCCGCCGTCCGAGGTCAGTTGGCTGGGGTGATTGCAGAGTTGCTTGAACCGCATCAGATAAGCGAGGACTAAGCCGCGTCGTTTGATTCCATCGAGCCCCTTCAGCGCGTCGGACAGTTCTTTCACGAGCTTGGTGTACAGGGCCGCTTGGCGTTTGCTCAGTCCACAGAAAGCTCGGACCTCGATCTTGTCCGGCAAGTCGGAGATGATCCGTTTGTCGGTCTTCATGCGTCGCAGGATGTAGGGCTGGACCAGGCTGCGAAGCGGTGCGTAGCGGTTGTCCTGCTTGCGAGCGTCCAGACGCTTCACGAACTCCTTGAACTTCTTCTGCGAGCCTAATAGTCCCGGACAAAGAAAGTCGAACAGTGACCAGAGGTCCGACAAGCGGTTCTCGATCGGCGTTCCCGTCAATGCAATTCGCGCATCGGCCTTCACTCGCTTGACGGATTTAGTCTGCCGGGCCGCCGGGTTCTTGATCGCTTGTGCTTCGTCCAAGACCACTAGTTGCCACTGAAGATCGAGCAACCACGTTTGTCGCAGCAACATGCCATAAGTTGTCAGCACGACGTCCACATCGCGCAGTTCGCGTTCCGGTTGTTTGGCGATGCGAGTCAACTCGTCCGCCGGCATTTCGGACGGATGGACAAACGCGGCTCTTAGTGTCGGAGCAAATTTTTCAATTTCCGACTTCCAATTGGCGAGCAGCGAAGCGGGCAGCACCAACAGCGATGGCTTACTTCGTTGTTTCTGATTCTTCTTCAGCACGAGCAACAGTGCCAGAATCTGAATCGTCTTCCCAAGTCCCATGTCGTCGGCCAGGCAAGCTCCCAGCCCCAGACTCGACAAAAACGACAGCCAACTGACGCCCGTCTGCTGGTACGGACGGAGCGTTGTCTTCAACGTTGAGCCTGGATCGGATTCTTCAAGTTGCTCTGGACGACGCAAGTCCGCGAGCAGCTTCCCCAGCCAGTCGCCGGCCTGCACGAACGACCAGTCTCGCTGCTCGTCGAGCCCCGAATCGTCGTCGGCCAGATCTTTCGGCGCACCGGCCAGCAGCCGCATCCCTTCGACGAACGACAATCCGTCAGAGGCATGTGCTTCCACCTGCTTCCAATGCTCCAGGACTTCACTCAGACGCTCGCCGTTAACCTCGACCCATTGCCCACGCAGCAGCACCAACCCGTCATCGGCCGCCATCAATTCTCGCCACTCGTCTGCCGTCAGTTCCTGATCGCCGAGCGCCAACCGGATCTGAAAGTCCAGCATTCCTTGAGCGTCGAACCGCTTCTGTTGGTTATCACCGATCGTCACGCTAACGCGCGGTCGCGGCCGCTTCTTCCACCAATCGGGCAGCCGCACCAGAATCCCACTGTCTTCGAGCAGCGGCACTTCCTTGAGAAAGCGATAGGCTTGAGGCGGCGTCCACGCGAGCGGCTGATAGATGTCCCCCGATTCAATCAACTCCCGCGCGAACTCGCTGCGCTGCGAGGCGACATGCACGGGCGAAAGAAGGTTGATCAGCGTCTTCTTGTCCCGCTGGCCGCTGTATTCCCGCAACGCGTTGCTGAGCGGCTGGTACTGAACGCGTGAACTCGCCGTGACCGTCGGTGAGTACGTCGCCAGAAATGCAAATGGATACTCGGGATCGCGACGGTTCTCGGCCAAGTGAAAACAGACTCGCCCAACCTGATGCCACAGCGGGGCGCGGCGTTCCAGGAAACCTGCCAAGCCACCTTCGAAAGCCGCTCCCTCGGCACGCACCCACGTATCGAGCTGTGACCAAACGTCGGCCAGCGCATCGCTCGTGAGGTATTCGGCACCTTGCATCGGCGGCGCGCTTCGCACGATGGTATCGAGTTCCGTCGCTTCAGGAGCAGGAGTTGCACTGAGGCTCGGGTCCGCCGCATGGCACAACTCGGTCAAGTAGCGGCCAGCGAAAGAACGCCAGTAGACCAACGACGGGGCGAGCGTTGCGTCAAACTTTTCCGTCGCCAGCGTGAACAATCCTTCCGCTGGCGACGAGGTGAAAGCCTTGGCGACTTTGGTGATCCGTCTGTCGACATTGTCGACAGCGTCAACGTCCAGCAGAGTCACCTGCACACGAGACGATTCGATGGCCGTGAGACGCCCCGTCGGTGTGAATGCCAGTACGATACTCATCAGCCATCCTTGTCCGCTACCGCTTGCCGGGCGGCGATTTCCGTACACTTAACCCGGATTATTCATCAGCCGCCTGGCGCTAGCCTGCGGTTCTCGCGAAGTTCGAGAGAACCGCACGCTAGCGCGTGGCGGCTGATTTGCGCGGTGTTTTTGGCAACGTAGCCGTAACTCGCTTCACAAACGTATATTTTGAAGAATGCTGACCGGTTCATGAATAATCCGGGGTAACGATCGAACGATGCCATGATATCGTCGGTGCCACACAGCGAGAAGCCCTCGCGCATGGATGGAACGCACGATGGCCTTCCGAGTATCATGATCCATGTGAGTTTCTTCCTTCACTTTCCTCCTTGATTGAGACGCCGTTATGAACCGCATCTATCTCTCGCTGCTCGCCGCAGTTGCCATGCTTTGTTCGTTTGCACAAGCCGACGAACTGACTTGCCTTCCGGATAGCGAGCGCGCGTCGACCTCGCTGTATTCCCACTTGCAACAAGAAGCGTACGCGGCGTTGGATCGACGGAGCGAGACCTATGAACAGCTGAAAACTCCCGAGCAGATTCAAGCGTATCAACAACGGTTGCGAGAATTCTTCACGAAACAACTCGGCGGCTTCCCCGAGCGGACCCCGTTGAACGCAAGAACCGTCCGCACGATCCAAGCTGACGGCTACCGCATCGAGAACGTGATCTACGAAAGCCAGCCGCAGCATCACGTCACGGCGAATCTTTACGTACCGGATGGCGATGGACCGTTTCCCGGTGTTGTGGTTTCCAGCGGCCACAGCCGAACCGGAAAGACGGCGGACTATAACCAACGCTTCGGCATCATGATGGCCAAACAAGGCATGGCGGCGTTGTGCTTCGACCCGATCGGACAAGGCGAGCGGTCGCAGATTCTCGATGACACAGGTAACCCGAAGTACTCGGGCACGACCACCGAGCATTTCTTAATTGGTGTCGGTTCGACGCTTGTCGGACGCAACACGGCCACCTATCGCGTCTGGGACGGGATGCGGTCGATCGATTATCTCGTCAGCCGCCCCGAAATTGATCCCGCGAGAATCGGCTACACCGGTTGTTCAGGTGGCGGGACATTGACGAGCTATGTCATGGCATTGGACGAGCGAGTGACTTGCGCTGCACCCGCGTGTTACCTGACGACGTTTCGGCGTTTGATCGAAACCATCGGCCCGCAGGACGCCGAGCAGAATATCTTTGGCCAAATTGCGTTCGGTCTCGATCAGCCTGACTATGTGCTGATGCGAGCACCTCGCCCAACGTTGATCAGTGCGACCACAGGCGACTTCTTTGACTATCAAGGAGCGTGGGACAACTATCGCCAGGCGAAACGCATCTACGGGCGGCTGGGCTATCCGGAACGGGTCGATCTTGTCGAGATCGAAGGGAGCCACGGTGTCCAACCGCAGAATCTCGCAACGATCGCGCATTGGATGAAACGTTGGTTGCTCGATCGCGACGAAGTTGTGCCGATCGCCGAGTTGACAACACGTTCGCCTGCCGACTTGCTATGCACGCCGTCGGGACAAGTTCTGCACATGCCTGATGAGAGATCGGTCTTCGACTTGAACGCTGAACGCCAAGCACAGCTCGCCACGCAGCGGCAGAATCTATGGGAGGCAGAGCCGCGAGAAGTGATGGTGGAGAACATTCGAGAGCGAGCGGGTGTGCGTCGCAAGGAAGCGCTTAAACCACCGAAGTTTAAAGACGCCGGCCGCATTCAACGGGACGAATATCACATCGACCGGTTGATTCTGCGGACGGACTCGGGTGTGCCACTGCCTGGGTTAACATTCCACCCCCAATCACCACAGGACGACGCCTACTTGTATCTGCATGACGACGGCAAGCTCGGCGATTCCGAACCGGATGGCCCGATCGAGCAACTGGTCGGCGATGGCTACGCCGTCGTTTCAATCGATTTACGGGGACAAGGCGAAACCGCGTCCGGAAAGCGTGACGAGTTGCTAACGGATTGGAAGACCTACTACCTTGCCTATCTCTTGGGCAAACCGTTGCTTGGTCTGCGTGTCGAAGACGCCTTAGCCGCCGGGCACTTTGTCGCCTACTATCAGAAGCCTGAAGACAAGCCTCGCCGCGTCCATCTCGTCGGCGTCGGCCAAGCCGGCATCGTCGCGATTCACGCCGCTGCCCTTCGCCCCGAGTTGTTTGCGTCCGTCACGCTACGCAACACGCCACGCGATTGGTCGTCTGTCGTCAAGCAATCGCTTCCTCAAGGCCAACTCGACAGCGTGATCCACGGTGCTCTCGAAGTCTACGATTTGCCGGACTTAGTTCGTTTGGTTGGCGAAGACAAAGTCCGCTACGAGTAGGCGTCGTGGTCCAGTTTTGTCGTAGGACAACTCGCGCGACGATTTGGACCTTCGCTATCGCGCCTTGTTTCGCTTCTTGCGAGCCGCCTTCTTCTCTTCGACGCCGTTCGAACCGGCCGGCGGTGTCTTCTTCGGCGGTGGCGGTGGGTTGCCGCCCCCGCCGCCACTCGTGCCTCCCGAGAGATTCACCTTTGGCTTGGGAACCAACTTGCGTTCCGCCACGCCCCACAGACTCGACGCGATGAAATACAGACACAATCCACTGGCCACCTTGAAGAACAAGACGCCCATGAACGCCGTCATGTACTTCATCATCTTTTGTTGCATTCGCGATTGCTCGTCGGTCGCGGGCGGCGTGAAGAGTTTTTGTTGGAGGAGGAATAGACTGACTGTGATCAACGGTAATACATTCAGGTAGGGACCGAGCATGCCCGATTCGGCGACCAGAAAGTTCGGCATGAAACTCTTCCAATACAACACCATATCTGGACCGGCGAGATTCGAACACCATTCAAGGCCGGGAATCAACGCGGCTTGCCGCAATTCGATATCGACCGCGATGCAGCGATACAACCCGAGGAAAATCGGCAGCTGAAGAAACATCATCCAACAGCCGCCAAACGGATTGTAGTTGTGCTTACGGAACAGCTCCTGCTGAGCCTTGGAGCGTTTCTCCATGTCGCCCTTGTACTTCTCGGTCAGCTTCCGCATCTCGGGAGCCAGTTCTTGCATCATCGCCGCGTTCTTCGCGACCTTGCGTCCGAGCGGGAACATGCATCCGCGAACGACCACGGTTAGCAAAATGATCGCGATCCCGTAGTTGCCAACGATGCCGTAGAAGAAGTGCAAGATTCGTTGCAGGATCTTCGAGATCCACCGAAACGTGCCGTAGTAGACGACGTTGTCAAGTGCATAAGGTTCGAGGACTTGCGGATCTTTCGGACCGAGGTAAATGCGAAACGCTTGCTTATGGCTGGTGTTTCCTTCGAGAGTGATTGGTGGGCTGTCCAACTTGAAACTCACATCCGTCGTGCGACTGTAGCCTTTCGGCTGCTTGGTGACGTCCCCCAAGGCGAAGGCCTCTGCACGTTGGAACTGATAGCCGATCGAACCATCAGGCGCAAACGGTTGTAGTGCGGCCGCGAAGAACTGGGTATCTACAGCGATGTACTCGACACCAGACTCTTCGGATTTCTCACCTTCACCAAACAGAACTTCTTCTCGAGCATCCGGACTCTTCTTCGCAAGCTTGTACAGTGCGGGGCAGCCGATGATGCGTGGATCGCCGCCGCCGGTTTTGATTAAGACGTCCCTCGCTCCCGCTCCTGCGAACCACTCCCGGTGAATCTTTGCCGAATACCACCAACCTTCCAGCGGCAACCCAGTCGGACCGGTGAGCGAATACGCGAGCTGGCGTTTCGATTCGGAGCCGTTGTGCAACTCCAGTTCCATGTCGACGTGGTAGGCGCGGGGTGGCGCGGCGGTCTCTGAGTCTTGGGCAGTCGTCAGGTCTTCTTCTGTCAGGAGGTCTTCCGACGTGCCTAGTCGGAATCGTTTGACAAGTTCGAGCGGCTCACTGGAAGCGGCGGTTTGCCCAAGCCGCAGGCGGCACTCGACGATACCCTCGTTGATTTGTTCAATGGACCAATTCTTCTCCGAAGGTGAATCGCTCTCGACGGAGGTCGCCCCCTTCTTCTCGGTCAATGACATCAGGAACGAGAGCGGATGCGGGATGACCTCATCGACGTGAAGCGGCTCGGGGCGGATCAGTTCGAGCGGGCGGACATCCAGCGTTGCGGTGAGCGATAACTCGGCGGGCGGCGTCGAGCCGGGACGCTCGATCTGTAAAGTGAGTGACTCACCAGGCTTTTTCATCGACAGGGCTTGCTGCAACTCGAATGGTTCGCTGAGCGGCGCACCATCGACGGCAAGTAGCACATCGCCGCGTTGTAGACCGGCCAACGCGGCAGGAGTGCCGTCCCCCACGACGTTCACGGTACAACCGCCCGCGAGTCGAACGGTCAGAGCGAGGTTGCCGAGATAGCCGCTCTTGTCTTCGAGGTTTCGATACTTGAGTTTGCCGTTCGCATCGCGCGTCGTCAGCTCGACGCGTTCGATGGCGGCCCCTTTGCTATTGAAGGTCACCAACAGCGATTGCCCGCTGCTCGCTGCATAAGAACCGAATGTCTCCCAGCGTTGTTGGTTTTCGGCGGGAGTCGCCGGCTCGGGTTCCGGATTGTCCTGGACGGTCGTGGGTTCTTCAGCGGTTGGTTGCGTGGGTGCCGCAGGTTCATCGGGAGCCGCCTCGTTCCCTTCGTCTCCTTGATCAGCGGGATTGCCGGCAGCTGCAACATCGTCCTTCTTTTCCGCGACGGGTGGCGCTGGAAAGAACATCCGCGACAACATGCTGTACCCGACCAAAATGCCGAGCGACAGCCCAAGAAACACAACGAAACGCTTTTCCACAGTCGGAGAACCTTAAACGCAGCAGAGCCAGCACTTACCCGCCGTCATGACAAAGACAGCGATCGGTGCGGCAACGGTCAGCAGCAAGCGGGAGTTTATGAACAGTAATTCTCCCGCCAACGACAATTCTTGCAATGGGAGTCAATCTAACGCCCTGTCAATCTAACGCCCCTCGCCAAGCCGATCTCCCAGGAAGTTATCGAGATCGGGCGTGTCGTAGATCTTTTGCGCGGTCGTCTCGCGGTCGTAAGGAACTCGACGAAAATGGACTTTCTGGTTGTCTTCCAAGACGACATAGCTGGCGTTGGGGTTCCCATCGCGAGGTTGACCGACGCTGCCGACATTGATCATCGTCTTCGTGCCGTTCAGCTTGTAACAACCGCCGACTTCGTGCGGCGAGACAAATCGGCAATCCTCGGTAAACACGCCGGGAACGTGGGTGTGCCCTTGGAAACAGGTTTCCAGAATCAAACTGAAGATCCGACCGAGCTTTCGCGGGTTGTAGACGTCTTCCGGGAAGACATACTCGTTGAGCGGGTTCCTGGCCGAGCCATGCACGAAGAGGAGCCTTTCCTCGCGGTGCTGTCGAGGCAATTCACAAAGGAACGTCCAACGTTTCTGCCGCAGCTCCACGGAATCGTCTGGCGATTCGAGCTGTCGGCGAGTCCAGAAGATCGCTCGCTCGGCACCGCTGCTGAAGCCTTCCGGATCGAACAGCGCCCCTTGGTCATGGTTGCCGAGCACACAGAGGTCGAATCCCATCGCCCGATCAACACAGTCTCGTGGATTCGTCCCATAACCGATAATGTCGCCGAGACAGTAAATCGTCTCGATCCCTTGGCCCGCGATGTCAGCAAGAACGGCTTCGAGCGCTTCGAGATTGCCGTGAATATCACTTAGAATTGCGCGTTTCACAAACCGGCCTCTGCTGCTCGACTGCCCATCACTTCGTTGCCCGCAAGTCTAAGAGTGGTCGTGTGATACGTCAAGTGAGGCTACCGACCGGAGCGGAGCCGATCTCCCAACATGTTGTCTAAGTCGGGAATGTCGTAGATCTTCTGCGCGGTCTTGTCGACATCATAGTCGACGCGTCGATAAGTCAGCACCGAGTCTTCAATCACGACATAGCAACAGCGAGGGTCGTTGTCACGAGGCTGACCGACCGACCCCACGTTGACCATGACCGGTTCGTCGCCGAGGCGATACCTATAATCGATGTCCTCGGGCGTCAGAAACTCGCGATCCACGGTAAAGACGCCGGGAATGTGTGTGTGGCCTTGAAAGCAGTACTTTTCGACTCGCGAAAACAACGCGTCCATTTTCCGCTGGTTATAGACATCCTCGGGGAAAACATACTCGTTCGTTGGCTCGCGGGGCGAACCGTGGACAAAAAGATAATCGCCTTCGGTATGCGTCCTTGGCAACTCGCCTAGATAATCCCAACGTTTGTTGATTTGCAGCGGGCTGCCGTTGGCCGATTCAAGCTGCTCGCGCGTCCAATAAACCGCCTGCAAAGCAACCGGGTTGAAACCATCTGGGTCGAACAATGTCGCTTGGTCATGGTTGCCGAGAATCGTTACCTGAGAGAGTCTCATCACCTCATCAAGGCACTCACAAGGATTTGGACCATAGCCGACGATGTCTCCGAGGCAAAAAATCTCGCGGATGTCTTGGCTCCGAATGTCCGCCAAAACGGCGGTCAGCGCCTCGAGATTGGCGTGTACATCGCTGATTAAAGCTCGCTTCACGCCAATCTACCTCCAACAACGGCGTTTAATGGCCCAGGCTGATACCGTCGACGCGGAGTTCCACCTTTGACCAGTTTACTCACTCGAGTCGTAACTCCAAACGCGACAGTCTACTAGCACGTTCGGGAGCGTGCAATATCCCGCTTCATCGGCAGCTTAGGACCGTTCGAGAAATACCTGTCCGAATTCAGGTGAGCGGCACGGCGCTAGCCGCCGGTGTTTCACGGCGCACGAAGAACCGGTGGCTAGCGCCATTCCGCTCACTAATTCCTCGATCGGTGCTTAGCTCAACTAGTGATTGGTGCCGCACAACTCCTTCATTCTATACACTAGCATCCGGATCGGCCCACTGGTGGGCGAAACCTCACCGAACTCGCCCGAACATCGAGGATCGAACTGGCCGTGCGAACTCTAGCTCTCGAAACCTCCAGCTCGACCGCATCAATTGCCGTCTTGGAAGACAGCTGCCTCGTTGCCGAATTGGACCTGGGCCAGGTACTGCGGACGGCTCAATCGCTGGCACCGGCCCTTCGATCGATTCTGCAAGAAGCAAATTGGGAACCTCGTGACGTTCAATTAATCGCAGTGACAGGCGGTCCCGGTTCCTTTACCGGTCTCCGTGCAGGCGTCACCTGCGCTAAAGTCTTCGCCTATGTGACCGGAGCCGAAGTCGTCGCTGTGAACACACTGGAAGTCGTTGCGGCCCAGGCGAATGTTGTTTCGGACCGACTCTGGGCCGTAATGGATGCACAGCGGCAACAGGTATTCGTCGCGCAGTTTGCATTCACAGGCGACACGGATCTTCGCCTCATTCTCGCGACGCAAATCGTCGATAACGACGTGTGGTTACAACGTCTTGTCACCGGAGACAGCGTTACCGGAATGGGACTCGTCAAATTGGCGAAACGATTGCCAAGCGACATCGAGGTCGTTGCAGAAGAGGCTTGGACACTCCAGGCAGCAATGCTCGGAAGACTAGCCTTGGCAAAGTACCAGTCGGGCGAGCGATCGGACTTCTGGAAGCTGACTCCGCAATACTTCCGCAAGAGCGCGGCGGAAGAAACATTCGACCAGGGGTTGCTCAAGTAAGGCGCGCGTTACAGCTCCGCGAAGGCGGCTCGCGCTGCTTCAACGGTCTTGTCGATATCCGCCTCGGTGTGCGCAGCCGAGACGAACAAAGCTTCGTATTGGCTGCACGGCATGTAGACGCCACGGTCGATCAATCCCCAGAAGTACTTCCCAAACTTCGCCGTGTCGGATCGACTCGCCGAGTCCCAATTCGTCACGGTCTCGCCGTTGAAGAATAACGTCATCATGCTGCCGACCCGCGTGAGCGAATGTGGCACTCCCGCCGAAGCGGCTGCTTCAATCAAACCGTTGGCGAGCCGCTCACTCAGCTGTTCCAAACGCGGATACGGATCTTCAGCACGGAGCGTGGTCAGCGTCGCGATGCCAGCGGTCGTCGCGATCGGGTTGCCACTCAGCGTCCCGGCTTGAAAGACTTTTCCCGCGGGCAAGACATGATCCATGATCTCGGCCTTGCCACCGTAGGCTCCGATCGGCATCCCTCCACCAACGATCTTGCCCAGCGTGGTGAGGTCCGGTGTGATGCCGTTCAGCGATTGTGCACCGCCGTACGCAACACGAAAGCCCGTCATAACTTCGTCGAAGATCAGGACGGTGCCGTGCTCTTGCGTCAAGTGTCGCAACGCTTTCAGGAACCCGGGCGTGGCGACAACGGTTCCCATGTTCCCGACGATTGGCTCCAGAATGACGCCAGCAATACGTGAGCCATGTTCGGCGAACGCGGCTTCGAGACCCGCCACGTCGTTGTACGCCAAGACGAGCGTATCCTTGGTCGTCCCGGCGGTGACTCCTGGCGAATTGGGAACTCCCAGGGTCGCGGCCGCACTGCCGGCTGCGACGAGCAAGCTGTCGACGTGGCCGTGATAGTTCCCCGCAAACTTAACGACAACATCCCGCCCGGTGTATCCGCGAGCCAGGCGAATCGCACTCATCGTCGCCTCGGTGCCCGAGTTGACCAACCGCACTTTCTCGACCGACGCCACCGCTGCGATGATCAATTCAGCAAGCGTGTTCTCCGCTTCCGTCGGCGCGCCGAAACTGGTTCCCTGCCGAACTGCCGTGTTGATCGCTTCGGTCACGTTCGGATGCGCGTGGCCAAGGATCATCGGCCCCCACGATCCGATGTAGTCGATGTATCGATTGCCGTCGACGTCGAATAGATAGGCACCTTCACCGCGCTGCATGACCACCGGCTCGCCGCCAACCGCGCCAAAGGCCCGCGCCGGACTGTTGACACCGCCAGGCATAAGTTGCTGTGCGTGTGAGAAAATCTCGTGACTCTTCTTGCGATTCATCTACATCTCCGTTGTACGATGGCGTTCCTAGGAATCTGCACCGGCGCTGCTCCCTGAATCGCCGGTCGACGAGGATTCGCCACGGAACCAACTTCGGACACCGGTCCACGCTCGTCCAATCAGCCGTCCAGAAAAGAGATCCTCGGTGATTGTTTCGCGTCCCGATGAGAAGTTTGTCCAGACGGCGCTAATATAGGGTTGGCTGGCAGTCGCCAAAGTCGAATACAGGCCCTGCTCCTGAATCTCCGTCAGTCCTTGTCGGTAATGATCGAAGATGTGACGGTCGAACATGTTGCCGGCGACCTTGACCGACGACAACGCCCCCTGTCCGACACGGCCAACCTTGTCGAGCGCGAACAACGTCATCGTGCTGGATACGTCGAGCAGCCCGACCCCCTCGCGGCTTGCGGCTTCGTGCATCTGATTCCACAGCTGCTTCATCTCCGCTTCGGGGATGATGCTCGTCGGGTCGATTCCTCGAACCGCACGCTGCGTTTGCTCGATCGTTTCACGCAAGCCATCCACGGAAAGCGGGGGCAGGTCCAGCGCGTTTGCGGTTGATGCGGTTGTGTTGCGGATCGCTTCGAGCAAATCGGCGGCGTGATCGATTGTTGTTTCTTGGTCGATGATCCCCGCCTGTTTCAGCTCGGCACTCAGTTCCTTCAAGTAGCTTTGCGAGCCGTACGCGACGTCGCTCACAATCGCCAGCACCGTCAGCGGCGACAGGTGAAGCGTCGCCATGCCGGCCAAATCGAGGAAGCTGCCGACCGCCTTCCGTGCCACGAAACCTTCGACGTCGTCGTCCTGCGGCTTCTCGCCGGACGGATCTTCGACGCCGCCCACGTTTCGCACCATCATATCGAGCATCTGTTGCACGAAGACTTCGTACGACTTGGAATTGCGGAACGCCTGTGGTACGAGCAACGCCGCCGATTCGGTGATCGTTCCGCCCACGACCGCGGACGTCGCGCGCAACGCTCTTTCGGGCAGGGACAACCCGTACATCAAGTACTCGTAGACCTGCGAAGATTCCGGCGTGGCGACAATTGGATCGCCCGGCTTCACATCACCGGATATCGGGGTATCTATTTCTGACTGACGATCGCGCGAATCCATTGCCGCAACTTCTCCGGAGGTTTAGGGTCACCTAACTATACCACGTGCGGTCTTGAATGAGACTGCTGTTGGTTTGTAGCCATCGTTCTGCTCTGCCGCAAGCCAGACTCGTTTTCTACAGTGCGGAGATCCTGCTCCGCTGCAAGTCAAGAACGTGAGGATTGACGAGCGTCGTTACGTCGTCTGTTTGAACGTGGACCAAACGAAGAAGGACCTGGCCGACCGTGCTGCGATCGTGGCGGCTTTGGAGGAACAACTGCAGCGAGGCGACAAGTCGCTGGAATTGCCAAATCAACCGAGTCGGAAATGCTGGCTGGAAAGAAGCCGTTTAGCAAACAGATCATTCGCAAACTCGCTGACTTCTTTGGCATTGATGTGAGCGTCCTTTCGGCGAATCCATGACCTGCACACGGTCGCTTGTGTGTTGACGAGTCCTCAGCCAAGGATGACAGCTTGTTGCTGGGTGAGATGTCTTAGTCGCTGGGGATGAGGCTCCGGGAGTTCCGCGAACGCTTGAACCGCGGGTTGACCCGCCGGGGAGCGGTGAAGCTCCAGGGGCGGGGCGGAGAGATCCTCGGCGTAGAAGCGGCTGGTAGGGAAGATGTCGGCGGGGTACGTGAAGTTGTCGAGCATCGACAGCGCCACGCAGTGGGCGCTGCCCGTCGAGCTTTCTAACATTCCGCCAACCCAACAGGGAACGCCCGCGTCGCGGCAGGCATTGTGGATCGCCACGGCATTGGTCAGACCACCGACGCGGCCCGGTTTGATGTTCATGAAACGACAGCTGTTCAACTCGATCGCGAGTTCCGCTCGGCGGAGGTTCGTGATCGATTCGTCAAGACAGACCGGCGTGCGGATTTGGGCCTGGAGTTGCGCGTGCTGATAGACGTCGTCGTGCGGCAGCGGCTGTTCGATCATGGCAAGATTGAATTCGTCGATCGCGCGAAACAACTCGGCATCCGCCAAGCGATAGCCGCTGTTGCAGTCAATGTGAAACGTGTGCTCCGGAAACACGTGACGAACTGCCCGGAGCATGTCGATATCCCAGCCCGGGCGGAACTTCAGCTTCACGCGGGGAAATCCTTCGTCGACCGCCGGTCCGATCGCGGCGATCAACTCGTCAATGGAATCCATCACGCCAAAATCCGCACCGACGACGACTTCGCCGCGCGTCGCACCGAGCAATTGATGCAACGGAGTGCCGGTCAGCTTGCTCTGCAAACTCCACCACGCGGTATCGAGCACCGCCTTGGCGAAGCTGTTTCCCTTGTAGATGCCAAGCCGTTGTTGTAGTTGAGCGCCACTGGCGATGTCGTGGCCAATGATCGCCGGCGCGAACCAATCCCGCGCCGTCGCAAAGACTCCACCACCCCATTCCGGGCTGTAACACGGAGCGGCCAGCGGCGAACTCTCGCCCCAGGCATCGACCGAGCCGCTCGTCATGCGACAGAGTACACTGTGGATCGCGGCATCTTCGCCATACGCCGTTCGCCACGGATACAGCAGCGGCATGGCGACGTGATACAGTTCAATACGGTCGATTTTCATGATGTTGGCTTCCAAGTTGAACCTACGCATAAACTCGCTTAGAAAGTGATGATCAACAACTTCCCGATTTGAGTTTTGGGAGGGCGAGGCTCCCGCCGAGCCATCCGGGGAAAGGCTCGGCGGG
>JAQBZB010000346.1 GCA_027622275.1 Planctomycetota bacterium | reverse complement strand
CGAATTGTTTAATCAATATCTAGTTACCGCGCTACCCCAAGTTGCCTAAAGTGCGCGTTGGCCGTGGCTGTGGGACACACCGGCGCCAGTCCGGCTCGGCATGTTCATCGCGGCTTTGGCGGTCTGCACCGTCGTGCCGTACTGCATGCATCGGTGGATGTGGCGTCAGCGGCGGCTGGAACAGCTCGCGCGATTGTTGAGCCGCAAGCTGCCGCGTGTCGGCGATCAGTTGCTGGGAGTCATCGAGTTAGTGTCGGACGCCAGTGAACAAGCTCGTTCGCCCGAGTTGTGCGAAGCGGCGATGAATCAGGTCGCGACCGATGCCAAGACCCGCGACTTCCGTCACGCGACGCCCGATTCGCGGCACCGGATGTGGAGTTTGTTGGCCGGGACATTGCTCGTCGGAGTCGTAGCGCTGTTCGTGTTGTTCCCGGCGGCGGCGACAAACGCCTGGGCCCGCTTCGCGACGCCGTGGCAAGACACGCCGCGATATACTTTCGCAGCCGTCGCGACATTGCCGCCGCAAATGGTCGTGCCGCATGGCGAACCGTTTACCGTGACGATTCGTTTGAACGAAGACTCGCGCTGGCGGCCCACGGCCGGTCAAGTGCAACTCGGCTTGCAGCAGCCCGTTCACGCATCGTTGTCGAGCGCCGGCTACGCATTCGAGATGCCTCCGCAGATCGATAGCGGCAGCTTGCAAGTCCGCATCGGCGACTTCAAACAAGTCGTCAAGATCGAACCGACGCTGCGACCGGAGTTGGCTTCCGTCGTCGCCAGCGTCTTGCTGCCTGAGTACCTCGGCCGACCGGAGCCGCAGGAGAAAGATGTGCGCGGCGGAGCGATCTCGTTGGTCAAGGGCAGCACCGCCACGTTCTCGGCAACCGCGAATCGGAAGTTGACGGCGGCCAAGATCGATGGCCAACCGACCGTTCCGAGCGAAGCAACGCTGACAAGTGCGGCAACGGATATTTCGGAATCGAGGACGATGGAGTTTCAGTGGGAAGACGAATTCGGCCTCGCCGGCAAGGAACCATTCTCGTTGACCGTCAGCGCCGTCGATGACGAAGCTCCGACGTTGATGTGCGAAGACCTGCCGCGCAGGAAGATCATTCTTGATTCCGAGCAATTGCGGTTCGGCGTGAAAGCTAATGACGACTTTGGCATCAAGCGTATCGGGATGCAGTGGTCGGGCTTTGAGGGCGCGATCGTCGAGAAGCCTGCCCAGGGCGAACGGATGCTGGTGGCGGGCGACTATGACCAAGTCGACATGAGCGTCGCGGGGACTTTCACCGCGAGTTCGCTCGGCATCGAACCGCAACCAATTCAACTGCGGATCTTCGCCGAGGATTATTTCCCCGGCCGCGAACGAATCTACTCGCCGACTTACGTGCTGTATGTGCTCAGTCCCGAGCAACATGCCATTTGGATGACCGAGCAGCTCAGCAAGTGGCACCGTCAAGCCCTGGAAGTGCGGGACCGCGAGCTGACGCTTTACGAAACGAACAAGCAATTGCGGGCTCTCACGCCGGAGGAACTCGATCATCCGGACACTCGCGAGCGAATCGAGAAGCAAGCCTCCGCCGAGCGTGCCAATGGAAACAACCTGTCGCGGCTAACGATGTCGGGCGAGGATCTGGTCAAGAACGCATCGCGCAATCCGGAGTTCGGCGTCGGACATTTGGAGAAGTGGGCGGAGATGCTGCAAATCCTCAAGGACATTTCCGCGAACCGGATGCCCACCGTGTCGGACTTGTTGAAGCAAGCCTCCGAAGCCGAACGGACCGCCAGTGCGCCGCAGGGCGAACAGCCGCCAACGGTAGGTCAGGTGCGGGCAACGGGATCTGGCCCGTCGCCTGAAGACGAAGGCGATAAGAAAGACGAGAAAAAGCCCGCCGTGCCACAGATCGTCGATCTGGAATCGTCTCAGCAACCCAAAGACGACAAGCAAGGCGACGCTCCTCCGCCCAGCGACAGCAAGGGCGCACCGCGCTTGACGCTTCCCGTCACGACTTTGCTGGGCGGCGGCCCGCAGGCACCGCAGGCTTGTGCGGTCGCGGAAAAAGTGGAGGAAGCGGTCACGCAGCAGGAAGACTTACTGGCCGAGTTCGAGAAGGTCGCCAACGAGTTGAACAGCATCTTGGCGAATCTCGAAGGGAGCACGTTGGTCAAGCGGCTGAAAGCCGAATCGCGCAATCAGTACAAAGTCGCCGGCCGCATCACGGATCACTTGGATGGCTCGTTTGGTGTCTCGAACGCGCCGGCCAAAAGCGATTCAAGTAAGACGTTCGATGAGTTGGCCAAGCAGGAAACGAACAGCAGCTACACCGTCTCGCTGATCATGGACGACATGTCCGCCTACTTCGAGCGGCGGCGCTTTATGCGGTTCAAGACGGTTCTGGAAGACATGAAAGGCCAAGACGTCGTCGGCGGCTTGCGGCTGTTGGGCGACGACATCCCCAAGGAACAAGGACTGTCGATCGCGCAGTGCGAATTCTGGTCGGATTCGCTCGACCGTTGGGCCGAGGACTTGGTCGATCCGGCCAAGGGCGGGTCGTGACCGGGCGGCAAATCGGCCGGCAGTTTGCCGCCATCGATCATTTTGGAAGTCCTTCAAATTCTGGAAGCTGAAATCAACTTGCGGGAAGACACTCGCGTCGCCGAGCAAGCCAAGACGGCTGTCGAGGCGGACGAGCACAACCGGCAAGCCACGCAACTGTCCGGCACGCAGGAAGAATTGCGCGAACGGATCGATAAGGTGACTCACCGAATCCGCGAGTTGAAAGACGGTGAAGCGCAATTCGGCAAAGAGATCGAACTGCTGGGAGCCGTGCAGGAAGTGATGATCGACGCCGTCGAGATTCTCGGCCGGCCGGATACCGGTTCAGTGGCGATCGCGGCCGAGACCGAAGTCATCGAGTTGCTGCTGCAATCGAAGCGGATCAACCCGGGCGGTGGCGGAGGCGGCGGGGCGAATCCGGGCGGCGGCGGTGGAGGTGACACGACCGACGCGGCGCTGGCGCTGCTTGGCAAAGGCGTCAACGAGAAGGAAGTCCGCGAAAACCGCGACGTCACGCAAACCGTCGGCGATTCGGGACCGAGTTTGCCCGAAGAGTTTCGCGCCGGGCTGGATGAGTATTTCAATCAGCTCGAACGAGTTGGAAGTTAAACGAGGAAGAAGGAAGTTGAGGCTTGTCATGCCCCGGACTGTCCGAATGGTAAGCGGCCTGCTCATGGTTTGCTTGGCGTATGCGTTCGTCCTCGCCGACGAGCCGCCGCCCCAGCAAGAAGCCGCACCTGCCGCAAAGAAGGCCGCAGCCAAACGGGCTGAAGCGAAGAAGGATGACGCGAAGGAAAAGAAAAGGAAGGCGAAGGCACCTGCTGGCTACGAGGACGCGCCGGAAGCCGGCGATCCACCGCAGGCGCGGAACGTCGCGGCGGCCGAGGTTGTCGTCGAGGCAATGGAGGTTCAGGAATTCGAGGCCGTGGGAGAGAACATCGCCCAGTTTCTGGCCGGCGGAGCCAATGCCGAGGTGTTGCAGCTGGAGAAGCAATTACTGCCGCAATTCACACCGCTGGCGACGGCCGAGCTGTCTTTCATCCATCGCGCATGCGATTTGAACCTGGAGCAACGCAAGAAGATCAAAGCCGCGTCGGACACGTGCGTGAAAGTTGCGGCTCGGAGATATGCGATGGCACAGCGCGGAATGATGATTGGCCGTTCGGGCCGCAGCCAGCCGACGGTTCCCGATCCGGCGGAACTGTTGCATCAGGCATTGGCCAAGGTGCTCGAAGAAACACTCCAGGAGGAACAACAGACGGTGTACGCTGCCGAGATGGAAAAACGCCGGGCATTCCGCAAGCGTGTCGCCATCGACAATACGGTTGCAGCCATCGACGAACGTCTGGTCCTGACCATCGATCAACGGCAGCAGCTGACGGAAACCTTGGACAAGAACTGGCAGCCCAGCTGGGTCCAATCGATGGAAATGCAGATGAACAACAATCAGTATCTGCCGAGCATTCCCGATCAGTTCGTCGTGCCGGTACTGAGCGAGACGCAGAAGCAAGTCTGGCGGGCGGCCCAAAAGCACAACTACGCGGTGTGGAGCGGGCTCAATTGGGCGCGGCAAGGCGCTGTGTTGGATGACTTCCCCTTGGTCGAGAACGAGGCGGTCGTCGAGCGAGAGCCGGCGAATTGACAAGCCACACCAAACTCAGAGAAGTAACGCGATGACTGCTGGCCAAACTCATCAAACCGACAACTGGGGACTCGAAGACTCGATCCCGGCCACCCGTCGAGTTCTTTCGGCCTGGCGGCCGGCGTTGCTGCTCGGTCTCATGGCATTCACTTGGACGTCACCCGCTCCCGCTCAAGACTTAGTGGAAGTAGAAGAGGAAGAGTTGGTCGTCGACCAAGGTTTCGAAATGTCCGAGTCGAATTTCGATCAGTGGATCTTTGGCGTGCCAACTTCGGACCACGGGCGGAAGCGTGTGGAGTCATTGCTCACACTAAATGTCGAAGCGATTAATCACGTCTGCGGGCTGACGGAAGATCAGGTGGCGAAGCTTGAACTGGCTGGACAGGGCGATATCAAACGATTCTACGACGACGTGGCGGTCCTTCACGACAAGTTCATGAAAGTGCGGCGCAATCGCAACGCCGTCAATAACTTCTATCAGGAACTCCTGCCGCTGCAAGCCAGGGTAAACGCCGGCTTGTTTAAAGAGGCATCCTTCTTCCGAAAGGTGCTGAATCGAACGCTGAACGACGAGCAATCCTCCGCGTATGAGGCGGCCGAGTGGGAGCGCGGGCAGTTCCGCTACCACGCCAAACTGGCTCTTGTGGTGTCGATGATCGAACGCACGATGCCGCTGCGGGCCGAGCAGCGGGAGCGTTTCATCCAGGTGCTGAAGGAAGAGACACAGCCGCCGAAGGCGTTCGGACAGTACGACTATTACGTCGTGCTGTATCAACTCGGCACGGTTCCCGATCTGAAGCTGAAGCCGATCTTCGACGAAGCGCAATGGAAGGTCTTCCAACAACACGCGGCACAAGGTCAGGCGATGGGAGTTTGGCTCAAACAACAAAAGTTACTGCCATGAGATGTCGATTTGCCGCGTCCTGCGTCCTCGTGTTGGCGTTGGCGTTGTCCATCAGCGCGGGCACGTTGCGCGCCCAACTCCCGAATGCTCAACACGGCGAAATCGTCCCGCGCGACGTGCGCGAGCTGTACGACAAGGGCCTGCAGTATCTCGCCAAGACGCAGGCCGCGGACGGCGGTTGGGCGGGCGGCCAGCCTGGACCCGGCACGACCGGATTGGCGCTGATGGTCCTGCTTGCTTCGGGGGAAGATCCGAACTTTGGCCTGTACAGCAGCCACGTGCGAAAGGCGCTGCGCAGCATGATCTCGCAGCAAGATGCGACGACCGGCTACCTCGGCAACAGCATGTACCATCACGGCTTCGGCACGCTGGCGCTGGCGGAAGCTTACGGTGCCGTCGACGACCGCGATCTCTGGTCCGGCGGTCAGAAGGCGCAGGGCCGTTCGACTGGAGAAGCATTGGAACTCGCGGTTCGTGCGGCGATCACGTCGCAGAAGAAGAACTCGTTCGGAGCCTGGCGATACACGCCCGATTCGACCGACGCCGACACCTCGGTGAGCGGTTCCGTGCTCGTCGGGTTGCTGGCAGCCCGCAACGCCGGCATCGAAGTGCCTGATGCTTCGATCGACAAGGCGATTGAGTTCTACAAGAGCGTGACATCGAGCTCGGGGCAAGTGGCTTACGCGGGAGGCATCGGCGGTTTCGATGAATCGCTGGCCCGTATCTCGATCGGAACGCTCGTCTATGCCATCGCGAGGCGGAAGGACTTGCCGCAGTACAAGGCGACCCTCAACCACTTGAGCAGCCGCCTCGAAACGACGCAGCAGCAGTGGCCGGAATACACGCGTTACTACCAGGCCCAAGCCTTATTCCAAGGCGATGTCGATGCCTGGGAGAAATGGAACAAGCTGCTGGTGCGCCAGTTGAAGCAAACACAAAAAGCGGACGGCAGCTTTACCAGCGATTATGGTCCCGCGGTTGGCACGTCGATGTCGCTGCTGGCGTTAGCACTGAATTACAAGTTCTTGCCGATTTACGAACGATGAGCAACAGCATGGCGGTGAAAGTACCAGTAGGCCGGCACAAGGCTTTGCGCGGTTCCGGCAGCGGATGGCTAAGTGTGTTGTTCGCGTTCTTACTCGTCGCCGCAACGTCGGCGGAGGACGCGGCACCGGTTGCATCCGCGAAGCTCACGTTAGCCAATGGCGACTTTACCGCCGGCCGGCTGATCGATTCGGATCAACCGCAAATGTTTCGTTGGCAAGGTGACGGTTTTGTGTCGCCTTTCGATTTCATGCAGCGCGATGTGGTTTCGATTCATTTTCCCTCGCCCGCCGAGCGGCCGGTCCCGACGGGCGACTACTGTTTCGAATTAGCGGGCGGCGATGTGCTGTTCGGCAAGCTGGTCGGTTTGTCGGAGGAGACTGCCGAATTGGAGGTGCCGTTGTTCGGCCGCATCCAGCTGGCGCGATCGAGCCTCCGGCGAATCCGTCGATGGGGCGACGGAGCCGATTTGTTGTACCTCGGTCCGAACGGTTTGGCCGATTGGGATTTGGCGGCGCCGGCCAGTGCCTGGCGGGACGAGTCGGGACACCTGATCACCGACCAACACGGAGCCTTCATCCAAAAGGACTTCAAACTACCCGCTCAAGCCGTGATCGAGTTCGAGATCTCCTGGACGTCCAAACCAGACTTTATCCTGGCGCTAGGTGTCGAAGCCGGTAATCTAGCCATCGGCGGATCGCAGTCTTTTCGTTTCGAGGTCTGGCAGAATCATCTCGTCGTGATGCGCGAAACCGAGAACAAAGCCGATGTCGCTTCCGTGGGACGCGTCGAAGATGGTCCGGGCCGGATGCACATGGTCGCGTACCTCGACCAACAGCGGCACCGTATGTTCGTCGCCTCGCCTGCCGGGAACAAGTTGGCGGATTTGCACGTCGCCAGCGGTCTGAACTTCAACTACCCCGTCATTCGCCTGACGAATCACCGGGGAAACGTCCGTCTCGAACGGTTGCGCATTAGTCGTTGGAACGGCGACGAGCCGCGCGAGCTGGAAGCGGACAAGGCGAGATTGCATCGAGCGGACGGCTCGATTGTGTACGGCGACTTGAAATCGTTCGACGGCTCAGCGGCCCAGTTCGTGATCGCCGGCGACGACGGCGAAACTCGCGTCGCGGCGGCCGATGTTGGCAGCATCGTGCTGTCAGGCGAAGAGATCTCCGGGCCAAGCGTCCGCGCGGTGTTGCGGGACGGCACGCGGCTAAGCGGTCAGTTGGCTGGAGTCCAAGGCGGAGAGTTGTTGTTGACCTATCCGGCGATTGGCGTGCCGCTTGCCATTCCCGTTGCTGAATTGCATTCTCTGTTAGCGCTCGACGCCCAGCCATCAAGCACACTGTGGGAAGGCCGATCCGGACAACTCAAATTGACGGATGCGAAATTGACGGGCGTGTTAATGCCCGGCAAGGAAGCTCCCGGCGTCAGTAGCTTGGTGTGGCAGCCACACGCCAGCGCAACCGCCAGCCCACTGGTTCCGGGCACCGCCGGCCGGATCGTGTATCGCCAACCGCCGCCGCCTCAACCACAGGTGAGAGCCCAGCCGGTCCGACGCGTCAATAATGGGTTGCTGCCGGGAATGTTCAATCTGCTCGCCCCAACGAACCAGCCCGCACAGGTCATGGGTTCGACCAAATGTGCTCTGCATTTGCGGGCGGGAGATACGGTCCCGTGCGAGGTGACGGCCATCGATGAGAGAGGGGTCACGTTCAAAGCGGAAACGACCGATGCGACATTCGTCCCGCACGACAAGATTAAAGCCGTTGAACTGATCAGAGTGAATGTTCCAATCAATGTTGACAAAGCGAAGCAAGAACGCCTGCTCACCCTGCCCCGGATGCAACGCAACAATCCGCCGACGCACTTGATTCGATCCTTCAATGGGGACTTCCTGCGCGCCCGGATCGAATCGATGGATGAAGAGTTTTTGACGGTCGAAGTCCGGCTGGAATCGAAGCAACTCCAGCGCAGCAACATCGCCGCGATTATTTGGTTACACGAGGACGAGTTGGGCGACGAAGCGGAGGCAACCGGGCAACTGTCGCTCGCGCCCTCTCACGTGCAAGCCCTGCGCAGCAACGGAACACGGCTGACGTTCCAGCCTCAAGCGTGTGACGGCAAGCTGCTGGCGGGAACGAGCGACGTGCTCGGCCGCTGCCACGTCGAACTGGCGGACGTCGATATCCTGCTGATTGGCAAACAAGTTAACGAGGCGGCAGCGAAGCTGACCTACGGACTCTGGCGGCTGCAACATGCGATCGATCCCAAGTTCGTCAACGCCGATGGCGTGACGGCGCGGCCGCTGGGTACCGAATCGGACATGGTCGGCAAGCCCGCGCCCGACTTCACGCTTGAGCTGCTGGATGGAACGTCATTTCAGCTCTCCCGCCACAAGGGCAAAATCGTAGTCCTCGACTTCTGGGCGACTTGGTGCGGTCCCTGTATCCAAGCGATGCCCCAGGTCAATGAAGTCGCCCGAGAGTTCAAGGACCGCGATGTCGAGCTGATCACCGTGAATCTTCAGGAAACTCCCGACAAGATTAAGTCGACCCTCGAGCGCTTGAAACTCGACCTCGCCGTGGCCTTGGACATCGATGGTGTCGTGGCCGGCCGCTATGCCGCGACATCGATTCCCCAAACTGTTATCATCGACCGCGACGGCAACGTGGCGAGGCTGTACGTTGGCGGTGATCCCGATTTTGCCGACCAGCTGCGCACTGCCTTGCAGAGTGTCGTTGGCGGCGAAGTTCCTGAAGACGCCGAATAGTCGTTTAACCGCACGCCTCCGGCTCGCGGTTGAATGAGAAAATCATCACTACAACTTGGAGGATACGCTCATGGCGATCGGCCCAAATCCGCTGGAGATTCTACTTCTTGTTCTGCTTGGTGGAGGCTTCGGCCTGCCGTCGGGCGTCCCACCACGGCAAACGCACACTAAGTCTTTTGTAGTCCAAGGACTCGGGCAAGATAATCGGTATTCCAAC
>JAQBZB010000345.1 GCA_027622275.1 Planctomycetota bacterium | reverse complement strand
CGTCGCATGGCAGGTTGGAATACCGATTATCTTGCCCGAGTCCTTGGACTACAAAAGACTTAGTGTGCGTTTGCCGTGGGGACTAACCGGCCCGTTGGCCGGTCGGTGTCCGAACCGCCGCGCACCCCATCCCAGCGCGAACGTGTCGCGAACTCACGCCTATTGGGTCGCGAGCGTATCGGCCTCGATCTCGACGCGGGACACGCGGAATCCAGCGGCGTTGATGTCGGCAATGGCGCTGCGCACCGCTTCGTCCAAGGAGTTGGCTTGGCGATCAAAATCCATGTAGGTGACGCCAGCGGCGGTGATCAGCGTGCCGTCTTTGCAGCGGCCGTACAAGGCGTCTGCTTCCGCTTCGTCGATCTCGCACTGATCCAGTACGAGCTTGAAATCGAATGTCGCCATGACATGTTCCCTTAATGGTCGCAGTTGTCCACCGCGCGTCGAATCTTGCGAGCGTGACTTTCCGGGTCCGTTGGCGTTGAATGGACTCGCGCGATATGTCCGTCTCGCCCACGGCGTGCGCAAAACAGTTGGCCGAAAATGTGAGCTCGTGGGCTGGCTTTCACGAAAGTCCATCCATTCTGTTCGGCGTGTAGCGGATCGCCTCGCGAATGTGTTTGATAGGGTGCTCCGCCATAAATCCGCCACGTAAAGGTGTCTTACGATTATAACAACTGGTTGAGGCTCGGCGAAGGTCTGCGAGCGGAAAGGGTTCCAGAGCGGAAGGGGTTTTCAGGAACGTTTCAGGAACCGTTGATCGTCGACTGCGCGACTGGATGAATTCATGCGGACCTCGCGATACCCGTCTATCCCTACTCAACAAGTTTTCCACGTCAGGAAACGGCTCTTGGTAGAGGAATACTTGACGCAACCGACATGAATCACGCGTTTTACAGCCATGAGTGGCAACGCTTAATTGATGAGCACTTTGACTCCTTCCAGCAAGTCTACGACGAACGCTTTCAAGCCAACACCGACCATACAAAGCATGATGCCCGGTTTGGCGCCTTCTCCTGCAAGCAGCCGACCATCGCTGCACGACGGTGCCCGCCTGCCGATCCTGCCACCAGAAGCGGGCGTTGCTGACCGCGATCCACGTTGCCGAAGAAGTCTGTCTTCCCGTCGCGTATCGGCAAGTCGTCTTGACCATCCCCAAGCGTCTTCGGCTGCACACCCGCAACCCGGATTACCGGGTGCCCCGCCGCAAGCTGCTGAGTCCCGACCTCCAGTGGAGCGCACATTCCGATCGGTCAGGTTGCCACAATTCGCTACACCACCGGCCCGCAGACGCTGAAGAGCGAGAATGGTTTGCTGGTCGGATACGTCACGTTGAACACACGCGACCGCGACGAAGTCAGCGTGGTTGAAGATGCCGAACGGTTACTGCAATCCGAGCGACGCCGCAGTGACGAACTGATCGCGGCCGGCAAGCCGGATGAAGCGACGCTCGTTCTGCCGCCCGGTTACTACTGGGAATGGGGCGGCCAATTCGAGAATCAGCAGCGGGCGACGAAGCGCTTGTCGCTGCTCGTTCCGGTCGTGATGTTTGCCATGTTCGTGATGATCTACCTGGGGCTGGGCAAGTGGTGGCTGGCGTTCGTCGTGTTCTTCGGGATTCTGGTCTCCGCGTCGGGCGGCTTCGTGCTGCTGCTGTTTTATGGCGCGAATCTGAGCGTCGCTGTGTGGGTCGGCTTCATCGTGCTGTTCGGCGTGGCCGACGACGCCAGCGTCGTCATCCTCAGCTTCCTCGAGAATACGTTCCGCGACCAACATCCAAACAGCGTCCCAGAAATCCGCACGCTCGTGATCGAGGCCACTTTGAAACGAGTCCGGCCGATGCTCATGTCTACCGCGACGACTGTCATCGGTCTGATGCCCATCTTCCTCACCCACGGCCGCGGCTCAGACGTGATGCAACCGATGGCCATCCCCAGTGTCGGCGGCATGGGCGTGCAACTCATCACGTTTCTTGTCGCGCCGTGCATTTACTGCCTGGTCAAGGAATGGCAATTTCAACGCGGCGGTTTGCGAGGTAACGATCAGGTCGAGCGGGACTCCGCGCCCGACGAAGCTATCTCCGAATGATTGGCGGTGCGCCAACCGACAGTTACTTTGATGCCGCGCACGAGCGGCACACACAGCCTTTGTAGTGAACATACGGCAACGGTGGCGGCGCGCAGTATTGGCAATCAACGTGGCAGCCGGAGTAGCTGTGATACGCCGGCGCGCACCCAGCGGCTAACGTCATCAGCAGCGCCATCAGGCAGCGGATCAAGGTCTTTGGATTAATCATTCGTCCCTCTCGGATGCGGCCAAGACCGCATGGCGTCGATGTTGTCTCGTTGATCAACCGTCTTGTGGTAGTGGCAAGGGATTGATTTCGTCATGAGGCGCGGGAATCGCTTCGATGGCGGGGATGGTGAATCCGCCCATCACGCGTTCGAGCGACGCCAGGGTTTGCCGAACTTGGGCTTCCAATTGCTGGTGCATGATCTGCAGCCGCCGCAGCTCCCGCCAGTTGTCGATCATCTGCACTAACTCCGTCGTTCCGACTCGATACTCGCGGATCGCGATGTCGAGGGCCTGCTGGGTCTTGGGGATGATCGACTCGCGGAACAATTGCGCCATCTCTTGCTGGCTCTTCGCCTGGGCAAACAGGCTCTTCACGTCGCGCAACGTTTGGTCCCGCAGCTGATCGTATTGGCGTCCGCTGGCGACGACCTGTGCCTCGGCCTCGCGAACACCCGCGGAGATGCGATTCCGGTACACGGGAAGATTGCCGGAAATGCTGAGCCCGACCGTATCGTGGCCATTGGCCACGGGTGACAGAGCCTGATTCCCGGTCATCTCGCCCCATTGGGCACCGAATGTCAGGTCCGGAAAATAATTGAGTTGGGCCCGTTCCACTTTGAATCGGTCTCGCTCGACGGCAGCCAGCTGTTTGTGCAGTTCGGGAGGCGCCGCAATGGCTTGTTTGTACAGGCGATCCAAGTCTCGCGGGATGTCCTGGGCGGAGAGCTGCCTCGTAGTTTCAAATGGGGTTTCGGGAGATACATGCAGTAGTTGAGCCTCTACTTGGCCGAGTGGGTGGCAATCGGACGGGTGAGCTTTCTGAGGCATGTCGGACAAGCGGCACTGACGTCGGCACGCGATCCAAGGTGAAACGGGACGTCGCCTGTATTTCAATGCCGCCATGCCCAGCGATCCACCAACCTACAGTGGCCTGATCGGAGAACGGATACGCGAACGTCGCCGACATCGAGAACTGAATATCAGCGATGCGCAATCGTGAAACTCCTCCCTCAAACCGACTGATAGGGACAAGATCCCAATAATGTATGGCAAGAAAGCTGAACCTGCGCGCAGCAAGTCACATAAACAGGTCCCTTGTTACCACGACTTGACGAGATGTCAGTCGCACGAATTAGTCTTTGTCGGCGCGAAGGACCGCGACGAAGGCTTTCTGGGGTATATTGACCTGGCCGAACTGCTTCATTTTCGCCTTGCCCTTCTTCTGTTTATCGAGGAGCTTGTTCTTGCGCGTAACGTCGCCGCCATAAAGCTTCGCGGTCACATCCTTGCGGTAAGGCTGGATCGTCGTACGCGCGATGATCGTGCCGCCAATGACGCCCTGGATCGGGATCTTGAACTGGTGGCGGGGAATCGCTTCGGCAAGTTGTTCACAGTAGTGGAGCGCCCGAGTTCGCGCTTTGTCACGATGAACCAAGTAGGAAAGCGTGTCGACCGGCTCCTTGTTGACCAGAATATCGACCTTCACAATGTCGGTAGCTCGATATTCGATCGGAGCATAGTCAAACGATCCGTATCCTCGCGTGATCGTCTTGAGCTTGCCATAGAAATCGAAGAGCACTTCTCCGAGCGGCATCTCGCTCAGCACTTCAACCCGACCTACGGAGAGATAATTCATCGTCTGACTCTCCGAGCGATGTTCCCTGCACAGCTCCATGACGGGTCCGACGTACTCCTCGGGGGTAAGAATAGATGCTTTGATGTAGGGCTCGGTGACCGAGTCGATTTTCATCGGATCGGGCCAGTAGCTGGGGTTGTCGACATCGATCGTCGTGCCGTCTCTCAAGGCCAGTTTGTATTTCACCGAGGGGGCCGAAATGACCAGGCCAATGTCAAATTCTCGCTGCAAACGCTCTTGAATCACGTCCAGGTGAAGTAGGCCCAGGAAGCCACAGCGAAATCCGAAGCCGAGAGCCGCCGAACTATCTTTTTCGTAGGTGAGCGCCGCGTCGTTGATCGCCAATTTGTCCAGCGCCTTCGTGAGGTCCTGGTACTCGTCCGTGCTCATCGGATAGATGGAGGAAAAGACGACCTGTTTGGCTGCCTGATAGCCTGGAATCGGCTCTGCTGCTGGGCGATCGAGAAGCGTGATCGTATCGCCGATCTCAATATCCCGGACACTCTTCACCCCGGCGACGATATAACCGACCTCTCCGACGCTGAGCTGTTCCTTGGGATTGAGCTTTAACTGATTGTAGCCCAACTCATCCACCGTAAAATCGCGGCCCGAGTGCATGAAATGGATCGTATCGCGAGTTTTCAGCGTGCCTTCCATAACGCGACACTGGAGAATCACCCCTCGATACGAATCAAAATGGGCGTCGAAGACCAAGGCTTTGAGCGGCGCGGCCGGATCGCCTGTGGGACATGGCAGCTTCTCGACGATGCCTGCCAGCACGTCTTCAATGCCGACGCCAGTCTTTGCGGAAACAGGGATCGCCGCAAACGGATCTAGCCCCAAATCCGCATCAATCTGCTCGCGCACACGATCAACGTCCGCGGACGGGAGATCGATCTTATTGATCACCGGCAGAAGCTCCAGATCATACTCCAGGGCCTGATAGAGGTTGGCAACCGTCTGTGCCTCGACTCCCTGAGAAGCATCGACAACAACCAACGCTCCTTCACAAACCATCAGGCTGCGCCGTACTTCATGCGAAAAATCAACGTGTCCGGGTGTATCGATGAGGTTCAGCAGATAGTCTTGACCGTCGGGGGAACGGTAGGAGAGCGTAATCGTATTGCTCTTAATGGTAATGCCCCGTTCACGCTCGATATCCATCGAGTCGAGCATCTGGTCGCGGAACTCACGCTGCGCAACCCCACCACAGCCCTGGATCAGTCGATCGGCCAGAGTCGACTTACCATGATCAATATGGGCGATAATGCAAAAATTCCGAATATGTTTCATACGTAGGGTTCTTGTAGAAAATGTGCTGGTGCTTCGCTCACAGCTAAAACACTCTAGTAGATGACGTTGGCGACTGACAGGGATTTGAACCCCCGCGACAAACCTGAGGCTAGCCCGAAGTAGGGCGGGCTGGCATCCGAATGGTCCCGAAACACGTTCGTTTCTTGCCTCAAGTCGCGACCTTGCAACCGGTTGCTCGATTCTCAATAGATCGACTTCAGAAAAACTCATCTCGGAAAAAAATCGCCGAGAGGCCGTCGGGGCGGAGGTTGATGAACAGCTTTAAACCTGCTGTCCCAGACGGCGGCCTCATCTTCAAAAGTCGAGTTGGAAAGTACCCATCCGCTTCTAGGCTTGCCTGTAACAGCTGGATACTATCGCCCCGACTTGTAAGAGATCGCAGTTTTCGACGGTCGCTGTAACCAAGTGTAAACGGCAGGAAGGATAAGCAGCGCCATCGCGGCGGCGGTGAAAAAGAAAAGCGATCGAGTTCTTTCGCGGAAAGTCATGTTAAGTCTCCATGACGCGAGCGGTCGTGTTTCAAGTTGGCGGCGTGACTTATGTGGTCACGCGTTACTGGCGCGTACATCCGGTAAGAACTATCGACGGGCATGGTTCTTGAAGCGGATAACGCATTGCGATCTATCCGGCTGCTTTGCGTCGGCTACTCGGTTCTACACTACGGATGCACACTAAACACGACGTCGCCTGCGGACAAAACCATGGCGGCGTCCAGAATATCGGCTCGGTGCATCGTGATGGCGGCATGATAGGTGTAGGTGCCTTTTCCGCCAATCAACCGCTTTGGATCTCCCGGTTGGAATTCGACAGGCTCGCCCAACAGTCGAATGGTAGGACCGGCAATCATTTTGTTTTCGATGTTGCCGCCCACGGAGACTTCGGCTTCGATGCCGGTGATGGGTATTTGTTGGTCGGGCGCGACGGTGACTTGTCGGGTGACGTGCGGAGACACGCCCGTGAACCAAATGCTGTCCAGTCGCACATACTCGTTGCTTTCGTGACTCAGATGGAGATTCCAGTCGGATGCGTGGGCGGGAAGTTCGTAGGTGACGGTGATCGGTTGTTCGCTCGCGTTGAAAAGAAACAGATCCGCCTGAATGTCTTCGCCGTATTTCCAAACGGCCTTGCCGCCCGGTAATCTCGCGCCAACAATCAACCCAGCCACGGGATCGCCCCAATGGATGGCCTTGACGAGATCATCGTTGGTCGGTGGCTTGGAAAGTCTCACGGAATCCGGATCGCCAATCGTGATCGAAATGTGGCGACCGTGTGGTACTCCTGTTCCGCTGTTGTTGTCAGCAGTTAGCCAAAACGCCGACCCAGCAGTGATATGGTAGTTGCCCGGCGGGAATCCTTCGGTGCTCAGGGAAACACGATATTGGCGTTTGCGGAGAACTTCATCGGGCTTGAGGTTGTGCTGCCATTTTCGCTGGGAACTGCCCAGGATGTTCAACTCGATGCGGTTGTTCGCGCCAAGCGTTGGATAGGTGTCGTCGTATTGCTGGACAACCAATGTTTGCTCTTCGTCGGACGTGTTTTTCAGCACGAACTCGACAACGATGGGATCGCCCGATTGAAGTTTCCCCGTGGCGCTCAGGACGCGAGCGCCTGCCTGCATTCCGCGTTGGTCTTTGCCCCAGACGTAAGTGGGTTCGTCAGCCAGAAGCGTCGTGGCGAAGAACGAAACGGCAAGCGACATGAGGATTCGATGCATGATAGACCCGTGTTGCGTATAGGCAGCTTCAATGAATGTACTCGAACACACCAGTTGGCGGACACGGTCAAACATCGAGATCAAGCTTCGTTCGGCAAAGCCGATTATCGGCTCTGCGTTGCGGGGTGGCAAGCAGGATAATGGCACCGGCTCGTGTTCAAGCCAGCGCGCAGGCAACGCGTATTTACTGACTCGGCTCGGTTGGACATGAGCGCTCAAAACCACCGGCGCATCTAACGCCGGAGCCGTCGACATTCGCTCAAACCGCACGTCGCGTAAGTAACCGAGGAGTTGTCGACCTACGCGCCCAACGAAGAACGCCGCTTCGGGCCGAGAACGGTAATGTTGCGCCGTCAATCGGTGACAGCAGCGGCATTCGTCGCCCCGGTGTCGGCTGAGTATTCTGACCGGACGGGGGTCCGCTACGACAACTTCGATACGTTGCATCGGCTAGCGGCAGTAGCGTCCGCAACAACGTCGACCACCTATGGCACCTGGCACGGTCAATGTTTTGCGTAGCCCGGGATAACTGTGTCGGTATTGCTCCGAAACAGATTGTCATGCACCAGCACTCGTTGCTTTCCAACGAAGTAGGTGTTGAAGTCGGCTACTACCAGATTGTAGGCCTCGTCTTCAGGCCCCGGCTTGATATAGTCGATCTCAACGGCACCATGCATGCCATGTAAGCGGTCTTCGATCGTGACCTCCTTCGCCATTCGCCATCCCTTGCCAACGACCCACATTGGATGGCCAGGAGTGATGGCGAGTTCCTCGTCATCAAGGCCAATCCTCAATACGGAAGTTGGAGGGCGAAGTGTCCGTTCGAGCACCAACTTGTACGCCAACTCACCAGTGTCTTGATCCTGCGACAAAACTCGATCACCAGCGCGGACCTGCTCAATCGGAACGCCGCCTGTTTCGGTCCAGACGATCGTCCCACGCAGAAAACAAGAGTGGCCGTTGTATCGCTGAAATCTCGCATAATCCTGCCGGAGCGTCGTAGCTTGCTTGCCTTCTGGAATCCCGTTGTACTGCTGCCACCACTTCCACCAATCCTGCGGGCGATCAGGCAGTTGCTGGCGGGTGACCTGCTTCAAGACTGTGAATGCGCGCTGGTTGACAGCCTCCGACGCTTGGTTTCGCTCTTGGACGGCATCGCGCAGATTCATCGCCTCGATCCACATACGACGTGCCGCGATCGAAGCGACCACACGCGCGGCTAATGGCGCTTGAATCAAACTTCTGAGACCCTCGCCGGGCAAGGCAACACCCACGTATTGATCACCGCGAACAAAGTGTGTCTCCGCCCCCGGTCTCTCGCTCGCGATTGAAATCGTTCGAGACGCCGCGCCGTTGATGTTGGCGACCGAAAACCGATACTCCAGTGGTTCCTCTAAGCCACCCAATAGGGATGGAACGCAACTGATCCAAGTTCGTTGCGTTAGCGCTTCGGTGGCCTTCTGTCGCACCTGCTCGCTCTCCGCAAGCACGGCGTGGCGAATGAGCGAGTCAGTTGATTCCTGCTCTTTGATTTGGCCGAGGACCGCAACGACTTCAAGAGCAAGTTCCTCACTCTTGATGGATAACATCGTCTCGAGAGTGGAAACCGCAGCCGGGTCCGCGACTGCCCTCAACTCGACAAGAGCGCGCTCGCGCGCTTCCACATCTTGGCCCGTAATCGCTTTCCGCCATCGCTCGACCCGCGACTCCCATTCCTTCGTCGCCATTTCATACGCTTCGAGGTATGCTTTGTGCTGCACGATCTGCTCTTTCGTCAGCAGCATGCCGCGATATTCGCGCAGCGCGAGACGACCACGTGCTTCGCCATGATTTCGATCGAATCGCAAGACCGCAGCCCAATGCAGCTTCTCCTGATCGAACAGTCTTTGCCGGCGACACCAACGGGCGAGCGATACTTCTCCGGCGAGCGTCCCAGCGAGTTGCTGGCGGACTTGGCGGTATTGGGCGACTCGCCCTTCTTCCGCGAGCTGTTTCTCAATCGCTTCGACGGAACGCCAGTCACCGTCAACACGCACGTAACCGGCATGCCAACGAGCAGGTGCATTGTCCGGTGCAGACCGAAGACCCTCTGCCAAAGCTGCTTCACGTGTGGCGTTGTTCCCCACGGCCAACGCGCACTTTAGGCAACTTGGGGTAGCGCGGTAACTAGATATTGATTAAACAATT
>JAQBZB010000344.1 GCA_027622275.1 Planctomycetota bacterium | reverse complement strand
TCAAAAAAACGCCGCGCTACGCCGATGCCCCTCCACATTTTCCGATGTGATGAGAAATGCAGGCTAGCGCACTCTCGTTACCTTGTAGCGGAACTCGCGAGAGTTCCGACCAGCATCGCTGAATTCTTGCGAATCCAGCTTCTCAACCCGCCACTCGCGCATCTCTGCCACCGTATTGCAAGTCGGCCCTCGGAGCGAATTACATTGCCGAGCACCCCTTCAGTCGGTTACGATAACCACAGTGCCCTTTGCAGCGTGACTAGATTCATATAGCGGTTCATCACGTCGCGGCAAAGTTCCAAGTCCGAGCTATCCGCCTCAAAGCAGCCGGATAAGTTGCGCTTCGTTAGACGGTACGAGAATGTTTGATCTGTCAAAATACAAGGACAGAATGCACCTCAAACGCCGAAACGGGCGGAGAAACGCGGGGTGACAGTTTGCCACGAAAAAGCGTGGCTTTGAAGAAACCAAATTCTTCAGCGATTCACTGCATGGTGGCCCAGACCAGTCATACCGCGCTGCGCTTGAGCATCGGAATCAGTTCTTGGCTGCAGCACGCGAACTCGGCATCGCGGACGAATTTGGCATTACATCTGATCGACTGCCGATCAACTTGAAGATTTCGGCGCGAAACAATTCGGGCATCAATGGCGTAAATCGATACTCTCGTCCAGTACGACGGAATAGGAAGACACGCGAAGAGTTTTGGGTAGCCAACTACAAAACTGAAGATGGGAAAAACGAGCAACGCGACTTCGGCATCAACGGGCTCGGCGAAAAAGAAGCACTTTATCGCGCTGTCGCATTCCGGCGTGATTACGTCGAACGTGTGCGTGACGCGTTGGTGGACTCTTATTACAGAGAACGCGTCGACGACCACCTCATTGAACTGCAAGATGTACTCGAATGCATCGCCGAACTTGAGGATGCTGCTGATGTCTTTTTCTTCGTTGGCACACTAAATAATCCAATGCTCGACAGCACTCAAAAACAAGAGATGCTGAACATTCGGATCGGCCAGCGACGATTCCGTCGTCTCGTTCTCGACTTTTGGAATCATAAGTGCGTCATTTCGGGAGCCACGCTTCTGCTAACAGCAGGTCATATAAAACCGTGGTGTAATGCGAATGATTCGGAGCGTCTTGACATCTTCAACGGTCTCGCGTTATCACCCGTGTATGATAGGGCATTCGATGATGGCTACATATCGTTCGACGAAGGTGGAAAGATCATGATTTCAGAATTACTTCGGTCAAATGTGGATCGCCTCAAAATATCCGGCACTGAAATGCTCCCTGGTCTTGATTTCCGAGACCAGCCATACTTTCAGTGGCACCGTGAGAACGTATACAAATCCGTCTAGCTATAATCTGCTCTTGCGCGATGGAAATAAATTGATGTCAAGCTGCTAGGAATCCCGGACTGACGACACAAGCGGATAGGGAATATGTGATATGAGTACCGATGTCGCTATCGAGAGCATGACTTTAACCGAGAAGCTGGCCTTGATGGAAAGGTTGTGGAGCGATTTGTCGCGTCGGCCGGAGGACGTTCCTTCGCCCCAATGGCACGGGGAGGTGCTGGCCGAACGAATTGCAGCCGTCCGCGAAGGACGAACCGAGTTCGTGGATTGGGACGCCGCAAAAAAAAGACTACGCGAACGGCTTGAATGAACATTCGCATCTTGCCCGAGGCCGAACATGACCTCGAACTCGGAGCGGACTTTTACGAGTCGCAACGAGAGGGTCTGGGGCGATACTTCAATGATTGTCTGATGGCGGACATTGAATCATTGCGAATCTACGCCGGTGTCCACGAGAGGGTTCACGACTTGTATCGCAGTCTTTCCAAGCGATTTCCCTTTGCGATCTTCTACGACACGTCACCCGACACGATCGACATTTACGCCGTACTCGATTGTCGCCAAGACCCGCAGAAGATCGAGGAGCGACTCAACTCGCCGCGAGAGAATTCATAAACGTGTGGACTGAAACGGGGCACTTGTTTGTCTGAAGTTGTTGAAAAGTAGCATGGCCTCGTAGGCCGTGTCGGCTTGGAAACGCCTGAGAATACACGGCCTGCGAGGCCATGCTACAAGTCTGAAGTTCTCCGCCGAGCGGTTTGTGAAGCTTCGCGTCGGTTCGTAGAATGATGTTCCTGCAATGTTGATCATGCCCTGGGGCTGTGTCAGAAGAATAACCATGAAAAGAAGAATCTGCTTTCCAACTCTGCTCGTTCTCATGTTTGCTGCGGTCACTGCGGACTCACTCATCGCGGATGACAGTCCAGCCGTGCAGCCGGTTGATTTTGCCCGCGAGATCCTGCCTGTGCTGTCTGAGAAATGTTTCGTTTGCCATGGCCCGGATGGTGAAGCGAAAGACGAGCTTCGGCTCGATTCGTTTGAGGCAGCGACGCGGGAACAGGAAGGTCATCGGGCGATCGATCCTGACTCGCCTGACAAGAGCGAGATTCTCGTTCGGATTCACTCGGTCGATGAACCAATGCCGCCGCGTGATGCCGAGAAACAACTCACGGCAGAAGAACGAGAACTCCTCGCCCGCTGGGTTCGGCAAGGGGGCAAATATGCCATGCACTGGGCGTTCGTCCCGCCGGTGAAGCAACCGCCGGTCAACAGCGAAGCTGCGACTGGCCGCGAAATCATCGACGCCTTTATCAAAGCACAACTCGATCAACAGGGAATCGCGTTCGCGCCCGAGGCCGATCTCGCGACGTTGGCTCGTCGGGCGTCGCTCGTGTTGACCGGCTTGCCTCCCGAGCCGCAAGTGCTCGCCGCTTTTCTCGCCGACCAGCGCGTGGATGCGTACGAGCGTTTGGTGGATGAGCTGTTGCAGAGCCCGCGTTATGGCGAGCATCAGGCGCGGTACTGGCTGGACGCGGTGCGGTATGGCGATACGCATGGGCTGCACCTGGACAACCGCCGGGGCATCTATCCTTATCGCGACTGGGTGGTGCGAGCGTTCAATAACAACTTGCCGCTCGATCAATTCATTACTTGGCAACTGGCTGGCGACTTGCTGCCCAGTCCGACGCTGGAGCAACGCGTGGCGACGGGCTTTGTCCGCCTGAATCCGACCACGGCGGAAGGGGGCGCGATTCCGGAAGAGTTTCAGGCCAAGAACAACTTCGATCGCGTCGAGACTTTCGGCACGGTGTTCCTGGGCATGTCGCTGACCTGCGCCCGCTGTCACACACACAAGTACGATCCGATTCCGCAGACCGAGTACTATCGGCTGATGGCTTTCTTCAACAGCACGGCCGAGCCGTCGATGGACGGCAACAAATACAGCTTCGGTCCAGACGCCAAGGTGCCTGAGAACCAAGCCGCGTGGGAACACTGGAGCCAGTTGGAGACCGCGCGCGACGAGTTGTTGGCAAAAGCGAGTACGGTAGTCGCCGCGAAGTTGCCGGAAGCCGAGACTAAGAAGTGGCAAGCGAGCGGCGTGAATGATCGCTTGCAGTTGTTGGCCAAAGCCGAAGGCCCGTTCGCAGTTCTGCAACTTCATCAGGCAGCAGCCGACATCACGAACCGCCTGGCGGAAGCGGAGAAGACGTTTACGACCACACTGGTCGCCGAAGACTTGCCACAACCGCGAACGACGCAGGTGTTGAAACGCGGCGAATACGACCTGCCAATCGGCGATCCGCTGGAACCGGGTGTCATTGCGGTGATGGGAGGGTTGCCCGAGGGAGCGCCGAGCAACCGGCTGGGGCTGGCACAGTGGCTGACATCGCGCGAGCATCCGCTTGCCTCACGAGTTCTGATTAACCGCGTCTGGCAGCGGACGTTTGGCGAAGGCCTGGTGCGGACTCCCGAGGACTTCGGACTGCAAGGC
Source organism: Planctomycetota bacterium (assembly GCA_027622275.1). Lineage (GTDB taxonomy): Bacteria > Planctomycetota > Planctomycetia > Pirellulales > Pirellulaceae. The sequence continues at coordinate 5,376 of JAQBZB010000344.1, read as the reverse complement.
CGGCAGCCAACGCACCCGCAGCTGTTGGACTGGTTGGCAGTCGAGTTGCAGGACAGCGGTTGGGATTTGAAGCACATGCTGCGTCTGATGGTGACCAGCCGGACGTTTCGCCAGCAATCGGCTTGGCGCAAGGACGTCGATGATTCCGAGAACCGCTTGTGGGCGCGTGGGCCGAGGTATCGTCTCGATGCGGAAGTGCTGCGCGACGTTGCGCTGTGGGCCAGCGGACTGCTCGATCCGCAGATGGGTGGCGAAGGGGTGAAGCCATATCAACCGGGCGGACTCTGGGAGGCGCTGATGCATCCGGCCAGCAACACGAAAGACTACGTCCAGGACAAAGGCCCGCTGTTGTACCGCCGCAGCTTGTACGTGTATTGGAAACGCACCAGCCCGCATCCGATGATGACGTTGTTCGACGCGCCCAGCCGCGAATCCAGTTGCGTGAAGCGTTCCCGGACGAATACCTCGCTGCAGTCGCTCGCGATGCTGAACGAAACACAACGGATCGAGATGTCGCGCGTGCTGGCCGAACGCTTGCTGCGCGAAGCGAAGACGGATGCTGAGCGTTTGGATTTGCTGTTCACTTGGCTGGCCTGCCGTGGGCCGACGGATCGCGAACGATTTGCTTGCGTCGCGCTGCTCGAAGCCATGCGAGGGCGTTATGCCGACGCCGAAGACGATGCCTTGGCGTTGCTCGCATCGGGAGATGCGCCGCGTGATGAGAAACTGGTGCCGGTTGAAATCGCGGCTTGGACTCAATTGGGCGTCACGGTGCTGGCCAGCGACGTGGCGATACTACTTTATTAGATTTGTACTTCGCAACTCTTGTGCGCCGTGCGCACATGTTTGTAGTGGTGGCTTCCAGCCGCCACGTCATCGACATGCGGTTGGCGGCTGGAAGCCACCACTACTTAGTTGCGGCTTTGCCGCGTTAGGACAAGAACAATGGAAGCTGCGAATCCGCTCCGAGAGCATGAGTTGATGATGACTCGGCGACAACTGTTCGGCCGCACGGCGCTCGGCGTTGGCACTGCCGCCATGGCGAACCTGCTCGGCGGCGAACTGCTGGCGGAAGGCGAGGGCCTGCCGGCGGGACTGCATCACCCCGCGAAAGCCAAACGCGTAATCTATTTATTTATGAGTGGAGGTCCTAGTCATCTCGATCTATGGGATTATAAACCGAAGCTGAAAGACATGTTCAACGAGCAGTTGCCCGCTCACGTCCGCGACGGCCAGCGTGTGACTGGCATGACGGCGAATCAAGCGAACGGCTTGCCGATCTGTCCCTCGAAGTACAAGTTCACTAAGCAAGACAACAACGATCGCGGGGTGTGGGTCAGCGAACTGCTGCCGCATACCGCGACGGTCGCGAAAGAGCTGTGCGTCGTCCACAGCACGTTCACCGAGGCGATCAATCACGACCCGGCGATCACGTACATTCAAACCGGCAGTCAGATCCCCGGCCGGCCGAGTCTCGGCGCGTGGTTGAGTTACGGCTTGGGCAGCATGAACGAGAACTTGCCCAGCTACGTCGTGATGCATGCCAAGACCAACTACGCCGAGCAGAGTCTGTTCAATCGCTTGTGGGGGACCGGCTTCATGCCGTCGGATCATCAAGGGATGCTGATGCGCAGCCAAGGTGATCCGGTGCTGTACCTGAGCAATCCGGCCGGCGTGACGCGTGAAGATCGCCGAGTTCAACTCGACACGCTCGCGGCGATCAATCAAGAGCAGCACGAACGCTTCGCGGACCCCGAAGTGTTGGCTCGCATCCGGCAGCACGAGATGGCGTACCGCATGCAATCGTCGATCCCTGAGTTGATGGATCTGTCGCAGGAAGGGGCCGAGACGTTCGAGCTGTATGGCGACGAGGCTCGGCAGCCGGGCACCTTCGCGGCTTGTTGTTTGAACGCCCGGCGGTTGGCCGAGCGGGGCGTCCGCAACATTCAGATCTTCCATCGTGGCTGGGACGCGCATGGCAACTTGGCCGGCGAACATGAGTCGCAGTGCAAGGATGTCGATCGCGGCTGCGCGGCGTTGATCAAGGATCTCAAGCGGCGGGGCATGCTCGACGAAACCCTGGTGATTTGGGGCGGCGAGTTCGGGCGGACGACATATTGCCAGGGTGCGTTGTCACACGAGAACTACGGCCGCGACCATCACCCGCGATGTTTCACGACGTGGATGGCGGGTGGCGGGATCAAGGCGGGAATCACCTACGGCCGAAGCGACGACTACGGCTACAATATCGCCGACGCCGCTGGCCAGCCGATCTTCCCGCAGCCGACCAAGGAACAGTGGACGCCGGGCACGATGCACATCCACGATTTGAACGCCACGATTCTGCACCTGCTGGGGATCGACCACAAACGCCTGACCTATCGCTATCAAGGCCGCGACTTCCGCCTCACCGACGTCCACGGCCATGTCATCCGCGACGTGATTGCGTGATCAAGCTGGGCTTTGCTGGCAGGCGGGGAGCCGGGGAACGCTAACTCCTCGCGAGGGTGACTGGTCGAGCAGTTGGTTCGCTGTAATGTTGGTTCACTCGGAGTTCGCCAAAGCGTCAAGCGACAAACGGCATGGCGGTCAACGCTTGTTCCAGGAAATGTGCGGTGCCGATATGGAGTCGACCGAACGGACATTCGCGGCACTTGCCCAAGGAGCGCGATCGGACGTATACAACGACCTGCAGCATCTTGTTCAGGATGCACCTGACGTGCATCGTGTGACACTGGCTTGGCGAGCTTGGGACGTGATGCAACTTGTCGGCTACGATCACGCTCACACGCTATTGCGGCAATCTGTGTGGTACTGTGTCGAAAGAGAGCAAGATCGATTGAAACGCAACCAACCCGAGCCGCAGCTCCGCAAGCTAACGCCACGACTGTTGGATGATTACAAACTGCTGAGCAAGAAGACAGGCTCGCGGCGGGCGGACTCTGCGTGGGTGGAGAAATTGGCGCAGACCTTCTTTGCAGGGACCCGCGAGCAAGCCGCTGAGGCTACCGCTGCGGTGCTGGCCGAGGGTTTCGCGCCCGAAGACATTGGCGAAGCGATGTCGCTGGCTGCCAACATGCTCGTATTGCATGATCCAGGACGCCCGCCGGAATGGACAACTGACGACCAGCCGATCGACAGTGTGCATGGTGCAAGTATTGGAGTACACGCCTCGGACGCTGCGAATTCGTGGCGCAATATCGCGCGCGTCACGAATCACCGCAACCTTGTGTGCAGCCTGATTGTCGGTGCCTGGCACACGGCTGGACAAACTGGGTACATAACAGACACGCCGTTTCCGTTCGACGTTGACCCGATCCAGTCGAAGAAACTCGACGCCGCTGCCCTGCTGGTGGAGCTTGACGGCTCCATTCAATGACGGAAGAATTTGCGACCGCTCGGCCGGAATTCCGTTGGCGACACCTGATTGGCTTGGCCCGCGTCTCCGCCAGCGAGTATGGCTGGCCGGCACCCGGTCGCGATCAAGCTCGAGACTTGTTGCGAACGTAGAAGCTCATAGAAGTCGTGGGCAAGGTTCCGCCGTGCGTAGCGCCGGGGCAGACCAATCGTTGAAATGCTCAAAATCCTCATATTTGATCGCCCTACCCCGGTTTTTCCGTGATGGGGGCAAACGCTTCTCGTATTGCCGACTTCCGCCCACGCTGGGAACTATGGTTGAGTTGGCAGAGTCGTCTCTTCAAAACAGACGCACGAATTGCCGCGAGGCAGGCCGTGATGGCTGTAGGCATACGGGTGTTCTGGGGTTTGGTTGTCCCGCCCGATGGATTGATTGCGTCACGAAGAACCACGAGTTTGCTTTTCAGCGGAGTCGCTCGGATGCCACAAACCGACTCGGCTGACAGCCAGCCGTCACAGATGCAAAGGTGGGGCCATGACACAGCGTTCTCTCAGCGCGGGTTTGACGATCGTAGGGCTCGCAGCGGCACTAACACATTCGGCGTGGAGCGCGCCAAGAAATGATCGTGAGACGCGGTCCACCCAGCATCCAATTTTCCGTGATGGCTTTGACAACGGTCTTGCGGCTCCTTGGGGAGCGGACCGGTATCGACCGGACTTGCCGATTTGGTGGAACAGTTCCAACTGCGGCTCGACGGCGACGATGGATCGCGCGATCAAGCGGTCCGGTACGGCGTCGCTTCATATCGTCAACCTCTCGCCCCGCGCGGCCCATGTCTACGGCACGACCCAACGTCCGATTCCCGTCGAGCCGGGTCGCAAGTACCGCATCTCGCTGTGGGCCAAGGCCCGCAATCTGGCCTCTCGCGGTGGGGTGAGCATCGTGCTGGACACAAGTTGGAAGGCTCGCCCAATCGAATTGCTTCCTGGGACCTATGATTGGACCTACTATACGCGAGAGTTCGACTCGTCGGCAGACACGCTCCCGTTGCGGATCCTCAGCGAAGATCGCGGCGAGGTCTGGATCGACGAACTTGCAATCGCACCGGTTGTCCCCGAAGGACCGACGAAGTTGACCGAAGCCGAACGAGACGCGTTGCTCGCAAACGTCGGCCGGGGTCTGGCCGGATTCCGCCAGGCGGCGGTTCGCGACTATCAACTCGCGTTGGAACAGTATGCATCGTCCGACGTCCGCCGGCAGTTCGAGCGGCTCGACAAACATCTCTGGCCGGTCAGCGAACCGCGCGTGGCGTGGTCGTTTTTCGTCAGCATGTCAGTCATCACCGTGGCCGAGAACGCGAGCGAGCAGCCGATCGCTGCTTTCTACAATCCTTGGTCCGACGTCTTCTTGATCACCGTCTGGGAAGCGACTGGCGATTCGGCACAGATCATCGACGCCGAAATGCTCATGGGCGACTGGGTCCGCACGGGCGGGAAGTTCTCAAGGACTCCCGTTCCACTTTGGCTCCGTGGCGAAACCTTCCGGCCTGCCGCCGTGGCCACCGCGGTGGTCGAGTCGGTTGACGCCTTTCGGTCGAAGTTCGCCGGGGCAGACGCGGCGGATTGGAGAACAAAACTGCCGAGGCTCGACGATGACTCCGTTGTCGTCGATCTCAATCACAAAGGCGTGGCGCTGCTCACGATGAACGCCATGATTCGAGTTAACGATTTCTGGAAGCCCCGGCTGGACGAGCCGGCCGAGTTGGCCGTGCTGCGATCTCGAACAACGACCGTGCTGCGGGCCGCCATGGCCGGCGAACTCGCAAAGGTGCTCGAAGAAGCCGATGAAACACTTCCGGTCACACGCGAGTTGCTCCTCAAGACCGAGCCGGACGTGTTCCGGCAACTCACGGTGGCGGCCACTGTTGTCGGCGCGCGGGAAGGCATTGTGTTCCTAGTATCTAGTGACGAACGTGGATTCTAGTCGTTTCAAGTAGAATCTAAAACGGACACCGATGT
>JAQBZB010000343.1 GCA_027622275.1 Planctomycetota bacterium | reverse complement strand
CACCACTCAAAAAAACGCCGCGCTACGCCGATGCCCCTCCACATTTTCCGATGTGATGAGAAATGCAGGATAGGCCCAGTGGGTGCCCGGCGACTCGGCTTACGAGTAACCGCTGGTCATGTCGGCCAGGTGGCGAAACGCCATCGACTGATCTTTCTCGATCAGATCCTTGCCACCCCCAAACCTTCACGAGATACCCATCCCGATCCGATCATTGGCGGTGAGCCGCGTGGTGTTAGACGCGAATGGCATCCACGGCGGTCATCTTGCGTTTCTCGGGGCCGAGACGACCGCTGACGCCCATCGCCGCCAGCATCGTGTTGTAGACGTCGAGCCCTTCGGCGTTGACGTCCAGAATCTGGCCCGTCTTGAATCGGCCGCCAGCACCGCTGATGGCGTGAAAGACGCCGGACAGCTCCCGCTTGACGTCGTTATGACGGCCGTCGCCCGATTCGGTCGAAATTGTGATTAGCGAGTTCTCCAAGATCGTCTTGCCGTTGGCGTCGACCGCGTCCTTGCCGTCGAGACGGCTGAGGAAGTGCGCGACTTCCCGCATCTTCATGTGGGCGTGGGCGCGAAGCTGTTCGTTCTTCCTCTTCTCGTCGAAGTCGTGCCACCACTCGTGGCTACACGCATTCGCCCCGGACTTATTTCGTTGAGCGGCGTCGTTGAACTCGAACACCTTGCGGCCGTCGTATTCGTAGGTGCCGGTCAAGCGGATGCGTTCGCCCGCGGCCAGGAACGTAATCGAACCAAAACGCGTGCGGTCGGTTTGAATCGCCAGTGCGTACAGGTCGGCCGTCAGCCGCCATTCCGCCGAAAGTTCGTCGAGCGTGATGTCGATGCCTTCGCCTCCCGGGTCGGCCGCGCCGCCATGCAGCAGCTTCGACTCGGCGGGCAGATCCGGCGCGCCGGCGACCTTGCCGTGCATGGCGAAGGCTCGCTGTTCGTATTCGCGAATCCGCTCCAGGTGCTCGACAACGCGGGCCTTCGACGTCGCTCCCAACGGCGAATTGGCTCCGGAGTAAAACTTGTACTGATCGACCACGGTATCGAGTACGCTGCGCTTCAATCGCCGGCCTCGATCGTCACCCGCGTCGCCCGCGAGGGTGACGGTACCGAACACTCGCTCGAACACATCGCGAGGCTTCTCCTGCATCGTGGCGGCGACCGTGCCGTCGGGGTTGTAGCTGTGGACATAACGGCCGACGCGACTGCGGCGGAAAAATGTTCCGCCCACCAGTGTCGGCACCATGCCGGTCGGCAAACCATCGGGATAATGGGCGCGGCGGACCATTTGATCGATCGAAGCACCGCCGGCTTTCGCTTCGCCGTCGGGCGGCTCAGCGGTGAACGCCGCGGTCGCTCCGTCGTAATGGGCGTTGATGCCTTTCTCGTCGGCACGCACGTGATCGACGCCGCGCATGATGAGCAGCTTGTCGCCCAGCGGCTTGAGCGGTTCCAGCACGCCGTTGAAACCTTCGGTTTGCAGCGGCGCGGGAATACCGAGCCCGAAGAACACGTTGAAGGCCCGCACCGGGACAGCCAGTTGCTCGGCGGCTGCCCCCGTCGAGACGAGCATTTCCTCCAGAACGGGCAGGCCAATCGTAACGGCTCCAACGCCCTTGAGCATCGTGCGGCGAGTAATCGATCGATTCATCACTGATCTTTCTCCGTGCGAGTGTTCTGTACGAGATCGCTCATGACGATCGCGGTGATCAAGCTGGAATACGTGCCGCCGTTCTGCTGAGCGGCCTTGTGAATTGCTGCGACCGAAGGGGCGTCGGCCGCGATCAGCGGACGGCCCAAGGCGAACTGCGTGACCTTCCACGTGAGACTTTCGCTGACACGCGGGCTCGACGCCAACAGGTTCATCAATTCGGCAGACGATTTGTAGGCGACCGGTTTTGCCTCGCCTGGGAACAACACCTCGCCATCGTCGCGCAGTTGGTTGCCATGCGTGTCTTGCTCATGATACGCTCCGACGCCGTCGAATCTTTCGAGGCCGAACGCCAACGGCTCGAAGCGCGCATGGCAAACGCCGCAGTTGTTATCGGCGATCCGACCCTCGGCGATGCCGCGCTGCGTCAGGCCGGCTTTGGTCGGCGGCGGCACTGTATTGACGCACGGTGGCGGCGCATTGATCGTGCCGCGTAACAGATCCTGCAACACGAACAGTCCCCGCGTGACCATTGAGGCGTCGTCGCCGCCGATCGTCAGCACGCTCGCCTGCGTCAGCAGGCCGCCACGTCCCGGAACGCCCGACAGATCATAGCGCGACACGTCTTCGCCCGCGGGCTTCAAGCCGTAATGCGTCGCCAGACGCGGCGTGGCGAAGGTGACTTGAGCGTTCAGCAACTCGGCCAGCGGGCGATGCTGTTTCCAGGCGACTTCCTGGAAGAAGGCCAGCGTCTCGTCGCGCATGTCGTCCGCCAGCTGTGCGTCCCAACTGGGAAACTCATTCGCAGCGGGCCGCAGGTTGGCCAATCGCCCGAGATTTAGCCACTCGGAAATGAACTGCGAAGATCGCTCGACGGTACGCGGGTCTTTCAGCATCCGCCCGACCTGGGCCTCGACCTTGTTGCGATCGCCCAACTCGCCGCCATCGGCGGCCCGCAGCAGCTCGTCGTCCGGCGGTCCGCCCCACAGGATGTAGCTCATTCTCGAAGCGAGTTCGTGTTGTCCGGCCGGTCGCGGCGAGCCATCGCCATGTTGGTTCTCGATGCGGTAGACGAAACGTGGCGATTGCAACATCGCTTCGATGATGTAACGCATCGCGTCGTCAAAACTGCCGCTCGCACTGGAGACCGTCGTCGCGATGCCGCTGTAGACATCGATCTCGCGCCCGTCGAGCGGCCCGCGCAGCAGCCACTTCCCCATCGCAGCCACGTGCTCGCGCATGGTGTCGTCCGTCGAAAGATTGCGACTCTTGGAGAACCGCGCCGCGAACTTCAGCACCTCTATGCGGCCGACGATGATCTCGGCGAGCTTGCCATAGGCTTCGACGTGCTTGAGATCGACGTTCAGGTTGTAGGCTGTGTTGCTGAACCCATCGGCCCGCAAGTCGGGCGGCAGCAACTCGCGAGCTTCCTGCGCGATATCCACGCCGACGGCACTCCGCACCGTCTCGATGTATTCGGGGATCGTCAACCGCTGCACCCAAATTTCGCCGGCATGACCTTCATGCAGATAGATCGCCGGGTCAATCACTTCGACCAACCAGCCCGCGCCGGAGTCGAGCCACTTCTGTAAAGCAGCCTTTTCGCCAGCCGACAAAGGTGGACGGTCTTTCGGCATCTCGTCGGAAGCCACCGAATCCCAGAGCAGACTCTCGACCGCTCTGCCTGGCGTGATCGCCTTGCCGCTCTCGCCGCCGGCCAACGCCGCGGTCTTTCGCGACAGATCGAGTCCGCCTTTCTTGATGGCTGAATCGTGGCATTCCAAACAGTGCTTAGCGAACAGGGGAGCGATTTGTGTGTCGAAAGTTTGACGCTGCTCGGCCAGTCGCATCGCAGCGGCACGATCTTCTGCCGAGACGGAACCCGCCTGACTGCCTGCCGCAAAGTTCTGTTGCACTTCGTTGATCGAGAGCGCTCGATCGTAGACGGCCACCAGATGTAGTTCACCCAGCCAGGGCCGGTCTTTTGTGACTTCGTTGGCCAGCGACAAGCGATGCTTGCCGTCCCAATTGCCGAAGTGGCCGTTGACCTGCTTGCTGACGAGCTGCTTGCCGTCGATGAAGATGATGGCCGTACCGCCGGCGTCGCGAGTGAAGACGATGTGCGTGAGCTTCGTGTGCAAAGATTGCATTGGACTGGCGGTCGACGGCATGCCGTTGTTGTCGCTGCCGGTGGCTCGCAAGCGGACATCATAGAAATCCTTGTCCTGGCCGAGCGTGACGTTGCGTTGGCTGGTGTCGGCGGATAGCGAGACGATCCGCGCTGGGCCGCTCTGCGAGTTGCTGGCCGGTGTGAGCCACGCTTCGATGGTGATCGCGTTCGACTTCTTGACCGCCTCGATGACTTTACGGGCCGGCTGAGCCGACGCGATCGACGCCGCCGACTCGACCGCGAGCGTGCCTTTCGACCAGCGGACGCCGTTCGAGTTGTCGATCACAAGGTCGAGTGGCGTTCCAACACCACTGCGATCATGCACCGTCTGGCCGCCGTCTTCCGCGAAGTCATACAAAACGAGCAGCCCACGAGCGGCGCGCCCGGGCGTCTGCTGTGCCAGAGCGGCTGGCAGAAACATGGAGAATCCGACGAACGCGATTGTCGCGGCTGGTCGAGTCAATCTCATCGCTTTGCAATCTCCATCACCGAAATTCCCGCTCTCTGGCCATTGTGTCATGAATCACGTCTCAGCACTACTCCGTTGCCTCCGTGACTTCCGGCCGGAAGTCTGCGTAATCGGTAATTCCGTTAAAGTCAGCATCGCCTGCGTAACGATAACTCGGGAGAAGGAACCAAATTGGAATCTGTCGCTGCATTACCGTACTCGCGACTGCGATCGAGAAACCGGAATTCCTTCCATGCGTGTTTTCTCCGATGCTTGCCCAGCGTGGGTGACGCTCTGCTTATTGGTGTCCGCCGCGGTTGCTGCCGGCGGATGCTCGCGTACAAAGTATCGGCTGCAAGCCGATCGCGACGCGTACGGCACGATCGCTGAGAGAAACGTCGATCCGCGCTGGCAGACAAACGACTACGGCATTGAGATCGATCCGCGCAGCCGATACTTCGATCCCTACGATCCAGATCGTCCACCGATGCCGCAAGACGACCCGGCCTCACACGACTACATGCATCGGGTCAACGGGATGAAAGGCTGGAAACATTGGCACGATTACGGCGAACGCTTCGAGCTAGAGAACCCGGCCTGGCGGGAGGTGCTCGCCGAGTATATGGACACGACGGAGGAGGGCACCGTCAAACTCGATGTCGACTCCGCGATCAAGCTCGCCTACGTCCACTCGCCGACACATCAATTTCAGCTAGAGACACTCTATCTTTCTGCGCTAGATGTCACCGCGGAACGGTTCCGGCTCCATACGCAGTTTTTTGGCGGCAATGTTACGAACTTCCAACACGACGGGGCGCTGCGGCCTGAAAGCAATGTGTTGACCACCGCGAACGCGCTGGATCTGAACCGTCGATTCCCGACGGCCGGCACGGTCTTGGTGGGTATTGCGAACTCATTCACCTGGGAGTTCACGCAAGGCGACTTTAACTTCGCCAGTTCGATCCTCAGCGGCACGCTCGTTCAGCCCTTGTTGCGGGGAGCAGGCAGGGACATCGCGCTGGAACAACTGACGTTCGAGGAACGAACATTGCTTGCCAACTTGCGGGCCTACAGTCAGTTCCGCCAGGGCTTCTATACGCAAGTCGCGATCGGCGAACTTGGCGTGACCGGACCGCAGCGGTTCGGCAGCGGTACGAACCTGCAGTCGTTTTCGGGACAGGGAGGAGTCAACGGCTATCTTGGCTTGCTGCAACAACTCCAACAAATCCGCAACACCGAGGACAACCTCAGCCTTCAACTGCGAACGCTGGACCGGTTGGAGGCGCTCTACGACAACGAGTTGATCGATCTGGTCCAAGTCGACCAGTTTCGGCAAAACGTCGAGGCTCAACGATCCGAGTTGCTGGTTCGCCAAAATGCGCTCCAACTCGCACTCGATAACTACAAAACCGGCACGCTGGGCTTGCCGCCGAATCTGCTGATCGAACTGGATGAGAGTCTGATCGGGCCGTTTCAACTCATCCCCCGCGAGTCGTCCGCGATCCAGGATTCGCTTCTCGAACTGCAGGATCGTCTGAGCATTTTGCCGGCCGATCCGCCGGTCGACGTGATGCATCAGGTGCTGGACGACTGCTTCCGCTTCGTCGAGCTTGTCCGACAACTTGTCGAGAACACGCGGGCCGCTATTGCGATTATGGACGAGACGGCGCCGACTCGCGAACGGACGATGACTGACAAAGAGAAAGAGCGATTCCGCGCGGACCGGGAAGAACTTCATCAGAAGCTAGTGGAGCTTGAACAAGGTAGGAAGGGCTTCGACGTCGCGGTCGCGAATCTGGAAGGTCTCCGCGACGGGCTGTCCGAGCAGACGCGAAGCGAGACGCTGCGGGGAGTCACGACGTGGATGGGGGCGTTCCTGCAGGTGACTGAGCGTTTGTCCTTGGTTCCGGCGCAGGCCCGCCTGGAAGTGATCACCGTCGCCCCCGTCGATCTAGGAGCCGACGATGCCTTGCGGGTGGCCTTGGCAAACCGACTGGACTTCATGAACGGGCGCGCTTCGTTGGTGGATCGCTGGCGGCAAATCGCGGTCACGGCCGATGCACTGCAATCCAATTTGACGGTCGCGCTCAGCGGCGATTTGAGGACGGCGGGCGATAACGCCGCGGCCTTCGACGGACGAAACTCGACCGGCAGCGCGAGCATCACGTTCGATGCGCCTCTCACGCGACTGCTCGAACGTAACCGTTATCGCGAGTCGCTGATCACGTACCAGCGGGGTCGTCGCGAGTTCATCCAGTCCCGCGATTCGCTCCAACTAGGACTCCGCGCACTGCTGCGCAATCTCGAACAGCTACGGCAGAACCTCGATATTCAACGTCGCGCCGTCACCATCGCCATGCGGCGCGTCGATCAGACACAGCTCGAACTGACACAGCCTCGGCCCCCCGCGCAGCCAGGGGTTCGACCTTTCATCAACCCCACCACCGCGATCAATCTGCTCAGCGCGCAAAGCTCTTTGCAGAGCACGCAGAACAACTTCCTGGCGGCTTGGCTCAGCTACTACGCGACACGCATGCGGCTGTACCGCGAGCTGGGCATCATGATGATCGATTCCGATGGGCGGTGGATCGAGCATCCGATTCCGGCTGCCGACGACGATGGGATGTCGGACCAAAGCAATCCTTTCCTGGAAGAATTGCCACCCCCCCAAATCCCGGCCGATTGGATCGAGTTGATGGAGGTGCTGGAACGAGACGGCAACGCCCCACCTCCCGTCCATGTCGAAGTGGCGGCATCACCGGCCTGACCAGGCCCTGTCGAACCGGCATTCTGAGGCCTGAGCAGTGAACATCTTTGAAAACAAGCCCGGATGGGCTGACACAACCTTTGGCGGGGCTGTAAACCCGGATTATTCATGAACCGGTCAGCATTCTTCAAAGCATGCGTTTGTATGAAGAGTTACGGCTATCTTGCCCAAAACACCGCGCAAATCAGCCGCCACGCGCTAGCGTGCGGTTCTCTCGATGTTCGCGAGAACCGCAGGCTAGCGCCAGGCGGCTGATGAATAATCCGGGTAAAGCCCCGGCAAAGGTTATTCCGACCGGGCACACGCCAAAGGTAGGTCGGGGCCGAAGAGATCTTGCCCGACCTAGAACGCCAACAAAGATGTTAAAAGCCCCGGCATCTTGAGGACGACCGCGCGGCGGCGCGGATACAATCGGATACCTATTGGTACACCAACGCGATTGACTGATTTGCGTCTCGGCAAGACCATCGAAAAGCTGAACAACGCGGGCCAATCGATTATCATGATTACTCACGAAGACGAAGTCGCGGTACGAGCGAAACGCGTCATTCGCCTTTGAGACGGTCTGATCGCATCGGATACCCGGCAAGAGCCGGTCGCTGTAGCCGACCGTCTGTGCCACGCGTGAAACATTGAATTTCGTTCCCCAGCGGAGATCGATCATGTCTCTTGACGTGCTTCCCGAAACGCCGAGCCTCGCCGAAACGCAGGACTCGCCGGATCTGAACTATCCGGGGGACTCCGGCCAAGGCGGCCGATGGTGGTTGCGCGGTCTGCTGGCTGTCGTCGCGATCGGGGCGATTGGTGCAGTGGGCACATACATCTCTGGTGCCGCGGTGCCAAAGGAGGTCGGTCCCAAGCTGACTCATACGATCAAGCGGGGCGAACTGCTGGTCACGGTCACCGAGCAAGGGACGCTGGAAAGTTCGAACAACACGGAGGTCAAATGCAAAGTGCGCGGTTTCAGCACCGTCACGTGGGTCATTCCGGCTGGCACGGTGGTCGAGCCGGGAGACGAACTGGTCCGGCTCGACACGAAGGTCATCGAAGAAGAGGTCAGTCTCACGAAGACGAATACTTTTATCGCGACGGCCACGCTCGAACAGACGAAGGCGAATGTGGCGAAAGCGGAGATTGCCATCGATGCGTACAAGGAAGGACGCTTTCGCTCACAATTGCAATCGCTGGAAAAAGAGTTGGAAGCGAAGAAGCGGAATTTGCGCACCGCGCAGAAGATGCTCGGGCGCTCCGAGGCGTTGTTCCGGCAAGGCTACATCACGGATCTGGAGGTGGACGGCAATGCGTTCACCTTCACGCAGGCCGAACTAGAGCTGAAGGTCAAACAGACCGAGATCAAAGTTTTGCAAGAGTTCACCAGGCAGATGGAACTGGAGACCATGCAAGGCAACCTGACGGCCAGCCAATCAAAGCTCGCCGCGGACGAGGCGGGACTCGCCATGGAGTTGAAACGCCGGAAGCGCGCCGACGAGGAATTGACCGCTTGCGTCATCAAAGCCGAAAAGGGTGGCTTGGTGATTTACCCATCGGCGGCGGCGTGGAAAAGAACACCGGACATCACCGAAGGCGCAACCGTACGCAAGGACCAGGTTCTGTTACTCATGCCCGACCTCTCCAAAATGCAAGTGAAGGTCGGCATCCACGAGTCGATTGTCGACCGCATTCACCCTGGGTTGAAGGCTCGCGTGACGTTGCCGGACCGGACGCTCGAAGCCGAAGTATCCTCGGTCGCTTCCGTCACCAGGCCGGCAGGCTGGTGGACCGGAAACGTCGTGAAGTACGACACGATTGTCGAACTTCCAACGGACGAGGGCCTGAAGCCCGGTATGAGTGCCGAAGTGGAAGTGATTATGGCGGTACACGAGAACGTCCTGACGATCCCCGTCGCCGCCGTCGTGGCTACCGACGAAGGCGAATTCTGTTGGGTGAAGACGGCTACGGGATTCGCGCGTCGCTTGTTGCAACTCGGCGACAGTAACGACGTTTTCATTGTCGTCAAGGGCGGACTCAAGGAAGGGGAGGAAGTCGTGCTGAACCCGACCGCGGTTCTCGACGACGCACAAGCCGCCGCGGCAAAGACGTTTGAGGAAACACAGCGACCAGAGCAGGATGCGAGTGAGTCTGGTGCATAATCGTAGTGGTGGCTTCCAGCCGCCACGATTCGTCGAATCGTG
>JAQBZB010000342.1 GCA_027622275.1 Planctomycetota bacterium | reverse complement strand
GGGAAGCGAACGGACTACCATCCCAACGCTCGCTGGGAACTTTCGCTGGAACAATTGGCCCGGGGAAGCGCGCTGCTCGATCAGTCGTTGGCCAAAGCCGGCAATGACGAGCAACTCAAACGGCGCATCGATCTGGTCCGGTTGTCACACACCATCCTGACTCACATGCGGTCCCAAAATGAAACCACCGCCAATCCGGACCTCCCTGTCCTCAGTCAAACGGCTTTGGAACGCGCCAACGCTTTGCGGTCTGATCGCGGCTTCATGGTCGAACTTCCGACCGCGAGATCACTGAAGCCTGGTTCTCCATCGAACGTACCATGACGGTCCGTCGAAGATCCTATGCAGTTATGGTTGCGAAGGATCCGAAGCCAAGTCCGGCAGCGGGGCGTGTGGATAGTCGACTGGCTGATACCGAATCGCCAGTTCGGGAGTGAGCATCTTCTTCTGGTCTTGAGATTTCGATGTCAGAGCGCGATCCAGTATGCCGCTCGTCAGATAGGTGCGCTCGATGGGATAACTGGGCCGGCCGGTGTGTATCATCCGCTCAATGCCTTTCAGCAAATAGGCGAAATGCGGATGCCGCGGATCGGGCCGTTCTTCAAAGCGTGTGGCCGTCAATTTACGCTCTCCTTTGAGTTTCACCGCGACGGAGATTCCATGGGCAATGCCTGGCAACATGAAGATCGCCCCCAGCAAGCCGTCGGCGTATTGAAATAAGAAGAGTGCGGAGTCGTCACGTTTTCTCAGTTGATCCGGCTGCGATTTCACCAGCTCGAACGCTGCGTCGAATGCCTCTTGGGAAATCAGCCCTTCATCCAACGGCTTCCACATCTCATTACCATGCAGGCATTGCACCCATTGCACACCGGTTTCCGCTCCCCGTCGGCGTTCGACCAGGCATTGAAGACTCTCGATCGCATGGAAGCCGTAGATGTCGGGATGCGAATACCCCACTCCCACTGCCGTCTCGATCTCGCCACCCATCGGCAAGGTGATCTCGGGAGTACGGTAGGTAACGACCAGGGACGTCCCGGCCATGAACGGAACCTTCATTTCCAGAGCCCGCTCGTACATCCATTTGGCATCGACCCAGGCCGGTCCCAGGTGCTTATCGCTGAACACCGGCACCACGCGTCCAAACTTTCGAAATGTATCCGTGATCTCTTCAAAAAACCGCCGGCGCGGGTAGAGAATCTGCCCGATATCGCTGGACGGATAACTGCCGTGCTCGCCGACACTGATCACGCCGTCGACGGGAATACGGTCGGTCCCCACGGTCACGGCCTGTTCGATTGAGTCGAAAATCGGCACGCCATACTTCTGTGACATTCCGCGAGCTAGATCCATTTCGCCATACTGGTCGACATACATGGATGCGAGCCGAAGTGCCGGGCCAGGACCGCCATCCTGCTTCCAGCCCTCCAGGATTTTCCCGATCAACACGTCGGCATGCAGGCCTTTCTCGTATCGCGTGAGAATCGCTGCGACAGTCTTCGGTTCGACAGACTTCGGTTTGACAGGCACCGTGGCATCAGCGATGACTTGGCAGTTCAGACCAAGTCCCGCGGCGGTCGCCGCCATGCCGGCTAGCCATTCGCGGCGAGTGATGTGATCAGTCATTGGCATTTGGAATCCTGAAAAGTTCCGAATGAAACTGCTACTTGAGAGAACTGAGATACGCCAGCAAATCGGCGACCTGTTGTGCGGTCAGATCGCGAACCAGCAGGTCCGGCATCAGGGATTGCTGCTGTGGGACAAGCTGTTCAATGGAGTTGTTTGGAATTCGGCTCAGTTTGTCCTGGGCGTCTTTAAGGACCACGTGGTCGTTCTCCTTATCCACTAAGATTCCAGTCAGAATTTGACCGTCCTTGGTTTCGACCAAATGCGTGACATATTTCGGGTCAATCGATTTTGACGGCTGCAGAATGCTCTCCAGCAATTGGCCTCGCGTAAGTTTCTTGCCGATCGTCGTGAGGTCCGGTCCGACTTCCTTGCCGTCTTTTTGAATGCGATGGCAATTCTTGCACGAAACGCTGTCCGTTTCGAAAAAGACAGTCTTGCCTCGAGTGGCATCGCCGGACAACGAGAGAACCTGCTCCGGCTGCACGACGCTGCCCAGACGCTTGACACGTTGTTCCGCGGGAAGAAAACGCTCAAACAAATCGCGAATGCTCACATCGCCGTGCTTGCCCGCGGCATCAACGGCACGTGACGCGATGGCTTCCGGGAGTTCGCGGTGATCAACGGATCGCAGCAACCTGAGCGCACCGCTGGGTGTTGATAAGAGCTGAGCGAGTGACTCAGCCTGCTCCGCCGGATTGGCCGATTCCCGCAGACGCGCCAAGGCAGCCGTCTCTGCGGTCCGCTGCATGGCCGCGGATTCATGGCTGGCGGCATCGACTCCGGATGCGGCCGGCATTTGTGCAATCCAGCGAGAGACCAGTTCGACACCTTCGCGGTCCACTTCCATTGACCCAATGTGCGGCATGCGTCCACCGCCCAGCTTCGCCATGCGATAAAGCATGATGGAGCGAAACGGATCGCGGGGAGCGATGACTTGAGCGGCATAGATGCCGAACGTCCCTTGCGAGGGGCGTACTCCGATCATATTCGTCTTGTCCAACGGGACGTCGTAGTGCATCAACGAGAGAACGGACCCGCCGGCATCCATGCGGTGGCAGTGGGCGCAATTCACCTGGAGATAGGCCCGTGCACGGTTCTCCAGATCGGCAGACTCATTGCGAGGATTCGACAACTTGGGGCGATTTTCGACCCCCACCGGTTTTTCAAACAGCCCGATTTTCGAGAAGGCGTCGATTTGAGGGATGAGCGTCCCGCTCAACTTGTGGACTTTGTTCAACTGCGGCGTATTGAAGGCTAAGGCGGGACCAGACCACTTGTTGTGACACCGCTGACACTCGGAGCGGCCGGAGAACCGCCACGTCTGTAATCGCTTTCCGCCGGTCGCCTCGGCGTCCTGAATTTCAAAGGTGCGATCCACACCGGTGGCCTCGACCAGACTGGCGTCTGTTTGCTCGTCGTTCCATTGATAGGTATAGGGCATCCAGTCTAGCCCGTCGTAATGCA
This sequence comes from Planctomycetota bacterium, assembly GCA_027622275.1. GTDB lineage: Bacteria > Planctomycetota > Planctomycetia > Pirellulales > Pirellulaceae. The sequence continues at coordinate 6,210 of JAQBZB010000342.1, read as the reverse complement.
GGATCTGTGTTTCGATTCGTCGTCGACTGGCAGCATCGCCACGATGCATCTCAAGCGATAACGTCTTGACCAGGACCGAGTCCTTGGGAAATGTCCACATTCCCCCCTCGGGTTTGATCGATAACTCGTTTGGCACTGCGACGAATCGCTCAGCATCGGCGTAATCCGACCACAACTCGGCGTTGATCGAATAGGGAATGACACCCGCCGCGGGTGTTTGTTCCGCCACTGAGGCAAACACGCCAGTCTCGCTGATTTTTCGGGGGAATGTCTTAGATCGGTCGGGTTGCGGATTGGGCACGAGGCGGTGGATCGTACCTGCCACGTGATCCAGAATCAAAAATTCTCCCTGATGATCTTCGCCAAACGAGACGACCCGGTGAGTCGTGTCCGCCAGTTCCCTGTGATCGACTACTTCGCCATTCTCGTAGCGGAACCCCCAGAACTTGCCCGTGTCGTAGTCGCCGTAGATGTGGGTTCCGTGAAGTTCCTTGAGCCTTGAGCCGTAGTACGTCAAGCCATCCGTGATGGAAGACGACTCGGTGTGTAGATGATCGATGGTTGGCGGCAAGATGGGCGTCGGTCCGCGTGGCCATTCGGGGTTGGTCGATTGCGGGCCTTCCATCACGGCCCAGCCATAATTTCCGCCGCGCTCAACGCGGTAGAGCATTTCCCACAACTCCCAGCCGACGTCACCCACCCACAGCTCACCCGTTTTGCGATCAAAGCTCATCCGCCAGGGATTTCTTAATCCATAGGCCCAGACTTCACCACGTGCTCCCTGCGAATTGACAAACGGATTGTCGGCAGGGATGTGGTAATTCTTTCCCTCCTCGGCATGGTCGACGTCGATTCTCAGAATCGACGAGAGTAAGTCTGTCAAATCCTGTCCGGTCTTCAACGTGTCAGGCGGATTGGCCGGCGCTGCATCGCCAGTCGAAATGTAGAGACAACCATCGGGGCCAAATTTCAAGCAGCAGCCGTTATGGCCTCCGGACAGCCAAGTCAACATCGTGGTTTCCGTGGCGACGTCAATTGTTGGCGGATCGGCGTCCGTCATGCGAAAGCGGGCCACATGCGTCCCTTCGGGATCGTTTGCCGCTTTGATATAGCAGACGTAGCAATAGCGGTTTTGCTGGAAATTGGGATGAAACGCTAGTGAATAGACTTGCTCCACCCCCGAAATTGACTTGGCAAAATCGACAACAAGGTCCGCCATGGCGACGTCGGGCTGGTTCGGAAACGAAAAGACTTTGCCCGACTGTTCCACGACAATGAGGCGATTACTCCCTGGTATCGGAATCAGGTCCAGGCACTGATTGAATTTGAGCGAGGGAAAAACCTGTTCGGTGATGTACGGCAGCGGCGACTCGGGAGACCCAGTCACGCGAGACGTCGTCCACGCCGGCCGCTTCTCGACGCTGATCTCCTGGGAACGTCCCTCTACGACGTGAAGAACCGCCATCCATGCGATTGAAACCAAGAGCAATCGGGCAAAAGTTCTGGGGCTCATGCTGGGGAATGCGTTACTCATCGGACCATCGCCTTCAGTGGAATATCGTAGCCGTCGATCATGATTGTTGGCCGCGGTTTCTCGCGAGGTCAAGGTAGTGTCACGTCCCACACCTTGGCACGCCGGGCCTTGCCTGCAGGCCCTTCGACATGGAGCGTCACAATAAATTCTCCGTGGCGCTCATAGTGATGCGTCGGATGACGTTCCGTCGAGGATGTGCCGTCACCGAAATCCCAACGCCACGTGGTGATATTGCCGAACGAACGATCGCGGAAGGCCACGATACGATCATCCTGACTGACGACCTGGAAGGACCAATCTGCTTCCACAGGTTTGCGCAGACTCTTTTCGATGGGCATCAAGCGAAACGCGACTAGATCGGAAGCATCGCCGTACATCGTGGTCTTGTGCGACAGATTCCAGAAGCCAGCATAGCTTTCGGCTTTCTCGTCGTCATAATCCAAAATCGCCCACGACATACCGATGATCTTGTTCTCGGTCAGTTGAGTCTGGACGCCCCGCGTTGGATCAGGCGGCGCGTAGTCGAACGGCGTGACAAAAAACTCCAGCACCAGTTTGCCGCTGTCACCGGGCTTGAAATTGTATTTGTAGGCCGCGTTGGCGTAGGGCAAGTCCTTGATCCAGGGCTGAGCCCCCCAGACCATCGCCCAGTCTTTGCCCTCGGCGGGAGTGAAAATGTGATAGTTCTGAGCATGGACGCCGTGAAACAGGAAATGGGTCTCCAATTTGTCTCGCAATTGCTGTTGGGGGTGCATCTGGCGGATCAGCGGTCCACCCGACAGATCACCATCGATGACCACTTCAAAAATATCGTTATGCAAGTCCTCGCGGGCGAAGTCCCAGTAGTTGTCGCTGGCTTCGTACAGAAAATAGAGATGGTTCTGCCCTTTCACCCAGCCGACTTTAACTTTCACGTCGAGATTTTTCGGATCCTGCTTGTCGCCGATTCCGATGACCGTCTCGCGGAGCTGGTCCTGGCCGATCGCATACGATTGCGGAACAATCGACCAGTCTGCCGCGTCGCCGTCGATTCGCGGAATCTTGTCTGCGGGAAACTGAAACACCTGGTATTCGACTTCAGGACGTGCGAGTCCGCCACTGCGTTGCGGTTCACCCACAGGTGGTTCCAATTCTTTCAGGACCTCGAACGGCTGCTCACAGGCTGCTTCGCCCCCTTCACGGGACGTAATCGAGGTACACAGGAGCGTGAACGTTAACCAACGCGCGACGGAACGGCTGGGCAGTATCGAAAGCATGTGTCATTCCTCCGGGGTCGAAGCGGCACAAACTCAATATCTGATCGCACGCAGTTTGAAGTCACCGCAGGACATATCATGATGCGAACAGTTGCGAGTAGTGGTGGACATTCGGTAGTGGTACATTGTGAAGAAACGTGGCAAGTGCCTTTCAACTTCAAGAGACACCACTATCCGCCATTCCGAGTCTGCTCCGCAAGATGGTGACCGATTCAAGCACGTGATTAATTGGACAGGAAGGGAACCGAAATGATCCGAACGTTGACCCTGGCCGGCTTCATATTGACCCTGGCAATGCTCGGTGCTTCCTCGTCTGGCCTCGCCCAGGATCGACTGGAACTTGTGGAACATGACGTTGTGGTCTTCATGGGAGGTGCGAACATGCTGCATCTCCAGCAAGACGGTCATCTGGAAGCGATCTTAACGCAGGAATTCGCAGCGTCGCGGCCAAAATTCCGGGATCTGTCCTGGGAGGCCGACACGGTGTTTCAGCAGGGCACGGTCGTCGAGAGGTGGCGCCAGAATGCACACTTCGAGGACCTCGGCGGACTCGGCGATCTGGATCGACAGCTCGAACGGCTTGGTGCCACCGTCGTCATTGCGCAGTTTGGTGCACTCGAATCGATGCGCGGCGTGGAAAGCCTTGCTCAATTCACGGAGGCCTGCGAGGAACTCGTCGACACGCTTCAAAAACGCACGCGCACTGTCGTACTCGTAACGCCGACGCCATTTGAAGATCCGCCGAGTCCGCTGCTTCCGGATTTAACGCCGCGGAACGCTGTCCTCGCGCGGTTCGTAGAATCGATCGAAACAATCGCTGCCCGGCGCAAGCTCGTTTTCGTTGACCTGTTCACGGCAGCGAAGCCGGGCCTGACGGACAACGGCATGCATGTCGCGCCGAAGGCACAAAAGCATTTGGCGGACGAGATTGCTCGCCAACTGGGCATTGGTCGCCCTTCGCTCGCCAAGACCAGCCTGGAAACGCTGCGGCAGGCAATCGTCGAAAAGCATCGGCTTTGGTACGACTACTGGCGACCGGCCAATTGGAAGCTGATCTATGGTGACGACGCGCGGCGGCAATTCACGCGCGGAGGCGAGCATTACATTTCGTTTCAAGAAGAATGGCAAACGCTGGTGCCGCTCATCGACCGGGCGGAACAGCGTGTCTGGCAGATAGCGGGCGGCGGCGAAGATCCGGGGCCAAATCGTCCCGCGCCGGAGAAACTGCACGGCGATCCGAGCGCCGATGTTGATCAAGAACTTGCGGCGTTTGAAACGACCGACGAATTGCACGTCAATCTTTTCGCATCCGAACGCGAAGGGCTGACCTCGCCACTGGCCATTCGCTGGGATCCGGCAGGACGCGCGTATGTGACGGTGACGACGACCTACCCCCACGTCGTTCCGGGCGATTTGCCCAACGACAAAGTCATCCTGCTGGAAGACACCGACAGCGACGGTGTCGCCGACAAGTCAACCGTGTTCGCCGACGGACTTAACATCCCGACCGGACTGGAATGGGGCGAAGGCGGCTTGTTCGTCGGGCAGAACACCGAGATCCTGTTCTTGAAAGATACCGACGGCGACGGCCGAGCGGATTCACGCCGCGTCGTGCTCGGTGGATTCGGCAACGGAGATACGCACCAGACGATCAATTCCTTTCGCTGGAGCCCCGACGGTGAACTGTACTTCGGCCACGGCGACGGATGCGAGTCGCGCGTGGAGACTCCGTGGGGAGCGAGTAACCTGTTTAACGCCGGCTTTTACCGCTTTCGCCCGCGGCGGCTGCAGCTTTTGCCGTTCCTTGAAGGCCACATGGGCCCGGGCAATCCCTGGGGCATCGAGTTCGACGAGTGGGGGCAGGCTTTTAATGTTGACGGCGCGGGTGGCGTGAACTGGCTGAATCCCGGCCTTGTTTCAACCTCGCACGTGTTGCCTCTCAGTCGCATCGGCGAGCCGGGCGGCTACTGCGGCATTGGCTATCTCGACGGCAGTCATCTCCCGGAGTCCATGCGAGGCGACTTTGTCACTGGCGATTTCAAACAGAATCGCGTCAAGCGGTTTTCCGTTACGCCAGGCGATTCGGGATTCGCACTGGAATGGAAAGAACCGATCCTGCGATCGCGGCATCGCAACTTCCGTCCTGTCGATGTGAAGGTCGGGCCGGACGGCGCGATCTACGTCGTCGATTGGTACAACCCGATCACGTGCCATCAAGACGACGCCTATCGTGATCCGACGCGCGACAAGGCGCATGGACGGATTTGGCGTTTATCGTCGAAGAACCCGCCGATTCATCCGCCGAATCTCGAAGGGGCGTCAATCGCCGATGTCGTCGAGTCGCTGCGATCTTCGGAATATTGGACCCGCTATCAGGCCAAGCGTGAAATGACTCGCCGCGATCCGGCGCAAGTTGCCGAAGCCTTGAACCATTGGGTCCGCACGCTCGATCCCAAGGATCCCCAATATGAACACCACCTTGTCGAGGCGATCGGAGCTTACGCGACGATCGAAGTCGTAGAACCGAAGTTGCTCAACCGTTTGCTGAACGCACGTGATTCGCGAGCCCGCGCGTTCGCTGCGCACCTCGTCGGCCGCTGGCACGACCGACTGAACGCGCCGCTGGATTTGCTCGAAGAACGCATCACCGACGAACATCCGCAGGTGCGCATGGAAGCGGTCGTCGCCTGTTCGGCAATTCCGTCCGCGCGGTCCGTCGAAACCGCGGCGCGCGTGCTCGACAAGCCGACCGACGTCTGGATTGATTACGTCTTCAGGCAGAGCATTCACGGTTTGAAGACATATTGGCTGCCTGCATTCCAGCGAGGGGACGTGTCATTCGCGCGGCCCGATCATCTGGCCGCCGTGCTGAATGAAACCGAAGGCAGCGACGTACTCGACCATCTCAAACAACTCGTCGACTCCGAAAACCTGAACGCCGCGACGCGAGCGAGGGCGATCGCCGCCATTCTCGCGACCGGTGGGCCTGAAGAACTGCGAGACTACGGACTCGATACCACGCGGTTTACGCGCTCGGGCGAGTACGACGCGGCTGCTCACGCCGCCGCGCTCAGTCGGTTAATTGAGGTTGCCCGACTCCGCGACGTTCGGCCCGCCGGAGACCTCGCGAGCTTGCTGAGTCAGTTGGCTGACCACGCACAGCCCGACGTGCAGTCATCCGCATTGGCGCTAGCGGGACTATGGAAAGTCGACGAGTTGCAAGCCACTGTTGTCGCCGTCGCCAGGGACAAGTCGGCCGCGATTCCCGCACGTGCGGCCGCATTTCAAGCGATGGCGGACATGAAATTGCCCGTTACCCGCGAAGTCCTCGTCGTGTTTACCGGCAGGACGAACCCGCCTGAACTACGGTCCTCCGCGATTGAGTCGCTCGCAATCGTCGATCTGCCAACGGCGGCTGCG
>JAQBZB010000341.1 GCA_027622275.1 Planctomycetota bacterium | reverse complement strand
AGTCTACACCCTCCTCAGCCCAAAACACGGCTCACCTTAAATTCCGCTCAGGTCAGGAGTTCTGAGGCTATCGCCAGGCGGCTGATGAATAATCCGGGTTAGGTGCGTCCTAGCAAGTGTCTCAACGCGGCTTCAAGCGTTGGCTGGCGGAATTCGTAGCCGCTTTGCAATAACTTCTTCGCGTCGACCCGGCTGCTCGCTAACAGCAACTCGTCCGCCATCTCGCCGAGCGCGAGCTTGGCGGCGAAGGCTGGCATCGGGATGATCGTCGGTCGCCGGAGGACTCGTCCCAGCGTCTTCGTAAACTCCAGATTCGTCACAGGATTCGGCGCGACGACGTTTACCGGCCCGGCAAGGCTGTCCGCCATCATCGCGTGATGGATCGCACCGACCGCGTCGTCGATCGAGATCCAACTCCAATACTGCTTGCCGCTGCCCACGCGGCCGCCGCCACCGAGCTTAAACGGCAGCAGCATCTTCGCGAGCGCGCCACTTTTCGGGCTCAAGATAACACCGAAACGGAGATTGACGACGCGAATCCCCGCCTCGGCAGCCGGTCCGGTTGCATCTTCCCAGTCTCTCACAACGTCGGACAGGAAGCTTGACCCCGGCGGCGATTCCTCCGTCAAGAGTTCTTCGCCGCGGTCGCCATAGAATCCGATCGCGGAGGCACAGACCAATACCTTGGGAGGTGCCGACATCTTGGCGAGGCCTTCGCACAGGCTGCGCGTAGCGGCCACCCGGCTATCGCGAATCCGTTGCTTCATTCGAGCGTTCCATCGTGAACTTGCGATGTTTTCGCCCGCTAAGTGAACGACGGCGTCGATGCCATCGAGCGGCGCGGCATCAAATGTATCTGCCTGCGGGTTCCAAGTGACATCGCCTTCGCATGCGTCGCGCCGCACGATGCGGGTCACCGAGTGACCGCCGGTCGTCAATAGCGGGACGAGGGTTGAACCGACTAGCCCGCTGGATCCCGTGATGGCAATTCGCATTATTCCAGTTCCTTGATACTTGGCATGCGCTGCAAGATCTGCATACGTCGTGCGGTGCCGATAGTCGAACATACAGTCAATCTTCTTGCGGACATAGCGGCCGCCGAGCAGGGACCCCAGTGTGCCGCCAGGCAGCCGGTACTCGACACGATCTACTAACGTTCCCCGCCCGGCGACATCGGACTCGAATTTGTGCAAGTGTTCCCACTTGGCAAAGGGACCGGAACATTGTGTGTCGCGAAAGCTGTGTCCGGCTTCGTAGTCGTGATGTTCCGCGCGCCATACTAGTTTCAAGGGTCCCAGTCGCGTGATCAGTTTCACAATGCTGCCATTGCAAACGCCTTGGCCACGCTCCACGATCCGGGCGGATTCCCAGGGCGGGATCAAACGATCCAATGCCCCCGGACGTTCGTGCCACGCAAATGCTTCGGCAGCCGGAACGGGCAGTTGCAAACGCCGTTCAAATACCTCGCCGCTCATCGTGTACGTTCCGGAAGACTCGCTGAATTCAGGTTTGGCTAGTGCGTCACACTACCGTCTACCGCACTGAATGACTGTGTTTAACCGCCAACCGGAGGCGTGCGCTATCCGTGCCGGAAGCGCACGCCTCCGGCTGGCGATTAACCCGGATTATTCATGAACCGGTTAACAATCTTCAATACATACGTTTGTAAGTGGAGTTACGGCTATCTTGCCCAAAACACCGCGCAAATCAGCCGCCACGCGATAGCGTGCGGTTCTCTCGAAGTTCGCGAGAACCGCAGGCTATCGCCAGGCGGCTGATGAATAATCCGGGTTAAACGAATGAACGGCAACCACTTGTTCCTGCTAGGCACTGCTACTCATTCGTATTCGCCGCACCGTCGGTCGCCTTTTCAGAAGGCTCAAACTGCATCGCAACGCCGTTCATGCAATAGCGGAGCCCGGTCGGATCGGGGCCGTCTTCGAAGACGTGCCCAAGATGCGCTTTGCAACGGCGACAGTGTACTTCGGTCCGTCGCGTAAAGAAGCTGACGTCGGATTTTGTCTCGATGCTCGTTTCTTTAATCGGATCCCAAAAGCTCGGCCAACCGGTTCCCGATTCGTACTTGGTCTCGGAGCTGAATAGCGGCAAGCCGCAGCAGATACACGAGTACGTGCCCGCGTCTTTGTTGTCCCAGTTCGGACCTGTATACCGTTGTTCCGTGCCATGCTGCCTCGCCACGTGGTACTGTTCGGGAGTTAACTGCTGACGCCACTCCTTGTCGCTCTTCTCGATGATCGCGAATTCGTCTGGTTCGTCTGGCATGGCGGTATCTCCAGTGGTAACAACAGATTCTTCGGCGGGCTTCGTCGTCGTGCGAAGTGCCGCTTCGTATCGCCTGCGGATCTCTTCAACTCGTTGCCGGTTGACGCCGAGGTCAGATCGCCCAACTCGCGAAGCCGATCGCACGTGAACCAGATTCTGTTCTGAATCAATCAGAAACTCGACATCGTCAACAAAGCGCAGCCAAGGGCTGCGGATCTCGAAATGCAAATAGTTATCTTTCGTTAACACGCTGCGGCTGCCTGGCAACTCGCTGACCGAAGAAGCCAGCAGTTCGATCGTTCGTTGTTCGGTGTCTGCGAGCGGCAACGGTTCAATCGCGTGGTCCACGTCGGCTGACTCCGTCGAGACGCAATTCGGTTGGTTGGGACAAGGAGCCAGCGGATTCCGCGGCAGGCCGACGCCTGCCGGTGGGGTCGACGCCGCATTCATGGCGACGATGCCGCCCACTCCCACGATGAACGCGGAGGCGATCCCGATGAATGTCTTCTTGGCACGAGTACTCACCATGTTCCTCTTCCAATGCAGGCCGTTCGACAAACTGTCAGTCTACCTTACACATTTTAGAGAGCGAGGACGACCTGTCATTACCGGTGCCCGCGGAAGTCGCTCGACGAAGGCCGCCGCCGCGCAAATCTCAGGCGAGCGGCAGTCCAGGCGAGCAGCAGATGAGAAGTTACCGGGAGGGTGAGGCTCCTGCCGAACCGGCTCAGCGGGAGCTTCGCCCTCCCAAAACCTTCGGTTGATAAGTTCTCATCTGCCACTCGCCTGAGTCCCTGGGAGACGCCCCGGTGAACAGTTAGAATGGCGGCCTGTTTTAATTCGCCGCGATCCACCCTACGAGGTTTCCACGATGAAGATGAGTGCTACGAACGAGTCGGCCGCATCGATCCAGGCTGATGCCGTTGTTGTCGGTTGCCATGCCGACGGCGAGTTGCAGCCGGCAGCGGCAACGATCGATCAAGCCACGAGTGGAGCAATCTCGCGGCTCTTGGAAGCGAAAGAGATGACTGGGAAAGCCGGTGAACTGACCAGAATCTTCGTTCCAGCGGGTGTGGCGGCGATGCAAGTGGTCGTCGTGGGCCTTGGTGATCGCGGCAAACTGGATCGGCGTGCGGCGTTCCAGGCAGCAGCGGCAGCGGCGAAACTACTTGCCGCGAAGCCGCGGACGCATGTCGCATTTTATCTGAACGACAACTGGGACCCGGATCTCGTCGAGGCAGCTGTCTGCGGAGCGATGGCGGGCTGCCAGGGACAAGACCTGTATCGAGCCGAAAAGAAGTTGTCGCCGTTTCAACAAATCAGCTGGGCCGCGACAGGCGAAGAGGCGTTGGCGGTCGGCCAAACTTTAGGCGAAGCCGTCGGTCTGACGCGCCGACTGGTCAACGAACCGGCCAACATGATCTATCCCGAATCGTTTGCTAACGCAGCGGCCGACGTCGCGACAAACTGCGGACTCGAATTAGAGATCTGGGACGAGAAGAAGCTGAAGGCCGAGCGCTGCGGTTCCTTGCTCGCGGTCGCACAGGGTTCAACGCGACCACCGCGGTTGGTGATCCTCCGGCACAACGGCGGACAAAAAGGCGACGCACCGCTGGCGCTGGTCGGCAAAGGGGTGACGTTCGATTCGGGCGGGCTGTCGATTAAACCGAGTGACGGCATGAAAACGATGAAGTGTGACATGGCGGGCGCCGCGACTGTCGTCGGGGCCATGCAGGCCATCGCGAAGCTGCGATTGCCCGTCAACGTGATTGGACTCGTCGGCCTAACAGAGAATATGATCAACGGCGACGCTGTGAAGCTCGGCGACGTGTTGACCGCTCGCAGCGGGAAGACGATTGAAGTGTTGAACACGGACGCGGAAGGCCGACTGGTCTTGGCCGACGTGTTGGATGTCGCGGTCGAACAGGGTGCCGCCAAGATCGTCGACCTCGCGACACTCACCGGAGCCTGTTTGGTTGCCCTTGGCATGGACGTCGCAGGCTTGATGACGAACGATCAGGCTTGGTGCGATGAACTCTCCGCCGCCGCACAGCTTTGCGGGGAAGCCGCTTGGCAGTTACCGATGTTCCCAGAGTTTGGCGAGCAGATCGCGAGTAAAGTTGCGGACATCAAGAACATCGGAGAAGGCCGTTGGGGCGGCGCGATCACGGCGGCCAAGTTCCTGGAGGAGTTCGTCCAAGGCAAGCCGTGGGTCCACATTGACATCGCGGGCCCGGCGTTCTTGGACAGCCCGAAGCCGTGGTTGGACGCCGGCGGCAGCGGAGCCTTCGTCCGCACGCTGGTCGAATTGGCGAAGGGCTGGCGGGGCTAAAACCGTACGGCACGGGCGGCTGCTGGCCGCAAGATCCGCACATTCGTCGGATTCCGTTTCGAGAGCGATCCGTTTCACGGTTTCTTCAAGTGTAATCGACCTCGCTGCGCAATCTATGCGACCTATCTTCACACAAGGGCTCTTCTCAGGTGACGCGCGTTTGTTACGCTGGCGAGCTTGCAGAGAGGGCAGTCCGGAACCAAGAGACCATCGCAACGGAAACTATGCATGTCACACGCCGCCAAACCAAGCCAGACACCACGTTCGATCCGATTTCTCTTCGAGAACTCGATATTTCTTATCGCGGGTGCGATTGGTGCCTTGCTCTGGGCGAACATGGACCCGGATGTCAGCAACAAAGCTGGGCAAATCACACACTCAGGTAGCTACAATAGCTTTGTTCATCACCGTTTGATGGGTGGCGAGGATCACGGTCATGCAACACCGGCTGTGGCTGCACATGAAGAGCCAGCTGCTCCGACCGGCTTCTTTGCCAACATCTACGACAAGATCGTCAATCGCCCGATGCCGACCGCGGATGGTACGGTCCAGCGGCATGGCATCACGGTCCACTTCCTGATCAATGACATCTTGATGGCGTTGTTCTTCGCCATCGCCGCCAAGGAAGTTTGGGAGTCGCTGTTGCCCGGCGGTGCCTTGTCGAATCCACGCAAAGCCGCGACACCGCTGTTGGCGACGCTGGGCGGAGTCCTTGGTCCGGCTGCCGTGTACATGTTCGGCGTCATGTGGTTCGACACACCCGTGCCCGGCGTTCGAGAACTTGCGCCTGGGTGGGCGATTCCCTGTGCGACTGATATTGCCTTCAGCTATCTGGTGGCTCGATTGATCTTTGGCAACGGCCATCCAGCCATCGCATTTCTGTTGTTGTTGGCAATCGCCGATGATGCCGCTGGCTTGGTGATTCTCGCCGTCGCCTATCCGAGCAAACCGCTGGAGCCGCAATGGTTGCTGCTGACCGCAGTCGCCATGGCAATGGCGTATGGCTTGCGTAAGATGCGAGTACAAAGCTTCTGGGCCTATCTGCTGGTTCCCGGCGTACTCAGCTGGATTTCGTTCGATCTGACCGGCATCCATGCTGCCTTGGGGCTCGTACCGATCATCCCGCTGCTGCCACATGCTCATACGGATCTCGGCATCTTTGCCCGCGAAGAACTCAACCGCCATGACACGCTCAACGAGTTCGAGCATTGGTGGAAGAACCCTGTCGAGTTGATCTTGGGAGTCTTTGGCTTGGCCAATGCTGGCGTCGTACTCAGCTCGATCGGACTCGGCACGTGGCTGGTCGTCGTCGGACTGCTGGTCGGCAAGCCAGTCGGCATTACCGTGCTGACCTGGATCGCGGTAAAGCTCTTCAAGCTCGAGATGCCAAAGGGGATGGGCTATCGGCACATCATCACGCTGGGGACAATCGCATCGATCGGGTTCACGGTCGCATTGTTCGTTTCGACGGCTGCCTTCAAGACGCCAGGTCCGATCCAGGATTCGGTAAAGATGGGAGCGCTGTTGAGCTTCTTTGGTGCCGTTGTCGCCTTTATCGTGGCAAAGGCGTTAGGCATTCGGCCACTTAGCCCCGAGGATTCGATGGAAGTTTCGGAACCCGGAGTTGAAGACGAATCCACAATGAATGCTGACGCCTTGGTCGAATCGTGTGCCTAGCATTGCGAGAGGCATGGACGACGCGGCCCCCCGAGGCCGCCGTACGAGTTTTGCCGCATTTCGAAACATGCGTTAAGGACCGTTCGAGAAATACCTGTCCGAATTCAGGTCAGCGGCACGGCGCTAGCCGCCGGTGTTTCACGGCGCACGAAGAACCGGTGGCTAGCACCATTCCGCTCACTAATTCCTCGAACGGTGCTAAATCGGCTTGGCTGAAAACTCCATGACCGCGATTCTCGGTATTTCGGCGTTCTATCACGATTCGGCGGCGGCATTGGTCGTCGATGGCGAGATCGTTGCGGCGGCTCAAGAAGAACGATTCACGAGAAAGAAACATGATCCGGAATTCCCGGTCAACGCGATCGAGTATTGCCTGAGCGAAGCTGGTCTGCGTGCCGAGGATCTCGACTACGTCGGTTTCTACGACAAGCCGTTCCTGAAGTTCGAACGGTTGCTGGAAACGTACCTCGGGTACGCGCCGCAAGGATTCAATTCGTTTCTGCAAGCCATTCCCGTGTGGCTCAAACAGAAGCTGCATCTGCGTCGCGAAATCAAACGCGGATTGCATGGTGCCTACCGCAAACGGATTGTCTTCACCGAACATCACGAGTCGCATGCCGCGAGCGCTTTCTTTCCCTCTCCTTTCGACGAAGCCGCCATCCTGACCGTCGATGGTGTCGGTGAATGGGCGACGGCCAGCCACGGTGTCGGACGAGGCAATCGTATCGACTTGACGCACGAATTGCACTTTCCGCATTCGCCCGGATTGCTCTATTCGGCGTTTACGTATTTCTGCGGATTCCGGGTCAACTCGGGTGAATACAAGCTGATGGGTCTGGCTCCCTACGGCCAGCCTAAGTATGTCGACCTGATTCTCAAGAAGTTAATCGATCTGAAGGAAGACGGCTCGTTCCGCATGGACATGTCGTACTTCAACTATTGCCAGGGACTGACGATGACGTCGGCGAAGTTTGACAAACTGTTCGGCGGCCCGCCGCGCAAGCCCGAATCGCCGCTGACCGAGCGTGAAATGGACATGGCTGCTTCAATCCAGCAAGTCACGGAAGAGATTATGCTCCGGATGGCGCGGCACGTTCACGCATCGACCGGCATGAAGAATCTCTGCCTGGCGGGAGGTGTGGCACTCAATTGTGTGGCGAACGGACGCATCTTGCGCGAGGGACCGTTTGACCAGCTGTGGATACAACCCGCGGCGGGCGACGCAGGCGGCGCGCTCGGAGTCGCTTTGTTCATCTGGCACCAGCTACTTGGCAAGCCGCGAGAAGCAGTCGCCGACGATTCGCAGCACGGTTCGTATCTCGGTCCAGCCAACGACGAAGCCGACATCAAACAGTTTCTCGACGATGCAGGTGCGAAATACCACTTCATGGAAGACGAGTCAGCCCTGTGTGATCGCGTGGCGGATTTGATCGGCTCGGACAAGGTGATCGGTTGGCTGCAAGGGCGGATGGAGTTCGGGCCGCGGGCACTTGGGGGCCGCAGTATCTTGGGCGACGCGCGGAGCACAAAGATGCAGTCGGTAATGAACCTCAAGATCAAGTTTCGCGAGTCGTTTCGGCCCTTCGCGCCGTCCGTGCTGCAAGAACGCGTGCATGACTTGTTCGAGATGCGCGAGAACGAGCCGAGCCCTTACATGCTGCTGGTCGCACCGGTGCGCGATGAACGGCGAAAAGCTCTAACCGAAAGTGAACAGCAACTCACCGGCGTAGATAAACTCAAGTCGATTCGTTCGGAGATTCCCGCGATCACGCACGTCGATTACAGCGCACGAGTCCAGACGGTCGACGCCGCGCGGCATGGCCGGTACTACAAGCTGATCAAGAGCTTCGAGCGGCAAACCGGCTCGCCCGTCATCATCAACACCAGCTTCAACGTCCGTGGAGAGCCAATCGTCTGCACGCCGGAACATGCTTATCGATGCTTTATGGCAACGAACATGGACGTTCTGGTTCTGGAGCGTTTCCTTCTGCTGAAAGAAGAGCAGCCAAACGCGAAGGATCACGAGATCGATGAGTATCTGGCTCAGTTCCAGTTGGATTGATGCGCAAAAGGGAAATACCAAGAGTGTGGCGCTCAAGTGCGGCTTGTCTTGTTTGACAATTCGATTCCGATTCGCGTCGCGGGCTGCAGTGAGTACCGGCGATCCAGCACTCTCGATTTACCTAAAGAGCGTTCTTCGCGTCTGAGACGACATCGTACTCGAAGGCGGAGAGGGACACCCTGTCGACGTCAAGGTGCCGCAATCCGTCGAGTGCCGCGTCCAGGTTGTCCGTCGATCCAAGGAACCGCTGTAGTTTTTCGGCAACTTGCAGCGGAATGCCATACTCGTCCAATGCGGCGACAACCGGATTTCGAAAAAGACATTCAACTTGCGCGGCGAACACGCTGTAGTCCCCGGCTGGAAATCCCAAACGCGACAGAACGGAGTTCTGAATTCGTGAGAGGGCCATTAAGTACCTTGGGAACTCGAATGTTGCCCATGTGCGCTCGAAGTCTAGCACTCGCTCAACCGCTTCGTTCGCATTCTTGGCCGCATACAGACCTGGCTCGAGTTCTTCCTGCACTTGTTGTCGCACGGTGAGTTTCCTTCGAAGGCGATCGATCTTGAATGCCAATTGGTCACCGGACGCGACGGTTCCCTTCATTCTCTTGCTCCCAACGAAATGGAGCCAAATCAAGCCGCAGGCGACTTTCAATTGGTCCCATGTCGGGAATTGCTTCCATCCCAACTCTCGTGACATGCGTGACGGAGCGGCGGCAATTTCCTTAGCCAATGCCACTTGTGCATCAGGGTCGACAGAGCTGTTCTCGCGAATGACGTTCAATGGCAGATCGTTTTGCCGCTTGATCGAAGCCAAACGAGTCTTGGCCTTTTTCGTCAGATCATCGTCGTCGAGTTGTATGAGCAAACTTGCTGGCGCGGTGTCAGTCTTGTGAACGGCGTTTGAAAACGCCAGCGCTGGGGCGGTTGAAAAGGCTAGCGCCCGATGTGTTGTTTG
>JAQBZB010000340.1 GCA_027622275.1 Planctomycetota bacterium | reverse complement strand
GCTCTTCTATACCGCCGTGGGACCAGCGAAACCGTTCCCGGCGTGTCAGGGCTACATTCTCAGCTCAATCTCCGACGACGGGCTGTTGTTCCGGACGGAGCCCGGCATTCGTCTGGCACCGCAGCCTGCGTTGCCGCACATGTCGCTGCGAGTGATCGCGCCGACGATGACCCATTGCGCCGATGGCCGGTGGCGAATGTATTTTGAGTCGCGTGGGCCGGCCGATCGACCGACTGTGATCTGTAGCGCGGTTTCCTCGGACATGCTCGACTGGAAACTCGAAGAGGGCATTCGGTTGCAGAACCTCGGCGGTGTCGGCGGGCCTCGGTTCTTGCAACTGCCGGATGGCCGTGCCCGGCTGTATTGCTTCAGCTCGGAGTTCGGTCCCGGAGGGCTCGCGAGCGGCCAGCGAATTTCGACGAGCGTCATCAGCGCGATCACGTCCGATGGCTTGAACTTCGAGTTTGAACCGGGCTATCGAATGCGGGACAAGCAAGCGGACTACGACACGGTCGGCATTTCGGCAGCGGAAGTCATCCCACCGTCGGTCGACGACGACTGTTGGACCATGTTCTACTCGGCATGGCAGGATGTGCCCCCCGGAACCGTGCCCCCCGGAACCGTGCCCCCCGGAACCAAGGTGCCGCTGCATCCAAGCCAGGATGCCAGCGCCGTGGCAAGTGGCAAGAGCGACGACTTCGCCGCTGCCTCGATCGCCTCGGATATGTCGGGATACAGGTCGCGGATCTATGTGGCTTACTCGACCGACGGCTTGGTTTGGGAACGAGCGATGTGCGCGATCAACGGTCTCGGTTACGGAGGCGCGGGGCTGGACGCCGTTCACGCGGAGGACATGTCACTGGTCCGAATCGGCAAGAGCGAATATCGGATGTACTATGCCGCCTGCGACAAGGACGGGAACTGGCGCATCGCCAGCGCGGTTACAGAGGACGAGTCACTCCGTGACTCGAAGATTCCAGTCACGGAGTGACTGGTCTACTTATTGGGTAGCTCGCCACCAATTTGGAACGAGTACAGCGTGGCATCACGTAGGTGAAACTTCAGTCGCGCGACGTTGTTTCGTAAGGTCGACAGGGACAACATCCGCATGATCCAGACAGCGCTGCGACGACAGGTGCTGGCACGATTCATGTTTCAAGTCCTCTCATGAAAGCCTGGGGGCGGATGCTCGTCGAACGTAACGGGTGAGATGGCTCACCGCGACCGCGGGCCGCCGGGGTTGATGCCGGTCGGTTGAGGCATGTCCTCGGTGATGATTTTCCAGGAATCTCCCATTTCGCGCAGCGCTCGGAAGTCGCGCGGCTGGTAGTTGATGTTGAGATGCGGCGTCGGGACCAGCTTGTGTTGCTCGAAGCGCGAGTCCATTGCGGCGGCCAACATGCCGGTCACCAAAAGCGTGCGCTCGACGGGATACGGAGCTTGCCTTTCGCGGATGTGAGTTTGAATCGCGTGCGACAGCGCTTTGAACAGATTGCGGTTCTCCCACGGGCCGACGTAGAAGCTGGTTGCGAGTGGCTCTGGTTTTCCCGCGAGTTGGCAGGCAAAACACCAACGTGTCGAAACATTGCCGATCCGCAGGACCGTCGCTCGCAGACCGTCGCGGTACTTGATCAGGATGGCATGCACGGGATGTTGCTTGCCGTCCGCTGGTTCGACAAAGTCCTGGAGCCGACCGACGTCATTGCCCGCCTGTGCTTGCATCGCCGCCGCGGCCAGCGCGTAGCTCCACCGCCCATCAGCGGCGGCTTGCCAGACGGCGTCGCCTTCGAGCATGTGAATTTCGCTGACGCCTGTCTCGCCACCGCGTCGTGCTTCGACCATCGATTGTAGCACTTCGAGGCCGTGAAAGTCATAGGACTCGGGCGGGCCACTGTGGATCGAGACCGCTTCTTCGATCACCGCCTGCTCTGGCAACTCCAGCGGCGGGCGACGTTGGGCCAACGGAACTGAACTGCCCGCCATGAAGGGCATCTTCAGCTCCCGCGCGACCTGCACCATCTCGTCGGCCCAGTCCCAGCGGTACGACAAATGTTTGTCGCTGAACAGCGGGACGACGCGGCCACTCTGCCGGAAGACGGCGACGATCTCGTCGAAGAATCGTTTGCGCGGGTACATGATCGCCCCGCGGTCGGTCCTGGGATAACTGCCGTGCTCGCCGATAGACAGCACGCCATCAACCGCCAGCTCTTTGCCGCCCAGCCGCAAGACCTCGGCGATCGTGGGGAAGATCTCGATCTTGTACTGCTTCGCAACCTCGCGCGCCATGTCGCGTCCGGCGGGGAACTGGTCGACGTAGAGACCGACCACGTCGATTCCCGATTCGGTCAACTTGCCGTTGAAGTAATACGGCTCCAGAAAGTTTTCAAGAATCACATGCGCATGGCTGCGGTGAGTGAACTCGGTGAGAACGGCCGCAATGCGCGGGCGTTTTGCTTCTGCGCCGCCGACCTGACGAGCGTCTCCGCAAGCGGCGAGCGACAACGCACCGGCTGTCGCCAGCCAATCACGGCGATTCAGTCTGTGTTGGTTCATCTTGGTTTTGTTGCGCCTTTCCACGTCGCCAAACGGACGCTCAACAACCATCTCGCATTCATGGAAGACTCGCTTGAACGATAGACGGAATGAGCGGCTCGGCGAAGTTGAGCCAGAGTCGGTTGGTTGTCGCTTCGGACAAGTCGTCGTCGTGGACGACAAACTCGTATCGAGCAACGTGAGGTGTTCCGGGAGTTATCTCCCAGTCGCCGAGGTGTGACGGCGAGTAGACCATGTAGGGCATGGTCGGATGAATGCGGAGCGGTTCGGGAGCGCGGAAGTTGGCCGGGTGAGTGAGGAATGCAATTCCAGCCGCCCGATCGCCGACGGGACCGAAGAGATCGCACCAGCGCGGACGCGTGTGATTGCCGACGACTCGATTCTTTCCTTCGGAGGTGACGAAGCGGGCATGCTCGGCGTCCCAGGAACGCGCGCCGCGAAGCGCCATTCCGCCGTAGTGATACTTCAGCAACCGCAACGGATCGGGCGTGGCACAGTTCAAGATTGAGGTGAGGTCGCAAAGCCAGAAACCAGCGTCTCGACCACCGACGTTCCAAATTCGAACGTTCCAAGTCTCGACGAGCGCCACCTTCCCATCCGGCACCGATAAGTCCACATGCTCGTGCTCCGTACGAAATTCGCCGAAGATCGGACCGCTGGTGGTGCTCTTCACCGACTTGAAGCGGACTCGCCCGGTCCCGCCGAGCAAGTCCCAGAAGTTCGGCGTGCGACCTTGGAACTCTGTCTTGGTGTGAGCCAGGTAAATGCCGCTTTGATGCAGGTGGTCGGGAGGAAACTGGTCGGTCACAACGGTGCCGGCCGGTGTCCACAGCGGATGGATGAACGCGCTCCGGCCGTACTTGGCATCAACACCGGCCAGCGGTTCGACATGGGCCGAATTGTACTGCAACACAGACGACTCGCCGACGCGAACAACGACGGATTCCTTGCGACGGTCAACCGAGACCTCTGGACTCGCGACCGCTGCGCCAGTGTCGATACGATACGTCCGTTTCGCGCCAGCCGACAGGTCCCCGCGCACAATCCACCAGAGACGTGGCGGTGTGCCCGGCTCAATCTGAGACGGGATGGGCCGTTCCTTGGCACCGATGACTTCGACAAGCCTCACCGAGCGGAGTTCTTCCGGTTCGATCGTCAATGCGATGGATGCTGGTGCGTCGATCCGCGGCTGCTTTCCTGCTTCGACGACCAACGACTGACCGATGGCGGCGGATGGCGACGGATTTTTGACGCGACTGGATTGCTCCGCCGACTCTTTCCCGCGGTCGAATACCAGCGAGTAGGAGTCGAGCTTCGGCGTCTTGGTCGGGTCCGTCGTCGAGAGACCGAACGAGAGTCGAACCGGCTCGCCGATCCGCAGGTCGGTGCCCGATCTGACCGCCTCTCGCAGCGGACGCTCGTCGGCCGCGAGCACGTCGATGCCGAGCTGCGTGCCGGCCGGTATCTCGGCGACGAAGCGAAGATGGCGGAATTCGCAATCGGGAGGAAGCGTCAACAATTCCGTGACAAATCGACCGTCGCGCGCGAAGCCGCCGTCTCCCTTCGCAAGAACGAGATTGTCCGTCAGGTTGACCACGCGCTTTCGCTCGCCTCGCTCAATAAAGAAACTGTCCTCGTACGCCCACGGCCGAACGTTGAGTCGCTGATAATTGCGGCGGCGCTGAAAGTGTTCGGTGTTCGACCCAAAGCCGCGCGTCTCGATGACATCCAGGCCGCCGTATCCGGAAACAACGAGTTCCAGATACGAATCGTCGTCCAGGTTACAGACGAACGCGTGCCCCCAATATCGCGACTCGCCTAGATCCAGTTCGTCAAGCACATTGCCGCGAACGTCGAGGGCAAACAGCTTGGCGTTCGGCTTCTGTCCAGGCGTGGGCGAATACTGCCCGTGGGTCATCGCAAGAATTTCAAGTTGCCGGTCGCCATTCAGGTCGCAGAGGATCGGAGTCATATACATGTGCTGGCCATCATCGAGTTCCGGCCGCAGATCACGTCGCCATTTAAAATGACCCTGCGCGTCCAGGCAGTAGACCTCGCCGCCAAAAGTCATGCCGACAATCTCGACCGAGCCGTCGCCATCCAAGTCCGCGACATTCGGCGAGTCTTCACCAGACAGTCCATCCACTTTCCACAGACGCTCGCCGTCGGTAGTGAAGGCCATGACCCCGTCGTGGCCATCGTCCTTTTTGTAGTTGTCGATCGACTTGATGATTTCCACGCGGCCATCACCGTCGATATCGACCAAGACTGCATCGGCGCTCGAAGCATTATCGTCAGTCGGAAAACTCCACACGCTCTCCAGCGTCGCCGGATTCAAACGGTGCAGCACGCCCTTGGCGGCGAAGTCGTCACCGCTGCCGGCGAACAAGTCCCAGCGACCATCGCGATCGACATCCATCGCTGACGTGTAGCAGCCACATTGCACCCAACCGCCGCGCCGGCCGAGCAGTGCCAGGTCGCTCATGTTTAGCCGAGTCAAATATAGCTGGCGCGTGCCGAAGTAGCCGTCGAGCACATCGTCACCATCCCCATCGATGACCACCGGCGAGTTGCCGAGTTTGTTATCACCGGAATCCCACTGCCGCAGCACCTGACCCGCGTGATCGCACACATACAGCAGACCGGGATCGGAAACCGTGTACAGCACTTCCCAGTGGCCATCGCCGTCGAGATCAAAGGCGGACGTCGATTGCTGCTCGCCCTTCAGCGAGCGGGTCCAGCGAATGCTGCCGTCGGCCGCGTTGAGCATTTGTAACTTGCCGGGCGCACGCGATGCGTACAGCAATTCGCGCCGGCCGTCGTTATCAAAGTCCACACAAACTTCGGAACCGCAGAATTCACGGTCGTAAACGGTGTACTGATGTCGAAAGAGTTTGCTCTGCACGCGCTGAAAAGACATCTCGCCTGTCTGCCGTTCGTCTGCCAAGGTCGCGGAGCCTGCCGCAAGCATCACCACACAAACGGTCACTCGAGTCATCTTCATCTCCGGACTCCTCTGTTCGCGTTCATCGGCGAAGCAGTTCATCTAGCGACAACTTCTCGAACACCAAGTGTGATTGACTCCCTTCGTAGACGATACCGACATGAGATTCGTCCACGCGAGTCAGACTCGGGTAACCCGCCCCGCGTCCTTCGTCAAGCAGCAGGTGATGCGACTTCGGCCAGGTGCGGCCTTCGTCGAAGCTGACTTGGATCGTGTGGTGCGTGCGCCCTTGCTGGGTGTGCGGATTGGCAAACAGCAGCACGTGCCTCTTTTCGCCAGCGTGTTCGTAATCGACACGCAACAAGCTGCCATTGCAGTTCGGTTCGATCAACGTATTGCGATTGGTTTCGTGCGGCTGCCACGACTGACCCAGATCCTTCGTCACAAACACGGCGCGGAAGCGTTCGTGATCGTTACGCATGTTGAGCATGATCGAGCCGTCGCCGAGTTGGGCTGCCTGGCACTCGTTGCCGCCACTATAGGCGGGCTCGCCAACGGTCCAGGTCGTCCCATGGTCGCGACTGATCATGATCGTCGCGAACGTGGCGGCGGCGGCTCGACCGTCGCGACCTTCCACCGGCATCACTAACGTGCCGTCCGGCAGATTGATGCCTTGTTGCGGCGATGGGGCGAGCAACCACCACGCCTCCTGTTTGAGCCTGCGGGTCAGGTTCTCCGGCTTCGACCAGGTGAGGCCATCATCTTTCGACCGAACCATCAAAAACTGAGCGGCCTTACCGATTTCAAAGCCTGGCTCCGAGCCATCATCGGTCCACTGGTGCTTGCCTGGTTTGCCGTTCATCCAGACCGCGAAGCAGAAAATCTCGCCTGTCTGGTGATCCACGATGATTCCGGGATCGCTGCAACCGTTCTGTTCCTGGGGCAAGCCGCCGAACTCGCCCATGTCCATGATGACGCGGACCGGTTCCCAAGATCGTCCGCCATCGGTACTGCGGCTGAGTCCGATGTCGATGTCCTCCTGAAGATCGCGTCCCATTCGCCTCCGCATGTCGTAGACGCACAGCAGCGTACCCTTGGCCGACGTCGTCAGCGCGGGAATGCGATATGTGTGAACGCCGTCATCGTTGTGTCTGCGAAGTGCGACGCCAATGCGATGCCCTGCTCCGGGCGAATCATCGCGCGGCGTCAGCGCGCCAGCCGACGTTTCAATCGAGCCACAAGTCGCAGCGACTCGATGTGACAGGTCCGCCGTCGGCTTCAACCGGCACGACAGCCAGAACACGTTCTTGCCGACGCTGAGCGTTCGTTCGGCGCGAAACTTCACTTTTTCGCCCGGCTTGGCCCGCGCACCGATTGGCGTCGCTGGCGAGAACTCGTCTTTGTCACCGGTCGAATACAGCGCTAGCGATTCGAGATCGCCGAGGTCGTCCGTTCCATCGAGTTTGAAGACGAAGGCGGCCGTTCGAGCATCGACTCCCTTCTCGACCATCACGACCACACGCGTGAGCGAGGCGGACTCATTGCGAATTAACACCGGATGCACGGGCTGTGACGAAACGGCGGTAAGCCCATCGACCCTATCTGGTCCCGCGGCGGGGAGGTCGCGAACCAGCGGAAAGGTTGCGGCGACAAGAGTGGTGGTTGCCAGCAGAACGTCCCACCGGGAGGAAGAGGTTGTCATCGTATTCCCTTGAGCTGGACCAGCTCCATACAGGCTTGTTTATATGGTCGTGCATGTTCAGCACATCACGGTCAGTCTACGGTGATCGAACTACGGGTGCGCGGCTGTAGGTTTGAGGCCACGTACTAAAGAGTGCGACCACGCTTGCCAGTGATAACAGATTTTATCACGCGTAAGAAAGGTTAGCCAAGCGAGGGGATTCGTCTTGGAATGGCTGCTCGAAGTAAGCAAGAGAAGTGTCGATCGGGCGTCAGATAGATACTCTTCGCTGTGCCAGCTGTGCCGGCGAGCCGGACTAACAGAGACTGCCGATGGTGGCTTCAAGCCAGTGGGACGAACGACCGAGATAAGTTGCCGGGCCGGCATCACGGCTTTTCGAGACACTACGGTCTTGCAGCCGGCCCGGCAACTTCATCGGCTGGTTCGGCGTTGCTCATTTGCCGCTGCTTACCGCAGCGCAGTCCTCAGGCCTTCGCAGTGCTCTTGCCCACGCTAGTACGAGTGGTGCGATTGGCTTTAACCGCACTCCGCTCCACATGAGCTGTGCGTGGCCTGAGTCGAGAAGGCGGCGTGCGATTGGGATCGCGTGGAAGCTGAAGTCTACCTCATCAACTCGCACGAATAGGAGCGGCATCGCGGAACCTGGCAGCGCTTCTGCCCACAGTCTGACGCCCGGTAGCGTTGCCTCGGTAGCCCACTTCGCAAGAGAGTCAACCTTCTGCTTGAAGGCGTAGAACTTCTTTCGCTGCGAAAATCCAAGGCGGCGCTCACTTTCGATCCAAGCGTTGAGAACGACTGCCGCGGCGAGCTGGTAACGCAGTTCCGATTTTGAGCCGCACGGACGCTTGAGTGCCGCAAGGGCCTCGTGCACGTCCGCCTCATTGACGGGAGCCACAGGTGCTGGGGTGTGTCCCAAGACGATGGTCGCAAGTTGCTCCGGATCGGGAGCCTCGGTCGGGACCTCAAGCCCGCGCAGTAGGGTGCGAATGAGGTCCTCGTGTCGCCCACCAAGTTCAGTCGAGTCAAGCTCGGCGATTGATTGGACCTGCGTGCCGGCGGGCAAGTCAGTGTTGAATTGATACTTGGTATCCGCGAAGTAGAGGGCGACTACTCGCGATGCGTTTCCGGCGCTGCGCCTTGCCCAGTGGTACGCATTCTCTGAGAAGAACCGGTAGCCCAGCCAGAGGTCGCGGCCGCTGGCGAGCATTGGAGCTGTGCCGCCGCCGATGAGCCGCGCTTCCGGATAGTGCGTCAACGGGACCGCTTGGAATGCCTTCTCTGCGACCTGTCCCACAATGCTGGCGGCGAGAAATCGCGACACAGCAAGGGTCTTGAAGGAATCGGTGCTGAGGTCGCCCCATCTACGCCCGAAGAACGCTCGGGCAATTTTCTCGAGCGGCTCCTCCGTCTTGGCATGGAAGAGGGTAACGAAGGACCCGTCCGGCGCCCCGCACATGTCGAACTCGTCCGAGAAAGATCGCGAGTGCCAACCAAGACCGTCAGACTCCACCAGCAGGCGATACTTCCAAGTGTCGTGCTTTGGTTGAAACCGTACGCTCTTCAGTGTCACTTCATACTCTACGCCGTCGTAAACGATTCGCTGTGCTCGGCCGACGTGCGTTGCGGCGCACTCCACTTGGGCCAAGACGGGCCATGGGTAGAGCTCGCGGAGCCATCGCTCCTCGGGATCCTTCTGGCCGTGACTTCGGAGCCAGTTGGCAAATGTTACATTCCGCAGGGGCACTGGAGTCTCCATCTATGACGTGATTCCTGCCGCCGAACGAGCTAACCGGGCGGCGGCAGCGAGACGTTGAATTCAAATTCCGCGCCCAATCGCCGCTTCGGTTGAGCGTTTTGTTAGCACTCAAGTGTCACTCTTGGCCAAGTTGCAATCGATGCAGGTCACTTGACCATTTTTCACAGTTGTCTTTCCACCTTTACTCCATGGTGTTTTGTGGTCCGCATGCCATCGATCCCAGTTACACTTTTGTCCGTCACACTTTAGGCGTTCTTGGCACACACCATTGTCTCTCCTGAAAATCGCAAGACGCTGCTCGTGCGTGAATGACCGCTGCGGATCCAGAGGGTGCGATCTGGCCAGTCCCAAGAAAAAGCGGTCGTTTAGCGGTTTGAGTGCTAGCGTGGAGAGC
>JAQBZB010000029.1 GCA_027622275.1 Planctomycetota bacterium | reverse complement strand
GCGATCGAGACTGGACGTCACATCGTCTATCCCAAGGACACGCCGCTGACGAATCTCTACCGCACGATGCTCGACGTCAGCGGTGCTCGTGTCGACTCGTTCAGCGACAGCACGGGGCTGTTGGAAAACGTGCTGGCTTGAAGTCTGGGGTCACATCGCGATTGATCGGCACAATTGTTGCGACCGCCGCTCGCCACCCAGTGGAACCGACGCATAGCGGGGCAGGGTTGTCCCTTAGATTTTGCCGTGGGAGGCAACCGTCGGCGAACTTCGGGGTTGTGAGCTAAGGTTGCAATAGAGCAATCGGCGGACGCTCGCCGCTTCGCCAGCGCCAAGCCGCGATTGGGCTAATCATTGCTGTGGCATCAAGGCTGATTCTAGGTAGGGGCAGCAGACCATGTCGGCAAGTTCAAGTACTTTCGAAACAGGACCGATTCGCGTCCTATTGATCGAAGATGACCCGGCGCAAGCACATTTGATCGAACATCTGCTGCAACGCTCGTCGCGACGTTTCGAGATCGAGTGGGTCGATCGGCTGTCGCTGGCTATTGAACGGATCGCCGAAGGCGGCCTGGATGTCGTGGTTGTCGATCTGGGGCTTCCGGACAGTCAGGGGATTGACACGTTCGATGCCGTGCGCGCGGCGGATGCCTTCCTTCCCGCTGTGGTGATGACGAGTACCGACTGCGAAGAACTCGCGACCGAAGCCGTTCGCCGCGGAGCGCAAGACTACATTGTCAAGCGGCATCACTCGGGGCCCACGATCTCGCGGGCGTTACTATACGCCGTCGAACGCAAGAGGCTGGAAGATCAACTGCGTCAGTCGCAGAAGATGGAAGCCGTCGGAGCGCTCGCCGGCGGAGTAGCACACGAGTTCAACAACCTGCTCCAGGCGATCGTCGGCTACACAAAGTATGCGATGGAGGGTCTGCCAACCGAGGATCCCCGCTACCGCGACTTGTCCAAGGCCCTCGACGCCGCCGAACGGGCAACCAGCCTGACACGTCAGTTGCTAAACTTCAGCCGCCACGACGGACCCACGAAGCGCGAGACGAATGTCGCCGAACTAATCGCCAACGTCTCGGACTTGGTGGCACCGCTGTTAGGCGACCGATGGCACCTCGACGTCGAATTGCCTTTCGACGACTTGACCTTGATCGCCGACGCGGGCATGTTGCAGCAGGCGCTGATGAATCTGTGCATCAATGCCCACGACGCGATGCGGAGCGGGGGCACGGTGGCGATTGAATCGCGCCAGCTGCGGCTGGGAACAACCAGTTGCGCGACGATCCCCGGTGCCACGCCCGGCGACTACGTCTTGCTCGCCGTCCGCGACACCGGATGCGGCATTCCGCCCGAGTTGCGGGAACGCATTCTGGAGCCGTTCTTCACCACGAAAGCGCCGGGCTGCGGAACGGGACTCGGACTCGCGATGGTCTACTCGATCGTCACTCAGCACGGCGGGCATCTGCGGATCGAGAGTGAGCTAGGCGTCGGATCGACGTTCTCGATCTTCTTGCCGAAGCGCGGCTCTGAAACACCAGCGGACGAGACAGCTGAAGTGACGACTCCTGCCTTCGACAAATCGTTAAGCATCGAAGGATCGACAAGCTTGGCGGATCGCTTGTTACTTCCACAATCAATTTAAACAGGCTCACACCAGGCGAACACAGTCATGAACGACTCGCCCATCCAAGTCTTAGTTGTCGACGACGAGGCTGCCGTCCGGGAGCTGACCATTCGGGCCTTGGAGCGTGCCGGCTTCGAGTGTTCACCGGCAATTAACGGCGAGCAGGCACTGAAGATGCTCGATATGGAAGATTACGATGTCCTCGTGACGGATCTTCGCATGCCGACTCTGCACGGCCACGCACTCGTCGTCGACTTGCTGGCCCGCGAGAATCGCCCGCTGATCTACGTCATCACGGGCGTCATCGAGCCCAAGCTCGCCAAGGATCTGTTGTCGCGTGGCATCGATGACATCTTTTTCAAGCCGGTCGATCATCAAATGCTCGCCGTCAAGATTGCCGCTCGACTTGAGTCGCAAGGCAACCGACTCGCTCCGGCGAACTGACCGAACTGTTCCGACTGGACCTACTCCCGCTCGGCGCGGGTCGCCCGACCCCGTCGAAACCGCCGACCGCAGGTCTCCTTCTTCTTCTGCTTACAGAAGCGGTGAGCTTCAACCATGCCTTGATCCCACCCGGCGATCGGGGAACGTCTCCAAGTCGTGTTTCCTCAATCAGAAATCGAGTACCATAGAGCGAGCGGCGAACACGCGAAGCAACTGCACACCACCGCCACGCGAGTGACGAACTGATTTGCGGAGAAACAACGGTATCACAGCAGCCGTTTCCCGCGTTAATTGCACAGTAACGAGTTCCGGACACCTTTGCTACAGTGACACCTTTCCTTCCTTCCGAGACATTCCGCACCAACCTCAAGGCGCTGGCCCACGAGCGAGGCGCGAGACTCAGCGCGGCGAAACGCGGGGCGGTGCTGCCCGCGTTGGGCGAACGGGATGAGACGGCGGAGATTTGTGGAGACAAGGACGGCAATTCCGAACTGGATACCGAATTGCGTGACATCGAGAACGTCCCGCCGAAGGAGTTGAAGGCATGAGTGACCCCATTCCTTTCCTGAGCCCGCGCATGGTGGGACAACGGTTTGAACAGCATTCCATTCCGCTGGAAATGCTGAAGGATTTCGCCGCCTTGGAAGAAATGCTCATCGAGGTCGCGAAATGGCATTATCTGAAGGACCATCCTGAGCGAAAGCGCACGCCAAAAGGCTTTACCGACGGCGTGTCGCTCAAGCTGACGGGCGTCGAGGACGGCAGCGCAGTTCCGAAGATTGGGTTATTCGTCGCTTCAGCCATGCTGTTTCCCGATGAGAACCAATTCCTACTGGAAAAAGCTCGCGACAGCGTGATTGCTGCGATCAATGCCGCGGAGCACGACGAACCAATCGATCCGCATTTGTCGGAAATGCATCTCGCCTACTTCGATCGCATCGGACGTGGTCTGCGTGAAGGTGAAGCGATTGAGTTCAATCCAAACAATCGAGACCGTCCGGCGCGTCTGAATAAGGTTACTCGGCGAAAGCTTACGCTGGCCTCGACGCAGATTCAGGAACTGACCGAAGAAGTCACACTGCGCGGAAGAATTCCCGAAGTGGACAAGGAGAAGTTGACTTTCCACCTGCAATTACCGGAGGGCAACCGCGTTCCCGCGTCGCTTGAGTCGCAACACCGCGAAAAGATATTGGAAGCGTTCACCGGGTACGACGCAGGAACGCGAGTCCTGCTGCAAGGCATTGGTCGATTCAATCGCCAAGAACGGCTCCAAAGGATCGAATCGGTCGAGCACCTGGGCCTCCTCGATCCCAACGACGTGGCCGCGCGACTCGACGAATTCCGCAGCCTTCAGAATGGCTGGCTCGATGGCAAAGGACTAGCCCCCGCGCCGGCGGGCTTGGATTGGCTGACGACCAGTTTCGAGAACAGTTACCCCGACGATTTGCCGTTGCCGTACGTGTATCCAACGGCGGAGGGTGGCGTGCAAGCCGAATGGACGCTCGGCCAGCATGAATTGTCCTTGGAAATTGACCTCCGCAGCCATCAGGGTCAGTGGCACGTTCTGGATCTGTTGACGCAGGCCGTTTCCAGTCGGGACATCCATCTCGACGGCGTCGATGATTGGACGTGGCTGGTTCAGCAGATTCGCCCATTGGCGGGAGGCCAGCCATGAACGGCGATACGTTGCTGCTGCGTCAGGTTCACCCGAGTTTCATTCAGCAGGGCCGCGTCACGTCGCAGGCATTTCGCCCCACGCCCAAGGATCAACATCAGCTTTCGATGTACGACGGGGACCAGATCGAACCGGAACCCGCTTACGTCCATTACACCGAGACGTTGAATTTCGCTTCGGTTGGCGTGTTAGCCGTCACGGTCGCGGAGTGTGGCGAATTGAGTCTGCCGGTTGTCGCGGACCCGAAGCCGTTTCCCGAGCACGTTCTCGTGGACTACTCCGCCTTCGACAAAAAGGCGGCTGAATCGAAGGCCAAACTGCTCAAGGCCAAAGCGGTGACACGCGACTGGCTTTACGGCCCTGTCGCCGCTCGTGATTTGTAAGGCAATCAACGGCATGACGAAAAAGAGGGCAGACATTGTCGGGTACGATGCGTCTCGCAGTTGGTTCGTCCTGATCGCAGCCGTGACGAGCGCCGGGCCGGTGGATGGCAAACGCCGCGAAGAATGGAAGGAACTTTTTGTCGGTTCGGCCGCTGGTTTGGTCTTCGTAACGGCATTCACTTCGCGAGACACCACGCGCAGCTTCCTCCCGCACAGCTCCTGGGAAACTGAAGTCTGGATCGCGGCAGGACCGGACCACTTGATACAATTCAACGGCGAACGGTTCAGCGGCCCCTTTCCCGACGTGATGCTCTGTCGGCTAATGCCCCAGTAATACCCCGTTTCAGGCGTTCATTGAACACAACGGTTCCTGGCACCCTCGCTCCCCCCATTTCTCCTCCGGGTGGGAAGACTCAAAACGTCCGAGGCATCACGTCAAGCCCAGCGCGCGCGCGGATCAACATCTTTCGGACATCCTCTACCGGCACGTCGCGCATGGTCTGCCATACTTTGTACTCGGCCGGCTGATGGTCGCTCAGGCGCTCGAAGCCGGCCATCATTGCGGGATCGGCGAGCCGCTCAATGAGGCGGAAAGAAAAATACTGAGCGAGCCCCTCGTGAAGGGAACTCGGGCGAAAGGCGATGTCGTGCGAAGACGGAAGTGCGAACTCCTCCCAGCCGCGACCATCAAGGTCACGACCCAAGTGGCAGAGGGCATGCACGGTTTCGTGAAGGAACACGATATTCGTCAGCGTGCGGACATCGATTCCGAGGGTGCGCGCACACCAGTCAACGAGCTTGCGATAGATCGTCACCAGACCTGAAGCCGGATCGTAGAGTCCCAGGAGGTTGGTGGTCACGACGCATGGCCGACCGTCACGCCCTCGGAGCAACGAGGACAACGCCTTGTCATGTTCGAGTGCCTCGCGTGCTTCCCTTTCGGCGGCGTCCCAAATTGACTCGGACTTCATTCCCACGCCTGTTGGACCCTTGAACGCCTGACGAATGGCCGCTTGGCGGACGAGTTCCGGAGGCGCGTTCTGGGAAAACTCATACTTGAGTTCCTGTTTCCGGAAGAGGTCGGCGAAGCGGTAGGCACCTCGGTCCACCTCATCGTCGTCTCCTTCTCTATGAACGACGAGCCGTCCCACTTCCCGGCGGAAGTCCCGGTCTTGATCGAACGACAGCCCCAGTAAGTCGCGTGCCAGAAACTCGATTCCCGCAATGCAGGTTCTGTCACGCGAGTGTTGCCAGTACTCCACCTTTGCTTCCGCGGACAATCGCCACCAAAGCGGCGCATGGAGTTCGCGTGTCGTCAGCTCTTCGAGCGAGCTGCCGTGAGGCATCATGCCTTCGTCAGCGCGCTCGAACGGATCGGGGGCCGTCCGCCACAGCACACGCACCTCGGTCTCGACATCTCTAACTTCCGCCAAGCCATCGACGATCTGGCGCGCAAGGACCGGGCGGAAGGGCATTCCTCCGTGAAGCGTGACGAACGATGCGTGCTGCCACTCGCGGATGAGAAGGTAGATGTAACCGTCTTCGCCCTGCTGCACCGCTTTGAGCATGGACGTGACCGATCTATCGCCTGGGTCTTCCTGGGCCGCAAAGCTGAGCGGCCATTTCACGGCCCACGCAGACTCGTCATCACGTTCGGCAAACTTCCCGCCTCGCCGTCCACGGGTAAAGATGCGACTCTTATTCTGCTCGCCTTCCTTCTTGCCCAACAATACAACGCACCGCAGCTTGGTCTCCTTCTCCCACCGCTGCCATGCGTCTGACGAGTCGAGGTCTTCCACATATTCCACGGCCATCAACGCCTCGGCCCGATCTTGCCCGCCATAAACTACGAGGTCGGCATAGCGAGTCTTGCTGGCCCCGAGATACACTCCCTCGTCGATTTGTTCCTCACGGAATCCTTCCGGTGTCACGCGGCGATGGCGGTGAACATCGTGACGATAGGTGAGCCATTCCCGCATCTCACGAACGGCCTCTTGGCGTCTCAACGCCGCCGAGACTCTGATGGGATCGGCCATCACCAATGCGGCGAACAATGAAAGATAGTCCTGGTGGAGCAGCGATTGGCTGCTGGGCTCTCCGCTTCCGACATGGAGCTTCTCGATTCGCGCCAACTCAGGGTCGGTTCGGAGCATGAAAATCGTCTTGAGGGCAAGTGTGTCTTCGGGTGTCGGCCCCCGCTCGTTCAGGTACGCGAGTACCTGATGCGCTGTGGACGCGTCACGTTCGGGAATGCGGCTGAGTACCGGCAGCACTTCGATGGGATCCTGGCCCCGCAAGCGAATGGCGCGACGCAAGCTCCTCATCACCGCGCGAGCACCCGTGAGATTTTCGCGGTTGTTCAGGACGAGGCACACAACCTTGTCGGCCAGAAGGGTCGTGGCCACCCCGGCCAGCTCGGTAATTCCGGTGCGGGAGTCGATAAGGAGGAAGTCCGTTTCAAGCTCTTCTTCAATCCGTGCCTTCAACTCCAGGCATGCGGCGATGGCATGCCCATCAGGGTCCATGAACAGATCCTGCCGCTGCAGCGCAGCAAGATGCTTCCAGTACTCGCCTGACGGTGCGGACCCAGCCGGCATTAGCCGCAACTGACCCGCGCAGCCGTGCGGAAGCGGCACGGAAACGATGTAGTCTAGCAACCGTTCAGGCGGAGCCCCGCCCTCAGCCGCAGCGAGCAGATAATCGACAACGCCGCGCTCAGGTATCACGTCGCCAGTGCGCACTCCCGGGTGGCCGATATTCAACTTGTAGTGGAGCCCGGGTGCCTCGAAGTCGAAGTCGATGGCGACGACGCGTTTGCCGAGAAGTGCCAAGTAGCGCGCTGCATTTGCCAATAGCAGGCTTCTCCCTGTTCCGCCTTTGTACGAGTAAAAAGTGAAGGTATGCACTTGAGGGGTCAGCCGATCGGAAAAGGTGTGGCCTGCTGGATCAGAGCTTTCACCAACCGACGTATCTCATCAATTCCGTATCTTGCAGACACGCGTGGATAACATGCAGCAATCGACCGCTCTCGCTCGGTCATTACGCGGGCAGCCTCTTGCGCCAGGTTGGTCAACTCCGCCTTCAATTCGGCACCCACGCCTTGCTCGGCAGTGAAGCGCGCTGTGAGCGTCTGGGCACGAGCGAAATCCGTTGCTGCCAGGGCCGCTCTCACAGCGCCCTTCCGCGCGACGGCACCCTCCGCGTCTGACGCTGGCAGCAATTCCGCGATCTGCTCCTCGATCAACGAAACATCTAGGTGGGCTGCGCAGGCACCTGGGGCTCGGAGATCCTCAAGAATCTCCGCGCGGCGGATGGATTCGGTCACCAGTGGGTAGAGAGATTCGAGGTCCATAACACCAGTTCTTTAGAGGCTCGCCAGTGTCGCGTGAGGCGTTGCGAGTTCCACGACACAAGCTGCCCGGCATGGTGCAACAGTGGTTTGACGCACCTGTTCTAGCTTTTCGCGCAGGCGACGACCATCATCGCCATCGTCGATTCCACTAACCTCCAACGCCACATGCTTGCATTTCGGATCCACGAGCAGCCAATCCGCGAACTCGCCCCGTTGAAGGCGTCTCCTGACGACCCAACCCCGATCTGCGTGAACCAAAGCAAGGGCAATGGCCTCTGCCGCGTCCTCGGTCACTCGATGCCGGTCGATCTGAACAGCGTCATGTGAAGGGGACGGAACCCAGTGGAGGCGGGCTTGCTTTAGATCGCCATCGAGCGCGGCCGACAAAACGACGCCGGGTTCGTGACGATGCCGCCCGAGGCCGATAGCAGCCCGATGGGCATATTCCATAGCGGTTACTGCGGGTAGGAGTGGATGCATCTGTTTCAAAAGCGAGAGATCCAGCGTTTCTTGCATTCCCGGCTCCCATCGTGGACTCCGCACGCAGGTCAATTCGCCGTACATTACCGTTCACTTTACTGTGGGGAAACAAAGGTGGCAAGAACCGTATCAGGCGTTCGGCGAGTACGAAGTGCGCGCAACGTACCGCGCAAAGACCTGCCAGCCGTGACTCGTGCCGAGCAGGTTGGGTCTTATGCCCGCAGCGTGGAGTG
The DNA here is from genome assembly GCA_027622275.1 of Planctomycetota bacterium. Classification (GTDB taxonomy): domain Bacteria; phylum Planctomycetota; class Planctomycetia; order Pirellulales; family Pirellulaceae. The sequence goes on along the minus strand of JAQBZB010000029.1, from coordinate 40,932 downwards.
GAACTCTCCACCACCGAAGTTCATCTCGCTGGTTGACCAGCTCCTGCGATACTCTGAAGCAGACACGTTCGGAGTCGTACAGCCGCCGTCGAGCCACTGGGGCAGAGCCCCGCAGGGTCGCAGTGGCGGAAGGGCCACGACAAGCTAGGGAGGCATCCGCAGGGCGGGGCCGCTGCTGATCGACACTGCCGAGAACATCCAGATCGCGGATCAGCTCAACGGGTCGCTGTCGGTGTTTTGGCACGACGCGCCGTTCTCGGACGATTGGCTGTCAGCACTACAACAGGTCACGGAGGCCGACGGTGTGCGAACCCTCGAACATCGTTTCGTGACGACGATCTTGCCACCTGTTCCTCTTCAGCACGCGTCAGAGTTCTTGCCGCCAGAGATTCCTCGGTCTGTGAAAAGCCGCTGGCAGTACCTCGTTCGCGACCGCAGGCCGAAGGCGCGATCGCCTCTGGGCAGTCTGCTCCACGTGCAGTTTGTCGGCGCTGTTGTGCGACACGAAGGCTACCGGCCGATCGTAGGCTCTGTCGCCCCTGGTCTCGTTTTCGTAGGCCATTAGCCTTCGCCACAGCGCAGCGATTCAGTGGTGGGGCGACTCTCCTTGATCCGACTATTCCATCTGCAACGCCTTTAAGCATGGTGCCGGTCGACAGGGCTTTTGTTTTATTCAATCTGTGGCGAGCGCGGATAAGTAGCATGGCCTCGTAGGCCGTGTGTTTTCAGGCGTTCCCAAGCCGACACGGCCTACGAGGCCATGCTACTTCTTACGCAACTTCAAACAAACAAGAGCCCTGGCCGGCCGAACGCTTTGTGGACAACTCGGCACGAGCGTGCTGTAATTGAATGGTAGGCTAGGATGGCCGCCTCGGCGTTCCGCTCCCGCTCCCTTTCTGGCGAATTCAATGCGTGTGATCCGCGCTGGCTTGTTGTTGCTTGGCGCTTCGGCTTTTGCCTGTTGCGCAATCCCGATCGCGAACGCCCAAACTGAAAACACGCATTGGGCCTACGAAGCGCCGCGTCGCCCGCCGGTCCCCGTCGTCGAACATTCCGCGTGGCCCGAGAACGCGATCGATTCCTTCACGCAAGTGCAGATGACACGACGCGGCTTGAGCCCGTCTCCGGAAGCCGATCGGCGTACGCTGATTCGGCGTGTGACGTTCGACTTGACGGGACTGCCGCCAACGGCTGCGGAGATTGATGCGTTTCTCGCCGACGCCGCTGCGGATGCTTACCAGCGGCTGGTCGATCGGTTGCTGCAATCGCCGCGCTTCGGCGAGCGGATGGCGACGCACTGGCTGGACTTGGCCCGCTACGCCGACACGCATGGCTATCACATGGACGCTCATCGCGACATGTGGCGCTGGCGCGACTGGGTGATCGCGGCCTACAACGACAACCTGCCATTCGATCAGTTCACGATCGAGCAACTCGCCGGCGACCTGTTGCCCGACGCGACACTCACCCAAAAGATCGCGACCGGCTTCAATCGCAATAACATGGTGAACTTCGAGAACGGTGTGATCGCCGACGAGTTCCTGTCGGAATACGCCATCGATCGTCTGACAACGACTTCGACGGTCTGGCTTGGGCAGACCATGGTCTGCGCCCGCTGTCACGACCACAAGTACGACCCGTTCACGCAACGCGACTTCTACCGGCTGTTCGCCTTCTTCAATCAAGTTCCCGAAAACGGTGTCGATGGCAACCAAGGCAATGCGACGCCCTTCGTCGCCGCTCCGCTGCCGCCGCAGTCAGAACGGATGCACGAACTGGAAGCCCGACTTGCACGGCTAGAAGCAACACGACAGCAGCAAACCGCCGCGTCGGATGCGGCGATCGTCGCGTGGGAAACGACGTTCCAAGCGGGCGAGACTCGGACCTTGTCCGCCGCTCCGCAATTGGCGGTCGGGTTCGACGCGTCGTCGCCGGAACTGGCGGACGCGGTTCACGGCACCAAGACCTTCGTGCCGGGAAAGATCGGTGATGCGCTGCTATTCGACGGCAGCACGCACGTCGCTCTCGGAGACCAAGCCGCATTGGATGCGAGCGGCCGCGTGACCATTGCGGTGTGGCTATTCCCAACAACACTCGACTCGGCGGTTGTCCTGGAGCGGACGAGGAAGGACAAAAGCGGTTTCAGCTTCAGCGTCGAGCTGGACGGCGGCAAAGTGCTGTTTCATGTCGTTTCGCCCAAAGCGGCCGAGCCCATTCACCTCGTCGGCAGCACCGGAATTACTCGTCCCAAGTGGCAACATATCGCCGTGCGATACGATGGTTCGGGCGAGGCGGCGGATGTTTCCTTGTTCGTCAATGGCCAGCGCCGGCCCACCGTCGCGGCTGACAAATCACTTTCGCGCGATACGGCAGCGAAGGCTTCCTTCCTCGTCGGTAGCGCCGAAGCAGGGCGATCTTTCCGCGGCATGATGGACGATCTGCGCGTCTTTGCAACTGCGCTGACGGACGAAGACATCGCCATCATCGCGGGTGGAGACCCCATCGGCGACATCCTGGCAGTCGCCCGCGACCAGCGCACGGAAGAACAAACGGCTCGGCTAAAGCATTACTACCTGGAACAGATCGACGCCGACTATCGCCGGACGATGCGCGAGATTGCGGCGACGCGGCGGTCGCTCGCTGAAGTACAGTCAGCGGTCCCGACGACCATGGTGATGCAAGATGCCGCCGAGCGAAAGCCAACTCGCATTTTCACCAACGGTCGCTACGACTCGCCTGGTGAACTCGTCCAACCCGGCGTTCCAGCGATCTTGCCGTCGTTGCCGGCTGGTGCAGTCGCGAATCGCTTGGCACTCGCACAGTGGCTGGTTAAACCTGATCATCCTTTGACGGCCCGTGTTGCGGTGAATCATCTCTGGCAATTGTTTTTCGGAGCCGGACTCGTTCGCACACCCGAGGACTTCGGCACGCGCGGCGAGCCGCCAACGCACCCCGAGTTGCTGGATTGGTTGGCCACGGAGTTTTCCAGGGATTGGGATGTGAAACGAATGGTCCGCTTGCTCGTGACGTCGGCCACTTATCGCCAGTCGAATCGCGCAACGCCTGAACTCACCGCGAATGATCCGGAGAACCGGTGGTTGGCACGAGCCCCGCGATTGCGATTGAGTGCCGAGATGGTGCGCGACAGCGCTCTGTCGATCAGCGGGCTGCTCGTCGAACGAACGGGCGGTCCCAGCGTGTTTCCCTACCAGCCTGACGGACTGTGGGAGCAGATCGCTTACAACGCGAACGACTTCACCGCCCAGGTCTATCGCCAGAGCCACGGCCCGGACCTGTACCGGCGCAGCCTGTATACTTTTGTCAAACGCAGTCTTCCCTCGCCGACGCTGGCGGCGTTCGACGCACCCAATCGCGAGACCTGCGTCACCGAGCGTCCCAGAACCAACACGCCGCAACAGGCACTCGTCTTGATGAACGACGTGACGTTCGTCGAAGCAGCCCGGTCACTGGCGGAACAGACACTGGCCAGCAACGAGTCGATGGAAGATCGCGTCAACGCCATGTTTCTCGCCGCTACGAGCCGCCCGACAAACGCCGCGGAAGCCAGCATCTTCGCCGCGCTCCTGCGTGATCTCCGCCAACGATACGAAGAACAACCGTCCCTAGCCAACGAGCTGATCGCCGCCGGTGAAACACCTGCCGCTGAAAGTATCGAACGCACGGAGTTGGCGGTGTGGACCGCTATCGCGAACGTGATCCTTTCGCTCGACGAATCCATTACGCGGCCGTAACGAAACTCCGCTGTAACCGTGAACATTTTAGAACAGAAGGTAACGAAGGATTGAATTGCTTCTTCGTTACCTTCGTTGCCTTCTGTGAAAGAAAAGACTGATGAATCGCCAAATCAATGACGTAACGCGCCGCGCGTTCTTGGGCCGCGCTGGCATTGGTGCCGCGGCGCTGGCGTCGTTGCTTAATCCGAAGTTGTTTGCGGACGTCGACGGCTCGCCGCACTTCGTGCCGACCGCAAAGCGAGTCATCTTCTTGCATCAATCGGGCGCTCCTTCGCAGATCGATCTGCTCGATGAAAAACCCGAGCTTTCCAAGTGGCACGGGCAGGAGATTCCTGCGGCCATCCGCATGGGCCAGCGACTGACGACGATGACCTCCGATCAGAAGTCGCTGCCGGTGACCGCTTCGCCCTTCAAGTTTGCGCGACACGGCGAGTCGGGCACGGCCTTGAGCGAGTTGCTGCCGCACACGGGCCGCATTGTCGACGATCTTTGCATCGTGCGATCGATGCACACCGAGGCGATCAATCACGATCCGGCGATCACAATGATGCAAACCGGAACGGAACAGCCGGGGCGGCCGAGCATCGGCTCGTGGGTCAGTTACGGCCTGGGCAGCGAGAACGAAGACCTGCCAGCATTCGTCGTCCTGCTGTCGGGAGGCGTGCCGGGCGACCAGCCGCTGTTTGGCCGCTTGTGGGGCTCCGGCTTTCTGCCTTCGCAGTATCAGGCCGTCAAGTTTCGCGGCACGGGCGACCCCGTGTTGTATCTTGCTAACCCAGCAGGCATCACGGCGGACATCCGACGGCGGATGCTCGACAGCCTCGGCGAATTGAATCGGATTCAATCATCGGCGACCGGCGACACCGAGATCGACGCGCGAATCGCGCAGTTCGAGTTAGCCTATCGCATGCAAGATTCGCTGCCGCGGATCGCCAACCTCGCCGAAGAGCCGGAGCACACGTTCGAGCTGTACGGCGACGACGCCAGGCAGCCCGGAACGTATGCCGCCAACTGCTTGCTCGCACGGCGATTGGCCGAGCAAGGAGTCCGCTTTATCCAGCTGTATCATCGTGGCTGGGATCATCACACGAATATCGTCAGCCGCATCAAGGCCAAGTGCCGCGAGACCGATCAAGCTTCGGCGGCGCTGGTCCAGGACCTCAAGCAGCGCGGACTGCTGAAGGACACGCTGATCGTCTGGGCCGGCGAGTTCGGACGCACGGTGTTCTGTCAGGGCGACTTGGCCAGCAACGACTACGGCCGCGACCATCATCCGCGTTGCTTCTCAATTTGGCTGGCCGGTGGCGGCGTTCGGCCGGGCATGACTTATGGGAGAACTGACGAGTTCTCTTACAACATCGCCGAGAACCCGGTTCACATTCACGATCTGCAAGCCACGATCCTGCGTTGTCTCGGCATCGACCACGAGCGGCTAACCTTCCGCCACCAAGGCCGCGATCACCGCCTGACCGACATCGGCGGACGAGTGGTCAGCGAAATTCTTTAGGCGCTCGGCAGCTGCGCCGTAGAAGGAGAGTCTCTCCGAGATCGCAACAACGTACGCGACCGATTTGCCCGTTTGAAAGCGCTGGGCCACCAAGTCATCGGCGTAAATGAAGTCTTGCCGACGACAACCACGACTCACCCACTGGCCGAACGTAGACCTCGCGCGGTTGATGGAGGCGGGGGCTGTTCGCGGCCGGCTCGCTGATCTTCGGGAGTCAGCGGCGAGCGGATGTATTGTCCGGGGATGCGCTGCGAAACCTGCCGCAGCATTTCGGCATAACGATCCAAATCGCCGCCGCAGTCGTCCGCCAGGCGGCGGCGCGTCTCGCGCAGTTCGTCAATCAGCGGTACGGAAATCATGGTTCCAACTCCAAGAGCTGTTCGGGAGTGACAATCATCGGCGAGACCAAGCGGCGTCGCGCGTGGAGGACATGGAGGTGCTCGAACTTGTTGGCGTTGGCGAGATGCTTGCAGTTCCATGTTAGCAGGTAGGGAACTCGATACCAAGAACGAGGGAATGGTCGCATCGAGATAGACGGCGGTCGTCATACATGGCCTGTGGTTTGGAAAGAATCGTCATCCGGTATCAGGATAAGCCCCGAGGCCACTCTCGCCAGGAGCGAGGGCCGCTGGGGCCTCATTAGGAGATGACTTCTTGCTGGTGCGTTAAATCACGGGTAAGCTCATATTGAAAATCAGCCCGATCGGAAGGAACACGCCATGTCATCCAAACTGGAAATTGAATACCCGGAGAACTTGCCGGATATCCTGCAGACGACTCGCGCGCGATTCGAGCAGGAAGCCAAGATGGCGATGGCCGTGAAGCTGTTTGAAATGCGCCGCCTCTCGTCCGGTATGGCTGCATCGTTGGTGGGCCTGGATTGTGTCTCGTTCTTGCTGCGGCTGAGCGACTTCGGCGTCCCCATGATCGACCTCGACGCCGACGAACTGGCGGAAGACATCGCCAATGCCTGAGTCCGCGATCGTCATCAACACGGGACCGCTCATCGCCTTGATCGCGGCGACCGGCGAGTTGTCGCTGCTCCCGAAACTCTATTCGCGAGTCGTCGTGCCTCGCGAAGTCTGCGACGAAGTGCTGGCCAACGGCGGAAAGATGTTCGGTGCGACGGGGTTCGCTTCTGCTGACGGTATCGAGCGGCGAATTGAACCTGTCCAGATTGGATCGTTCCTAAGCCAACTCCTTGATCGCGGCGAAGCCTCGGTTGTACAACTCGCGATCAGCGAAGGCATCGAGACAGTTTGCATCGACGAACAGTTTTGACGGCATCCTTGGCTTCAGCGACCGTGGCCGACATGCCCGGATAGCGAATTCGGACTCCGAAAGGGTTGAGCCCCTGCACGAGCGGAAGGTGTGCCGCCAGAGCCGCGTCATGCAGCACGCACAGGTTGAGCAAGTCTTCCAGATCGTGGATGCGCGGCGGCGTCATTCCTCGCGCGAGAAGATAAACCTTCAAGTACTTCTCCGCGCATTGATGAGCGTGGTAGCAGACGACGTCCGGCACCGGCTCCTTGCGGCGTCGATTGAGCGCCGTGGCGCTGCGGTAGTCCGCCTCGGCTTTGGCGACCCATTCGTCAACGAGCGTCGCGCTGATAAAGCACCTTCCCCGTGCTAAGAATGTCGGCGATGAAGAAGTCCCCGATGGCGAGCCGTTCGTCAATTTCAGCCGGGGTCCGCACGATGATGTCCATGGGTAGGAACCGCACTTTGGCCACTTCAGTGACGCGCCGGATACGTTGACTCAGGGGTTCCTTCGAGTCCATCACGACCAGCAAGTCCACGTCGCTGTCCCGGTTGGGAACACCCTTCGCGTACGAACCGAACAGGATGATCTTCTCCGCCCGAAACTTTTCCACGATGCGCTGCACGATGCCCGCCAGCAAAGACTCGGTCACGCGCAGACGCAATTGCGACCATTCCGCGACGGAGTGGCTGTCCGGCTTCGGGGTGCTGCGACTCATGGTCTCTGATCTTTCGGGTCAGGCTTGTGACGTCGATGACCAGTAGCATACGCCAAGCCGTGGCAAGTCGAAAGAGGCTCTTGGCATCGTGAGGATTTGCGGCGTCGCAGTTCTGGGGACGAGACGCCGCCGGTCACGGAGCGACATTTAGTAGTAGCCATGGGTTTCAACCCACAGATGGCGATGACACAGGAATGATTCGTCGCGGAGCGACGAGGGAATGCGGAGGTCAGCGGCGCGAAAGAAGTTCGTCGCCGATCGCGCGGAGATGATTCCATCGTCGCTCCCCGACGAGATTGTTGGGCGCGATTGCCGACCGTGGCTTGAAACCGCCGGTGACCTCCGGAGGTCGCTCTGCGACCCTTGGCAAGTATCAATCGCCACCCGAGGAGCAGGGAATGCGCGTTTCAGAAAGGGCCGTCGCGAGGCTTGAAAGAGTAAAGGAGCTGAGTGACCGCGTCGAATCGGCCATCAGAAAGCCTGGGTGCTTGCGGAGACACGTCGCACTGGTTTCTGATTCCGCGTCCCCTTACAATCGTCTCGCATGCTCAGGTGACGAGGCGACAGTCATGCCAACGGTTCCTGGAATTCCCGCACCCCTTCCGCTTTTTCTTTTACAGCTTTGACTGTCATGAACCGAAACACGTGCCTGTCCGGCGCGATCGCAAAGTCTGCAAGTTTTGGGTCGAGCCAATTGTATTGAGCAGCAACAACGGATTTACAGCGAAAGAACTCAATCAGATCAGAGCGATCATCCGAGACGACCTGGCGGATATTCTGGAGGCATGGAATGAACACTGTGGCGAGTAATGATCCGCGAATTACTTCGATCGAGGTGAACGACGAGAACATCACAGCGCACCTCGCCGATGGCCGTGTGGTCAGCGTGCCCTTGGCCTGGTCGTGGCGACTCTCTGACGCCACACCGGAGCAGCGCAACAAGTTCGAGATCATCGGTGACGGGGAAGGCGTGCATTGGGCGGACGTGGACGAAGACATCAGCGCCAAGGGCATGCTGCAAGGAATGCCCGCTTCTCCACCGAAACAAACCGACCTCGTTCATCGCGAAGCTTGACGTCCGAGTCGCTCCGCGACGAGATTGTTGGTGTGAATGCCGACCGTGGGTTGAAACCTTCGGCAGTCGCTCTGCGACCAAGGCCAAGAACTAATGGTCCTCACGACTAGCCACGAACGGCGTGACCTCGTATTCTGTTTGTCATGAGCACTTCAGCGAAACTTTCGTCATCCGCTTATCGATACATCGCCAGCGTTGCCGGAGTTCGCGGCGGCCAGGCCATCATCGAGGGGACTCGCATCGGTGTGCATGACGTGATCGCCCTGTTACAGACGGGCGAGTCGGTCGAGTCCGTTGTGGCGAACTGCTTCCCGACCCTGACTCGCGCCCAAGTTTACGAATGCCTCGCTTACTACGAGGATCATCGAGGCGAAATTGACGTCCTCGTGTCGCGTCAGATGCAGACGGAAGCATGACGTTCTCGTTCGACCACGCTAACCGTGCTACCCGGTGTTACGGAGCAGATTCTGCCAACCGACTGTCACGATTACAGCGGGCCGTAGCGAGTCACACTCGGCACTCGGTCGAAGTCGGTGTCGTTGCTGGCAAATGATGTGAGGTTGTGCGCTTGCATGACAGCAACGATCAGGGCATCGCCACTGAGCAGTCCGTGCTGGCGACTCAGGTCAGCAGCCCGCAAAACATGTTGCTCAGTCACCGACAAGACTTGGATGCCGATTTTAACGACATGAGTGTGCTCCAGTTTCCGTGCTGCGGACAGACGTATAATACCCGAAATCGCCCGCAGCGTCAGTCGGATCTGAACGAACGAGCCCACCGTCGCGCAAGATGTCGCGACCGAGAACGCCGCGCGTCGCGGAACGACATTTGACGGTCGCTCTGCGATGCGCGCAGTTCCACGTCAGCAGGTAGGGAACCCGATACCACGTCGCACAAGCCAGGTGAACCGCGTCACCAATTCGGAGTTCGATGCCGTCGTCAATTGCGAATCGCGTGCTTTTTAGCCGGGGCGACGGTCAGTCGGGCCTGACGGCGCGAGGCTGGCTTATCCGAAATCACGATTTGGATGTCTTGGTCGAGCGCGTTGAGGAATCGAAACAGCCTGTCGGTCGAGAACTCCCGCAAGCGGCCGCGCAGAATCTTCGAGACCTTGGGCTGGTCGATTCCCAAGACCGCTGCGACTTCCGACGGCGTCAGACCCTTGGCCTTAATAACGTTCGCCAGCCGCTGAGCCAACCGAGACTTCAGCAACGACTCCGGCGCTTGCTCGTCGCCGAGATCGGCAAACACATTGCCGCTGCCCGCTTCAACTATTGAGTTTCGTTTCATGGCGTTTCGTTTCATGGCGTTTCTCCCGAAGTACGTTGCCACTTCGCGTGGTGTTCCCGTGCAAGTTTGAGGCGATTGCGGATCTTGTCCATCACAGGCTTGGGTGTCGCGATGCCCTTCTTGGACTTTTTTTGAAAGGCGTGCAACACCTACACGGCGTGAGCCAACTGGACCGTGTAGACCGCTCGGTAGGTGCCGCCGTCAAAGTCGTCCACGATCTCCAAAACGCCTGCGCCGCCGAATCCCGACAGCGGTTTGGCCGCCAGCGACTTGCCTCCTTGCTGGGCAATGTCCAAGGCGTGCCCCATGACGTCTTTGACATCTTCGGGAAAGCCCGCAGGTCATCTTTGGACGATCCGACCCAAAACAGTGGCTTACGTTTCATGACCACGTTATGCCAGTTCTGGCAAGATTCGGCAAGTGGCTTCCGGCCTCGGGTGGCCCTGACGAACGGCAACAGCACGAACCGACCACCGCGAGATGCCGCCCGTCGCGGAGCGATATTTGACGGTAGCCGTGGGTTTCAACCCTCGTGTGGCGATGACCGATGAATGATTCGCTGCGGAGCGACGATGGAATTCGGGGGGGCATCGGCGCGAATGAAATTGATCGCTGATCGTCTGGCGATGGTTCAATCATCGCTCCGCGACGAGATTGTCTGGCGTGATGGCCGACCGTGGGTTGAAACCCACGGCGACCTTCGGCGGTCGCTCCGCGACCAACTCCACGTTATGACACCACCGTCAATCCGGACAACCGAGCCATTGCGGCTTGCCGTTCATCGAAAGTGCAGAACTCGGTGGCTCCGAGTTCGAGTGCCAACGCGACATGCAGTGTGTCCAACGTGCGGCTGTGCGTCGAAACCGTATGCTGGCTGGAAAGCGTCTCGGCACGGGTAAAAATGTTGTCCCAAGGTGGTATGATTCGGACGTAGAAGCCGCTGGCAAGGTCTTGATCGAAATCGGACAAGAGCGCCTGACACTCGGCATCCGTCACTTCATTTCGTCCTTGCTTCTGACGGATCGCGGAGCGCATCTCCAACAGGTGCAACGGTGTGAGTACTGGCGACGAGTTCGTAGCCTGAACCAGAGCGACAGCCTGTGCCGCATTGGGTTCAGGCAGATAGAGCTTCAAGAGGACGCCGGAATCAAAGTAGCGCATCAGGCTCGATCCGCTCGCAGGTCATCCAAGATTGCTTGGGAGTCGGGCAGCGTTCGCCCGCCGAAAATTGCCTTCTGCCGTGCGAGAAAATCCGGTGACGGGACGCTGCCGGCGTCTCCCCCCGCCACGGCACCAGGTTGGTCCAAACCGTTCGTGCGAGTCTTGAGAAAGATGAGAAAGTCGTAAACTTCCTGAAGCAGTGGCTCAGGCGTTCTTTCGATTTCCAGTTTCAGAGCTTGCGCGGCGTTCATGACCTTTGAGTTTATACCGCTGAACAATTCACGACAAGCTGCAAGTTCAGAATGGGGCTGTCCAGTTCTGGGATCGAGACGCCGCCCGTCGCGAAGCAACGAGGGAATGCGAGGGTCAGCGGCGCGAAGGGAATTGGTCGCCGATCGCGCGGAGATGGTTCCATCGTCGCTCCACGACGAGATGGTTTGGCGTGATTGCCGACCGTGGGTTGAAACACACGGCGACCTTCGGCGGTCGCTCTGCGACCATGACCTAGAACCAAAGAGTCCCCGGACGGGGTCGGGGGTGTGGCAGATTCGTCGTCTCTCAGCGATGATGAGCGTGGCTGGGGCCGATGCTTCGTCGCCCCCAACTCGATGAACATTGATTTCAATCGCTGGGGGGATCGAAGACTCGACCGCAGCCACCCAGCCCCGCACTGACGGTGCCTCAAGATGACGGCCACGCCCGTTAACGATGGTCGACAACTCCATGAGTTGAATTCCGGTTCCCGCTGGAATCGGTGGGAGCCGCACGTTCATGCGCCCGGGACGGTTCTGAATGATCAGTTCAAGGGTGCCGATAGGTGGGAGGACTACCTCAATGCATTGGAGGTGGCGATGCCTCCGATTCGGGCAATCGGCGTTACGGACTACTACAGCACGGAAATCTACGAGCGCGTCTGTGACGCGAAACGGCAGGGACGACTTCCGGGCTGCGATCTGATCTTTCCCAACATCGAGATGCGCCTCGGCATCGGGACCGTCAAAGGCAAATGGGTCAATCTCCATCTTCTCGTGAGCCCCGAGGATCCGGATCACCTGGCAGAACTGAAGCGATTTCTCGCGCGCCTGACCTTCAGCGCGTATGACGATTCTTTTTGCTGCAACAAAGATGACCTCATCCGGCTTGGTCAGCGGCATGATTCCAAGCTCACCGACACGGATGCGGCGCTCAAGCGAGGGGCCGAACAATTCAAGGTGTCGTTTGACCCGCTAAAGCAAGCCTACAACGAAAGTGCTTGGGCTCAGCAGAATATCCTTATCGCGGTCTCGGGTAACACAACAGACGGGACTTCTGGCGTCCGCGATGCGGCCGACGCGACATTGCGGCAAGAAGTAGAAAAGTTTGCGCACGTAATCTTTGCCAGCAGCCCGGCGCAGAGGGAGTTTTGGCTTGGACTGCGCCACTTAAGTGAGGAAATCCTGCGACAAAGCTACGGCGGGTTAAAGCCATGCATGCATGGGAGCGACGCCCACAAAGAAAAGATGGTTGGCGCCCCAGACGGGAAGCGTTACTCATGGGTCAAAGGTGCCCCCGCGTTTGACACACTCCGACAGGCGTGTATCGACCCTGCTGGCCGCGCGTTCGTTGGCGAGGAGCCGCCAACCAGAGCAACTCGTTCGCAAATCATCTCATCGATTGAAATCAAGGGTGCGGCTTGGACCGCGACCCCAATCATAGAACTCAATCCGGGCCTTGTCGCAATTATTGGAGCACGAGGATCGGGAAAAACAGCGTTAGCTGACGTGATCGCGCTCGGTTGCGACGCAACCTCGGAGCGGCTCAGCCCCGCTTCCTTTTTGACCCGAGCGCAAGACCTGTTGCATGGAGCTTCGGTATCACTGAAATGGGAGACCGGTGACTTCTGCCAGCGTAACCTTGATCTTTCCGATGAGGGCTCCGCGGCGGAGTATCCGCGAGCGCGATACCTGTCTCAGCAATTCGTCGAAGAACTGTGTTCCGCCCACGGGATGACGGATGCGCTCCTGCGAGAGATCGAGCGGGTCATTTTCGAGTCTCACTCGCTCTCCGATCGAGATGGTCAGGTGGACTTTGAAGAGTTACTTAAGATGAAAGCAGATCGCTTTCGTGAGGCGCGCGCTCGGGAGGAAGAGGCCCTGGCCGATTTATCTGAACGAATTGGCACAGATCTTGAAAAAGACAAGCTCATCGCCGGTCTAAGGAAGCAAATTACTGAAAAGGCAAGATTGATTGAGGGCTACACAAAGGACCGGTCAAAGCTGGTCTCGAAGGGAAGCGAAGTGAGAGTGCAGCGGCTCGGTGCCCTTGCCCAGGCGGCGGAAAAAGTTCGGGGGTATGTTCGTTTCTACGCTGCGCAAGAGCAGTCGCTTCTGTGCCTAAAGGACGAAGTTAGCAATCTGCGAAGTCACGAAGCGCCCGAAGCGTTAAGAGGGTCGCAAGAACGGCACAAAGCGAGCGGTCTCAACGCTGATGAATGGGTGCAGTTTCTCCTCGACTACAAGGGTGACGTCGACACATCGCTAACCACGCATCTTCAAAAAGCTCGAAAGGGCGCGGATAAATGGAAGGGGACGACTCCAGCCCCGGCAAGCGACCCGAATCTGCCTTTGATCAAGGCTGACGCCGATCTCCGCCTCCAGCCGGTGGCACTGTTGGAAGCCGAGATCGCTCGCATTGAAAGGCTTGTGAGTATGGACCGAGAGACTTCGAGCAAGTTCTCGGCACTGTCCAAACGCATAACGGAGGAGAACACAGCGCTTGAGCGATTGAAGGAAAGACTTGCTGACTGTGAGGGAGCGATGGACCGTGTTAAAGCTCTGGTGCGGGATCGCGAGGCCGCATATGCACGAGTCTTCGATGCCATCTTGGCCGAACAAGCGGTCTTGGCCGGTCTTTACAGCCCGCTGATGACTCGCCTTGACGGGGCTGGCGCGACGCTGAAGAAGCTTTCCTTCTCAGTGAGGCGTGAGGCGGATGTTGTTCGCTGGGCTGAGGCGGGTGAAGACCTTCTGGACCTGCGCAGATTGGGCTCATTCAAAGGTCGCGGAACGCTACGGCAACTTACCGATGAAACCTTGAAAGCGGAGTGGGAGACTGGTAATGCCACGGCGGTAAGCGCTGCCATGGCAAAGTTCCGTACCGACAATGACAAAGAGTTGCTGGATCGGTCTCAAGTCCTAAAAGCAGACCAAGCGGATTATCGAGCATGGGCGAAGAAGTTCGCCAAGTGGCTTTATAGCACCGAACACATCTCACTCCATTACAGCATCGACTACGACGGCGTTGATATTCGCAAACTGTCGCCGGGCACACGGGGGATCGTTCTGCTTCTTCTTTACCTCGCTCTTGACGAAGTAGATGATCGGCCCCTTATCATCGATCAGCCCGAAGAAAATCTCGACCCGAAGTCGATCTTTGACGAACTCGTGGGCCTGTTCTTGGGAGCCAAGAATAAGCGTCAGGTCATCCTGGTCACGCACAATGCCAATCTGGTTGTTAATGCAGACGCCGACCAGGTCATTGTCGCGGAAGCCGGGCCACATCCACCCGGAGAGTTGCCGCCGATCAGCTACCTGTCGGGCGGGTTGGAGAGCGCTCATATTCGTAAGGCTGTCTGCGACATCCTGGAAGGCGGTGAGCGCGCGTTCCAAGAACGGGCGCGCCGCCTGCGGGTGCGATTGGAGCGCTAGGACAGCCGGCTCTGAGATGTCGGGGGCGGGGATACGTCACATGTCCCGCGGCAGGTTGCCCAATCCTTTCAGCAACGTGGCTCGTTGGCCTGTGGCCGGAGATGTGTTTCGTCCAAGGTTTTCCCGAGGGCCGGGCCGACCGCGTCAGGTGCGGGATCGATCAAAGAGAGGGACGCCACGAAGAATCACTTCTGTGGCCGATGGCGTGGCAACAGTTCGATCGTAGCTCCGCGACGAGATTGTTTGGCGTGATTGCCGACTCCGGATTGAAACCCATTGCGATCTTCGGCGGCGCTCTGTGAGTAAGGGGCCAGTAAGGGCACGAGCCAAAGAGTCTGCGCGTTCCGACTTAGTCAGTTCTCATCTATGCCGATCCACGAGTTTGGACAACGACGAGCCACTCGGGAGGCCGCGACGGCCTTCACGAAGCGCACGGTCGATCTTTTTCCACATTTCGTCCGTGCCGGGCACTCCCCCGGATGTCGGGTTCGGCCATTCACCCGTAGCCGCTCGGTACTCACCGACCCAAACTAGAATCTGTTCGATGGTCAGCGGCGCAAGGTGTGTGATTTTTCGGACGCCGCGGTACTCGGCCAGCAGCTTGGCCAACGAAGACCGGCCCGGAAGCCCTCGACGGCCTTCACGAAGCCCAAAGTTGATACCTTTCCACACTTCGTCCGTGCCGGTCACTGGCCCAGACGTCTGTTTCGGCCATTCGCCTGTAGCCGCTTTATGCTCATCCGCCCACACAAGAATCTGCTCAATGGTCAGCGGCGGAAGGCCGTGAATGTTTCGCACGCCTCGGTGCTCGTCCAGCAGTTTTGCCAGTGAAGAGTCACCAGGCAATTCGCGACTGCCTCCTTTCAGCGCGTTGTCGATACTGACCCACGTTTCGTCCGTGCCTGTCACTTTGCCGGATTTCTGTTTCGGCCATTCACCGGTTGTCGCCCTATGTTCATCCACCCAAATCAGAATTTGCGAGATGGTCAGCGGCGCAAGATCCGCGAGGTTTCGGACGCCTCGGTGTTCGGCCAGCAGCTTGCCCAGCGAAGAACCGCCGGGAAGCCCGCGTTGGCCTTGTGTAAGCCCAACGTCGATACCTTTCCACATTTCGTCCGTGCCTGGCACCGGCCCAGACTTCGGTTTCGGCCATTCACCTGTCGCCGCTCTATGCTCATCGACCCAAATTAGAATCTGTTCAATGGTCAACGGCGGGAGGTCGTTTACGTTTCGGACCCTGCGGCGCTCCGCAAGCAAGTTGGCCAGCGAAGAGCCACCCGGAAGTTCGCGACGGCCTCGACGGAGTGCAAAGTTGATACCACCCCACGTTTCGTCCGTACCCAGCACATTCCCGGATGCCTTTTTCGGCCAGTCACCCGTTGTCGCACTATGCTCATCTGCCCAAACCAGAATCTGCTCAATTGTCAACGGCGCAAGATCAAGGTGGTTTCGGGTGCCGCGGTGTTCGGCCAGCAGCTTGGCTAGCGAAGAGCCGCCCGGAATCCCGCGGATACCTTGCTGAAGCGCGTTATTGATAATACTCCAGTTTTCGTCCGTGCCAGTCACTTTCCCGGAAGTCCGTTGCGGCCAGTCACCGGTCGCCGCTCTATGCTCATCGGCCCAAACCAAAATCTGTTCGGTGGTCAGCGGAGGAAGGTCCTTAATGTTTCGCACGCTGCGGTGCTCGGCCAACTGCTTGGCCAGCGAAGAGCCGCCCGGAAGCCCGCGCCGGCCTTGGACAAGTGCAAAGTCGATACCGCTCCAAGTTTCATCCGTGCCCCGCACCCTGCCGGAGTTATATTTGGGCCAGTCACCTGTGCCCGCTCTATACTCATCTACCCAGAACAGAATCTGTTCGATCGTCAGCGGCGAAAGCTCCATCGTATTTCGGACGCCGCGGTGCTCGGCAAGCAATCTAGCGAGTGAAGACCCACCGTGAAGCGCGCGACGGCGTTTACTAAGTGCAAATTGGATTCCGGCCCAGGTTTCGTCCGTGCCAATCACCTTCCCAGATTTTTGTTGCGGCCATTCGCCCGTCACCGCTCTATGCTCATCTGCCCACACCAGAATCTGTTCGATGGTCAGCGGCGGAAGGTCACTTCGGTTCCGAGTGCCACGGTGCTCGGCAAGCAGCCCGGATAACGTCGACCCACCGGAAAGACCGCGATTGCCTTGACGAAGCGCATGGTTGATACCGTGCCACGTTTCGTCCGTACCCGTAACTTCCCTGGATGTCCGATTCGGCCATTCACCCGTCGCCGCTCTATGCTCGTCTACCCATTGCAGTATCTGCTCGACGGTCAACGGCGAGAGGTCGTGGATGTTTCTTACGCCGCAGTGCTCGGCCAGCAGCTTGGCCAGCGATGACCCACCCGGCAACCCGCGGTAGCCTTGAGAAAGGCCATGGTTGATACCGGCCCACGTTTCATCCGTGCCTGTCACTTTCCCGGATCCCGGTCTCGGCCACTCACCCGACGCCGCTTGATGCTCATCGAGCCAAACCAGAATCTGCTCGATCGTTAACGGCGGAAGATCCTGGAGATTTCGGGTGCCGCGGTGCTCGGCTAGAAGCCTAGCCAACGAAGACCGACCCGGAAGTCCGCGAAGGCCTCGATGAAGTGCGTGCTCGATACGGCTCCAGTTTTCGTCCGTGCCTGACACCTGTCCGGATGTCTGCTTTTGGCCAGTCTCCCGTCGCCGCCTTGTATTCATCCACCCAAGCCAGAATTTTCTCGATGGTCAGCGCTGGCTTGTCGGTCGTCTGCTCGACCGTCCGCACGTAGAACGCTTGCTCGAAGTTAGGCAGAAGTAACTGCGGAACATCCAAGCGAATGTTGTCGGGCAGATTGATTCGGCCGTGAGACTTCGACCGCCTCCCCAACGAAAGTCGGAGTTGGTCGAGTTCGTCGGCCAGTCGGCGGTCGTGTGCTCGCAAGGCCTTGAGCACTTGCCAGACTGGCTCGAAGGCCGATTGCGAGAGGACGTGGTCGGCGTCTTCGGATTCGTCGATGAAGACCGGTATCACGATGGTGCCAATTTGCTTGCCTTCGGCTTTGCGGATCACTCGACCCACCGCCTGAATGATGTCGACCATCGACCGCTTGGGGTCAATGAACGCCACGCCATCGAGCACCGGAACATCGACCCCTTCGCCCAGGCAGGCGCAGTTGGAGTGGATGCCGCGCGTGTCGTCCGGCAGGTTTCCTAATCCTTTCAGCAACGTGGCTCGTTGGCCGGCGGGCGTGTGACCGGAGATGTGTTTCGTCCAGAGTTTTCCCGAGGGCCGGGCCGACCGCGTCAGATGCGGGATCACTCCAGGCAAGGAGTCTCGCTGCGTGACATCGACAAACCGTTTGGCCTTCGCCACCGACGAGTGGAACGTGATCAGCTTCCGCAGGTCGTATTTCTTCATCGCCTTGGCCAAGCCGATCTGTGCGGCCAGCGTCCGGGCGTCGGTACTGAGGCCCTCGGCCGTGCGGACCAACGTCGCTCGCTCGGCCCACGCTTTGGCTTCGCGGTCAGTGACGCCGATCACGACGACCTGATAATCGGTTAGCAACGGCGGGTCCGCACTGATCGCTTCATGAAAGGTGAGGACGTGGAACTCGGGGCCGAAGACGTGTGTGTCGTCCATCGAGACGAGTTCGAATTCCAGTTCCGCCGCACGACGTTTTACGTGGTCCTTGATGTAACGCGGCGTGGCGGTCATGAACAGCCGCTTGCGAGCCTTGATCTTCTTGTCATCAAGCACGGTCGCAAACAATCCTTCGGCATGTCCGGCCAGACGATGGGCTTCGTCGCAGATCACCAGATCGAATGGCTTCGGTTGACGGGAGGGCGAAGCTCCCGCCGAGCCGGTTATTTTGGTGATGCGACTACTCCTCGGCTCGGCGGGAGCCTCGCCCTCCCTGTATGCGGCTGCGATGCGGTCGGACGACTGGTACGTGGCAAACACAACCGCTGGGCGTTTCCGACGCTGGCCGAGGAAGCGCTGAATTTCCGTTGGATCAGTCGTGACCTTCACTCCGAGATCGGCCGTCGATTGAATCGCAGTGTCGGCCTGGCTCTGCACTACCGACTCGTCAGAACAGACGACGAGCGTGTCGAAGTCCTCCGCCGAGTGACGACCCCACTCGGCAAGATTCTGCTGCACCAGCGAAAGCGACGGGACGAGGACCAGTGTGCGAGAACTCTGTAACCGCTCGGCGATCCACAATGCAGTGAGCGTCTTGCCTGTGCCGCAGGCCATGATGAGTTGGCCTCGATCGTGGTCGCGAAAGCCGTGGACGACGGCGTCAATCGCGGTGGCTTGGTGAGGTTGTGCGTTCCACCGAGGCAATCGCGCGGCGGTTCCTCCAATCTGAACCGGCCACTGAACTTCTTCCGTCAGGAAATGACCACGCAGAACCAACCCTACCGGTTTCTCTTGGCCGTGAAGCGTTCGGCGAGCCGTGGCACCGATGTCATCCGTCGTCGCCATGAGCAGTCGATAGGCGAACTGCGGGCGGTTCGATTCGGACAGGAACGAGTCGATCTCTCGTTTAGTGATCGCTCGGTCGGGATGATCCGCCTTGGCCTGAATGGCCCACAACTCGCCCGATCGCGTGCGAGCGACGATGTCGATTCCCGCATCCGTTCCCCAGCGATCCGGCCAATCCTTCCACAGCCAGACTTTGTCGAACTGACCTCGATACCGGGGAGCGCTTTCCAAGAACCACTTGCAAAGCCATTCGAAGTCGCCGCCAAACGTCGTCCCCTCGGCATCACGGCGAATCTTCGCTTCGATGTACTCAAAGGTGCCTTCGACCGAGGCAGCATCGGGGGTCGTCATGATAACGTCTCGATGAACGTGACAAGCAAGATTTTACCCAGCAGAGATTAAGCCTCGCCGCACCGTCGTGCTTTCTACTTTCAAACCATTCGACGAGGTTCTGCCGAACCATTTTACGAACATACGCTGGCTCGCTCTAGCCAGCGGAGAGGTGGTGAGCTGGGCTGATGCAAATGTTTCTCACCGCGTATTTGGATTGTGAATCCTCGCCCCGAAAGGGGCAGCCACATATCAGCCCAGGGCAGAGCGGAGCGCCCGCCCTGGGCTAGTATGTAGCTGGCCTTTCAGGCCGACGTTCCTGCAATCGCCAGCGGAAATCTCAATTTTGTACGTAAGATCGCGCGATCCTGAGCGTGCTAGGCTGCACTGCCGCCGAGCCAGCGCGCTGGCGGGTTCGGAGACGTTGGCATAAAATGGCTTAGGATGTTACCTAGAAGTTTAACGCAACGGAGCTGGCAAATGCCCGAATCAACCTACATTCGCGATGACGAAAATGGCGTAAAGCGAGTAGGGAAGACGCGCGTCATGCTCGACAGTGTCATTGCCGCGTTCCATCAAGGGCATTCCGCTGAAACGATTGCGCAGCAGTACCCCGCGCTCAGTTTGGAAGAAGTCTACGGGACCATCACTCACTACCTGGCGAACAAACCGGAAGTGGACAAGTACCTGCAGCGTCAAGAAGAGATTTGGAAACAAGAAAGTGAAAAGGCCAGCCACGTTGCGAGCCACGTTGTCGCGCGGCTCCGCAGTCAAGCTGCCAACGCAGGAACTGAAGCCCCATGAGCCGACCTCGGTTTCTGGCCGATCACGATCTGAACGAACACCTCGTTGCAGGTGTCCTGCGCCAGGAACCATCGATTGAAATTTTGCGGGTTCGCGACGCGGGCATGAGCGAGCGGTCTGACGAGGAAATACTCGCGTACGCCGAGCGCGCTGGACTGCTGGTCGTGTCTCATGACGTCAACACGATGCCAGCCGCGGCCTACGCCCGACTGACGGCTGGCGATTCGTTTCCGGGTCTGTTGATGGTTCAGCAAACGCTGCCGATCCGGCCGATCATCGAAAGCATCGTACTGATATGGTCGGGCAGCGAACTGGAAGAATGGAAAGACCAAGTTGTGTACCTTCCGTTCGATTAGCGTAACCGCTGTTCGCCGTTCGACGAGCCATCACGAATAGACAGCTTCACGATCCTGTTCGTCGCTCGGTTGGGCGACGATGGGTTCGGTGAGCAGGGCAGGTGGAGTGTCGGTGGGCTTGGTGAAGGACTCGCCGAGTATCCAGCGCGCGTAAAGCGAATAGACGACGGGTACCAGGAACAGCACCAAGACGGTGCCGAGCATCAAGCCGAAACAGAGACTTGCGGCCATGGGGATGAGGACTTGCGCCTGGAAGGATTTCTCGAGCAGGATCGGCGTCAGCCCGGCGACGGTGGTCAGCGAAGTCAAGACGACCGGGCGGAAGCGGCGAGTGCCGGCGGCGATGATCGCGTCGTGGACGCTCACGCCCGCTTTTCGCTCGTGGTTGATGAAGTCAATCAATACGATGGAATCATTGACCACCACGCCGGCCAACGCAACCAATCCGAACAGGCTGAACATCGTCAGCGGCAGGCCGAGCAGCGCGTGCCCCCAAATCGCACCGACGATTCCGAACGGGATGATCGCCAACACGATGAGCGGCTGGAAATAAGACCGGAACTCGATCGTCAGCAGCACGAACATCGCGAGCAGCGCCACCATGAATCCGAGAAACAGACTCTGCATCGAATCGGACGATTGCTCGGCCTGACCCTCCCAGCGGATTCGGACGTGGGGGTACTCGGTGGCTAACTTCGGCTCGAACTCGGCGCGGAACTTGGCGACGTTTTCCCGCGGGTTGCCTTCCTCCTCCCTGATATCCGCCGTGATCGTGATCGAACGGAGTTGATCGACGCGGTTGATTTCGCTGTAGCCGCGCTCGACATGCACGTCGGCCAATTCGGTCAGCGGCCGCTCGGCACCGTCGCTGCCTCGCACGCGAATATCGTCGAAGCCGGCGAGCGAGCGGCGGTCGGCTGGCGGATAGCGAACCATTAACTTGACTTCGTGCCGCCCGCGCTGCAGGCGCATGACTTCTTCGCCGTAATACGAGGCGCGAACGGTCTCGGCCAGATCGGCGGCGGTGATGCCCATCGCCTTGGCGTTCTCTTTGACGTTCAGCTGGTACTCGAGCTTGCCGGGCCGGGAATCATCGCGGATATCGACGACGCCTGGGTAGCGGCCGGCATCGGCGAGTTCGCTTTTGCAGGCTTCGATTGCGGCTTCGAGTTCCTCCATGTGCTCGGCCGGCGCGAGCAGTTTGAATTCGATCGGCGCACCGCCGGGACCCATCTCGGGCGTTCCGTAAATCAAAGTGTCGACACCGGCGATCTCACCGGTTTCCTGCCGCCACAAGCTGAGAATTTCTTCGCTCGTGATATCTCGCTTCGAAGTATCTTCCAGTTCGATGAACACCATGCCAACATGGCTGCCGCTGGTGCGCGAGTCGGGGCCGAGCGCGCCGGGCGAGACGAGTTGGCCGACCGCCCGGTGAACGAGTCGCTTCAGCGGCATGCCTTGCTTGGCCCACTTGTCATTGATGCGGTCGAAGGCCGCTTCGATCTGGCGTGTCGCGAGATCGGTCACGGTGCTCGGCGTGCCGTCGGGGAACGTGACTTTGGCTTCGATCCAGTTGCTGTCGAGCTTGGGAAAGATCAGCCACGGGGTGATGCCGGCGGGAACGAAGGCCAGCGTCACGACAAAGATCGAAAACGCCGAACTGAGCATGATCGCCGGGTTCCTGATCGCCCATTGAACCGCGGGCATGTAGAGCCTTTGGATCACGAATTCGAGCAATCGCGCGACTTGCTGCTGTGCCAAGTGAATGATCCGACCAAGCAGCCGGAACGGATACAGAACGTAACTCAATCCCGTCATGAAAAGATTGTCGCGATGCGCTAAATGGACCGGGAGAATGAAGATGCTTTCCGCCAGCGAGATCACGAGCATCGCAATGACCGCCAGCGGCATGACGGCGATGAACTTGCCCATCACTCCCGAGACGTAGAACAGTGGGACAAACGCGATGATGGTCGTCGACACCGAAGCGGCCACCGAGGGCATCACTTCGTAGGCACCGTCAACCGCGGCCGAGACAAAGTCCTTGCCCTGCTGCCGATGGGCGTAGATGTTCTCGCCAATGACGATGGCATCGTCGACCACAATTCCCAGCGCCAGCAAGAAAGCAAACAGCGAAATCATGTTGAGCGTCGCGCCGACGTACAGCAACAGGGCACAGGCACCCAGCACGGATATTGGAATCCCCAGCGCCACCCAAAACGCCAGCCGCAGGTCGAGAAACACCGCCAGCACCAGGAAGACCAGTACGAGTCCCTGAATCCCATTGCGCCGCAGCAGGTTAATTCGGTCGCGGACATCGATCCCAGTATCCTGCCACGTCTTCAGTTCGTAACCGGCGGGCAGGTCGGTCGACTTGACGTACTTGTGGACGTCGTCAACGATCGACAGCAAGTCCTCGGTCGCCGTCCGGTCGATCGAGATCACCATCGCTGGTTGGCCGTTGATCAGATTGATCGCGGAATCATCGGTGAATTCGTCCTTGACGTTTCCCAATTCGCCGACCGTCAACACCACGCCGTCCGGCGTGGTGACGAGCGGGATGTTCGCGATCTCGTTGCCCAGCAAATGTTTGTTCTTGCCGCGGAGCAACACTTCCTGCGACTCGGTCTTCATGCTCCCGCCGGGGATCTCGATGTTCTCGCGACGGATGATCTGGCCGACTTGTTGCAAGCTGAGTCCGTACTTGCGGAGCGTGTCTTCCGAGACCTCGACGTCGATTTGATAGTCGCGCACGCCGATCAGATTGGCTTGCGAAACGGAAGGCAGCAGCAGCAACTCGGTCCTCACCCGTTCGGCCACTTCGCGCAACGCCAGTTCTGCGGCGGGCGTGTTCACATCGGAGCCCAGCAGCCCGACTCGGATGGCGACTTGCCGGAGCGTGATCTGTTGGACTTCGGGATCTTCGGCCAGCACGGGGAAGCTCGGGATGCGGTCCACTTCCGAGCGGATGTCGTTCAGAATCTTCTGGACGTTCGAGATGTTGTTCTCCAACTCCAGCACCAAATGGCCCGCGCCTTCTTGCGCCACGGCCGTTTGCTTCTTGATGCCGTTGATCGAGCGGACGGCCTCTTCCAGCTTCTGGCAGATTCCTTCTTCGACTTGGCTCGGGCTGGCACCCGGATAAGGAACGCTGATCAGCACGATTTCCAAATCGAACTCGGGAAACACTTCACGGCGCATCAAGAACATGCTGATGAACCCGATCAGCATGACGGCGACCATCAACGTGTTCATGGCGGGCGAGTTTTGGATGGCCCAGCGAATGGCGGCTTTCATCGCGCGGTATCCTCCCGCACCGTCTCGCCATCAGTAAGAACTCCAAAGGGTGGCACGACGACGCGATCTTCCGCCGCCAAGCCCGTCGCCGCCGCTTCGACGAGCCAGTACGAATGCTCTTCGCCGGCGTCGTCGCGAATTTGAATTAGCTCGATCAGATCGAGCGCCCGTTTCTCGTTTAACCGTCCGTCGTTCACAATCCATACGGCCTTGCCGGGTTGCACCGCCCGCTCCGGAATCAAGAGCAGAGGACTCGGTTGATCGACGTGGAAAGTAACCGTCACGAACATGCCGCGGACGAGCGCCGGCGGGCCGCCGGAAGCAGCTGATTCGTCGAGCGAACGCTTGCGGTGGCTGACGATTTTGACGTCGCGAGGATTGTCGACGCGGACGCGACACGGAACGGTGCGTGTCGCCTCGTCGAGCCCGATGCCGTCGAAGCGAGCTAACACGCCCTGCCATTCGTAATGCACGTCCTGGCGGTCGGACAACTGATACCTGACCGTGACAGGAATCTGCGGGATCTGATAGCCGGTGCTGTCGGCGCCGAGCCCGTTGAACTCCTGGCCCGTCTGCCGCCACACCCAATACAACTCTTCCATTTTCAGGCGACACTTGACTTCGACCGCCGATGTATCTTCGAGCGTAAAGACCGGCACGCCTTTCTGCACGTACGAATCCCGCTCGACAAGATCGTCGATGATAACACCGTCGACCGCCGCCGTGATCTCGGTTCGCTCGAGATCGAGCTTTGCTTGAGCCAAGTCAGTGACAACCAGATCGCGGGCGCTTTCCAACCGGCGCTGGCGAGTCTTTAACAGTCGAAGTTCATTCTCTAGTTGGACCAGGCCGTTTCTGGCGGTTAGCTGAACTTGTTGGGCGCGGTCCAACGTCGAAGCGGTGACAACCCGCTCCTGAATCAGGCCGGCGAGCCGATTGACTTCCTTCTGTTCCAGCGCGACTTGATCTTCGGCCAGCTTGATCAACTCGGCCGTGTTGCCCGCTTCAACTTGCAGTTCTTCGAGGTTCGCGTCGGCCTGTTCGTGCTGATTCTCGAGCCGCCGCACGGCCAGCTCGTAGTCCCGCGGATCGATCTTGATCAGCCGCATGCCGCGGGTCACGAACCGCCCGCCATTGCAGGCCTCGTCCTTGAACACGACTTTGCCGGAGACTTCGGCGGCCACTTCGATCTCCCGGAACGGAGCCACGACGCCATCGACCGAGATGTCGAGGCTTCCTTCGTGCGGACGAATCGCTTCCGTGTGAACGAGCGGTACGGGAGCCGGCGACTTGGCACTCGCCTCGGCATCGCCTTTGTAGGTCAGCGCGTAGTATCCCCCGACCCCCGCGGCGATGATCGCCAGCGACACCGTGAAACTGAGAATTTGTCCGGCCAGCGAATTGCGTCTCACAAATCAATCTCCGAGTTTAGGCCAGTGCTTGTTGAATGTTCGAGTCACGCGACGGTTGTCGGGCGACGAGGGTTGTTGTTTCGGTCGTCGGAACGAGTAGTCCCGGAAATCGCGGCTAACGAAAAGCCGGTGATGTGTTCGGCCAACTGGTCGATAGAAAAATGATTCTGGTCGTCCTTCGCCGCCATCATCTCGACGATGTCTCCGGCGATCCGGTAGAACAGGCATTGGCCGATGATGCTGAACGCCACTTGACGCTGTTGGTGAGCAGGTGTGTCGTCCGGCAATAGTTCGTCGATGATGCTTAACAACAGTTCCAGCTGAGGACGAAAATACTGTTCCACAAGTTCGCGGCAGGCGCGCGTCGGATGCAACACTTCGCGGAGCATTAACTGCTGCTCCCAAGGAGTCGCTTTGCCCCCGATCATGCGAGCCAGCATCGCTCGAACGAAGCCGTTTAATTTAATTGTCGGCAAAGTTTCTTCCGGCCAAGGAGGAAGCGGAAACTGAGCCGACAGACGGCGATGAGCCTGCTTCACGGTTTCGAGATACAGCTGCTGCTTATCCCCGAAGTAGTAGTTCACGGCTGCCACGTTCACCTCCGCCACCTGACAGATCTGCCGAATCGTCGCAGATTTATACCCGCGTTCCGCAAACACGCGACCAGCCGCATCGAGGATTTTCTCGCGTACTCCGTCCATATCAATGAATCCCGCAGACAGATGTTTCAAACAACTGTTTGAAACAAGTATATCAGCGAAAACCTCAGCGAACAGGGAAAATCTGTTAGATGCGAGCAGGTTCGCCTTGCTGGGACAGATTCGTATGCCCACGAGCCGTAGGCACCGCCTCTCGCGAGTCATGCCGTCACCAGCCCAGCGGCTTGGCGGTAAACGAATTGATGGATTGATGTTAACCCGGATCATTCATGAACCGGTCGACATTCTTCAACAGCCCGCGCAGATTAGCCGCCACGCGATAGCGTGCGGTTCTCTCGAAGTTCGCGAGAACCGCACGCTAGCGAGATTGTCCCGCTTATGTTTGCTTGGTTCTGGCACGTTTTACCAGTAAGTAGAGGGTCAGGCAATTCTGTGCCACCACCATCAAGCCGGTCTCTGCGGTTGCCCTCGTTAGACCTCGCCCGTGCAGCTCACCTCCACCGCGGTGCTTTTTGCTGTCTCCATACCTCCGCTCGATTCGCATCTGGCGTTGACGACCGCTCGCCAATCCTGCTTCGCTGTTCATCTTCTCCTTTTGTGCATCCATCAGCGACTGGTCTTCCAAGCGACGAACCGTGCGTCGACGGGAACCCGGAGCCAGACAACGATCGGCAAGTTCGCAACTGGCACAGCGGCTTTCGTCCTGTTCAAACCGCAGCTCGATCACATGTCGGCCGTCGGCACGAGGGTCTTTGCTGCGGCTGACCTGACGCATCAAATGCCCGACGGGGCAGCGGAGTGAACAGGACGACTCCTGCCAAGCAAACTCGTCCGCGGTAATTTGAACTTGGCCGCGATCGGTTCGGCGGCCTTTGGAACCTTTTCGCTCGGGCACCGGCGCGAACAGTTCCACCTCTTCCTTGATGTGTTGTTCTTGGATCGCATCTTGGATCATCTGGGTGTGAAAGGCTTCGATGAACTTGGCGGCGCGATCACGGCAGTTGTGGAGAGTCGTTCGGCTGGGCTGATTGCCACGACCAACCAACTTACAGCGGTCATCGTTTTTGGCATGGACGGCCCACTTCGCCGGAGAACGAATGCCTTGCAGAATCAGCACCATCACCATGGCTAACAGGCGTTCGGGCCGGAAGGGCTGCGAGCCGGTGCCACGGTAGGCATCGTCGAGAGTTTGATGATCGGCCTGGGAAATGAATTGCTCAACCGCCTGTACATGATCGTCATCTGCCAGTCGTTCTTGCAGCTCCATCAGTTCGCACGAATCGGGCTGCAGGGGATCGTCACGAAAGCCGCTTTTTTAAATCGTCGTACAATGTGGTATCCTTACCGTGGTTTCTTTGAGGGTGTCCATTCACAATCTCGTACTCGTAGTACGAAAAGGCCCCGAACGGAAGCCGTTTTGTTGCTAGCAATTGCACTGCCCTAAGCGGGACGCTCTCTATCGCCAAGCGGCTGATGAATAATCCGGGTCAACCGCCCTCGACACCCGCGCCCACCACCGCGCCGTCGACCCTGTGTAGAATTGATCACACAGGCCGCAAGGTGCGCTCGTACATTGTCACAGCTTGATGCCAGGGTAAGCCTCGTTGTCGGGACTTCGCGTCGGCGATACCGACGCAAAGTCGCGTCCGTCAAGCAGCTGGTTTGCCGAGGACTTTGTGCAGCGTTTGATTCAAACGCGAGATCGAGAGTGGCTTGGGCAGCCAATCATCCATGCCAGCATGCAAGCACGCCTGAGGATCCCCGGTCGCAGTGACAGCCACGATTGGAATCCTTACGCCGTCCTGCTCTTCGGAGCGGATCGCCTGCGTCGCGCTGATGCCGTCCATCGCGGGCATCTCGACGTCCATCAAGACAAGATCGAAGTCGTTTTGCCGCAACGCTTCCAGAGCTTCAAGGCCGTTCGAAGCGAGCGTCACCGCATGCCCAGCCTGCTCCAGCAAACGCAGCGCAAATCGCTGGTGCAGCAAGCTGTCTTCCGCAACCAGCACGTTCAATTGAGTTTGT
The DNA here is from genome assembly GCA_027622275.1 of Planctomycetota bacterium. Lineage (GTDB taxonomy): Bacteria > Planctomycetota > Planctomycetia > Pirellulales > Pirellulaceae. The sequence continues at coordinate 13,116 of JAQBZB010000029.1, read as the reverse complement.
TGTGTATTGGACATCCGGATACTTCGTGGCGAGCTGAAAATAATTGGATCGCCCGTTTCGCTTGGCATTTTGTCCACCTCGGCAGGTCGATCTGTTTGGCGAGTCATTTCTTTCCCATTAATAGACGGCTGACCGTGGGTTTTGTTCGTGAATTCTCAGAATTCTACCGCGGTTCTTTGTCGCATGGAAGACATAGCAAGGGTCGCGATGGTTTGTTGCCAGCACCTCTGTCCATCGGTGAAATGCAAGCACGACGCGCCAGCGAGTGGGTTCCCACGGGTTTTCGCGGACGGCAAATTACTCACTCGCTTGCACGTCGTGCTTGTACTGACAACCCACAATTTGAAATCTTTCATTTGAAACGTGTACCAGCAATCAACTACGATAAGGACTCAACCAGGGGCCTGGTCTGATGAGGAGAGTCTTCCATGTGTTTTCGATTCCAGAAATCCGTCTGTCTACTGCTTGCTTCTTTGGTAGCTTGCATCGCCTGTTATTCGCCGCTTGCGTTCGGAGAAGATCCGCCGACCCAAGTGGTGCAACAATCTGAATGGGAAGCACGGATCGAAGCCGCGCTAGACGCGAAGGGCGAGTGGGCGTTCGTGGACGCGCCCTTAAGCGACGTGTGCGCGGCAATTCAGGAGGAACTGGGCATTGACGTCGTTCTTGATGTGAAAGCGCTCGAAGATTTCGGAATCGATTCCGGTACTCCAATCACTCGATCGCTTGGCGGAATTTCGAATCGTTCGTTTCTCAATCTGCTGTTGAGCGAGACCGAGTTGACTTACACGAAGCACCTTGGTGCATTATGGATCACCACGCCTGAGAAGGCGGAAGCACGCCTCGTCACGAAGGTCTATCCCGTGGGAGATTTACTGGGAAGAGACCCCACGCTCGTTGAATCGCAACGGGATCACAGTCTTCTGCTCCAAACGATTCAAGCCAACATCGCGCCTGATTCGTGGGACAATGTTGGCGGGCCGGGAGCGATCGAAGGGATCCACAATGCGATCGTCGTTTCGCACACTTACGATATCCATGAGCAGGTCGCGGAACTCTTCACTGTGTACCGCGACATCATCGCCGACAGCGCGGCTGCCGACGCGCAACAAACCCTCTACATGCTTGGCGAGGACGACAGTAGTACAGCCATTCGCCAAGCACTCGACCAGCCATTTACCGCGGAGTTCAAGGACGAATCACTGAAGGAAGTCCTCAAGTCAATTTCCAATAAGCTGAGAATTCCAATCGTCATCGACATTCATGCGCTGGAAGACTTTGGTATCGACTCCGCCACACCGATCAGCGCAAAGTTCACAGAGACACGGTTGCGGTTTGCCCTCGAACGAATACTGTCGGAGATGGAGTTGACTTACATCATTCGCGACGAAGTGCTTATCATCACGACGCCAAGTAAAGCCGAAGAGGCGCTCCTCATCGGTCTCTATCCTGTTCGTGATCTTGTCGAGATCGGAGACGATTCTTCGATCGAGCCGCGCTGTGTTCGGTGCGATTTCGATTCATTGATCTCAGTAATCATGTCGACGATCGCCCCCGACACTTGGGGCGCCGTGGGTGGGCCCAGCAGCATCGGGACCTTACTCCCCGTACCGACGATTGTCATCGCGCAAACGCAAGACGCACACGAAGAGATCGTGGAGTTGCTCACGAATCTGCGTGCCGCAAAGCAATCGGAGTCTGCACGAACTACCGCCAACGAAGAAGTCGACCCCACGGCGCTGATCGTCCGATCGTATCCGGTTTACGCGGCATATAACGCTCCCGACGAGATCGTGAAGCTGATCATGCGCGCGTCCGAGCCAGGGACTTGGGACGAAGAGGCTGGAACCTTTGTCCAAGGCTTAGGGATGGCGATCGTCGTCAAGCATAACGCCAGCGGCCACCGCCAAGTGCAGAAGTTGCTCTCGCAACTGGGTGTTTGGTCACCAGCGGGCCACGGAAGAAAGGGGTTCGGAGGAGGTGCCGTACCGGTCGTGGGTGGGCTCCAGGTAACGCCAAGTGGTGAACGTCCTAGTCCGGGAGGATTCTTCTAACGGCAGAAGTTTTGGAGTGCGGCGACTTGTCGCCGCTTTCCCATTTTGGGCGCAGCCCTTTCGCCTTGAACACCAGCCCGAAAATACCAAAGCGGTGACGAGTCCCCGCACTCCAAATCGATTCCCACAATCACTTTCGCGCGACACGCTTCTTCAGCTTGCCGACGACGACTTGAAACTCCTCGCGCAGCTCGTTGAACTTCGCGACGGTTTTCTCGCCGGGAGCTTTCACGTAGTCGAGCATGATGGCTTCGGCGGCGATGAACTCGTCCGAGATATCGGCGATCTCGCCGGCGATCTCGGGCGGTATGTTCGTCACGCCGTTGGCATCGCCGTGCAGCAGATCGTTCTGATACACCATCAATCCTCCGACGCGAACCGGCAAACCCAGATGCAGCATGTGGCAGTAGCCATGCGAGCAAATCGTCGAGCCGGTAAAGACCGGGTACTTCAGCGCCCGCACCTGTTCGAGATCGCGCCCGCCGCCGTTCGTAACCAGCCCAGCCGAACCGTACGCCTGATACGTCGAGCACATCACTTCGCCAAACACCGCGGCGACCGGCGGATCATCGGCATCTTGAAACACCACGACCGCCGGCCCCGACAAATCGCCGAACATTTCCAGCTGCTTTTGGATCGATCCGTAAGCATCACCACCGACCGGAGGCGCATCGGATCGGAACTGGGCCGTGCAAGCGAAGCCAACCATCGGCGAGAACTCGGGAAAGTTCGATCGTACGCGGTGATCCATATAGCCAACGTTGCGCGGCCGAATGTCGAACAGTTCGATGACGTTGCAGATCGTCGGCGTATCGTACTTGGCGAGTTTGTCGAGCGTGGCTTGCGTGATGCTCATCGTGGGCGGGCCTTCTAGTGGCGTGATTGGTTGGCTGGAAACCGGATAATTCGAACGCTGAACTTAGCAGTCCGACGGTCGGTCCTCAAGCGGCTGATTTACTTCGCGACTGGCATGTGTCATAACGAGACGTACACTTCAAGTCATCCAAGGATGTTGTCGGAGAACGCGATGGCGGAGCAGCCAAAAGACGAATACCCCATGATCCACCTGACGGGCACCGATGCCGACTTGCCCGGCTGGTTCACCAACGATTATCGCAAATACAAGAATCTGCGGCCGATGGCGGGCGGTGGCAATGGACAGCTGTTCGCCTGTTACGACAGTAATCTCGGGCGAAGAGTGTGCATTAAACGGCTCGCTCCCGAGTCCGCGGAAAACAAGCGAGAACGCCGTCGCCTGCTGCGCGAAGCCCGCGTAACGGCTCAGATGTCGCATCCCAATACCGTGCCTGTGTACGAACTCGGCAAGGACGACACCGGGGCGATCTACTTTGCGATGAAGAAAATCGAGGGCCGCGATCTGTTCCGCATTCTCAGCCTGATCGCCCAGCAAGATCCCGACGCCGTCCGCGAGTTCTCGCTCGACCGGCTGCTGGGCATCATGGTTCAAGCCGCCAACGCGCTGGCCTACGCGCATGCTCATGGCGTGATCCACCGCGATATCAAGCCCGAGAACATCATGGTCGGGATGTTTGGCGAAGTGATGCTGATGGACTGGGGAGTGGCCAAGGTCTGGGGCTTGCCCGATGAAGGGGCCGACGAAGATACACCGAAAGACACCGGCGAGAACTTAGAAGAACGGCTGACGTCGCCGGGCCAACGACCGGGGACGCCGCTGTACATGTCGCCCGAACAAGTCAACGGCAGCAAGAACATCGACGAGCGGACCGATATCTTCAGCATGGGAGTCGTGCTCTACGAGATCCTGGCCTTGCGCGAGCCATTCCGCGGCCGGACGATCGACGAGACGTTCCAGAACATCCTCTACGCCCAGGCCGAACCGCCGAGCAAAGTGGCGCAAGGTCGCAAGGTCCCCAAGCGATTGGACGAGATATGCATGAAAGCCGTGGAGAAAAAACCCGCCGATCGATATCAGTCGATGCAAGCGATGATCAACGCCGTCCGCGATTTCCGCGCCGGTGCTCTCGAAGGCGAAGAGTAGTCTCGCGCAGGCCACTTGTATGGAGACGAGTAGCATGGCCTCGTAGGCCGTGTGCCTTCAGGAGTTCCGCAGCCGACACGGCCTACGAGGCCATGCTACTTATTGCGCGACAGCGGCGGCTACTTCGGCCAGTCACTGACCGCGTCGGCGGCGTGATGCAACAGCGGATCGATCTCGCGGCCGAAGTGCGATGCGTCGGGGCTGGTGCGGGCGTTGAACAGGGCGACGAAGTTGCGTCCGTCGTGGCGGCGGATCAGGATCGTTGCGGTTCCGGCCAGCGAGCCAGTGTGCCAGTTGTTCAGCTTGCCCTCGCCGACAACTCGATTGAACCAGCCCAACGAGTAGAAGACTGGCTTCTCCGTACGGTCCTCTTCATGACCGGCGAGCCCTGGAGGTCGGGCGAACATCGCCGCGATGCTGTCTGCGGCCAGGATCTTGCAGTTCTCCGGATCGTCAAACGCGGCGGCGAACTTTGCCAGATCGGTGGCCGACGCGAGCCAGGCACCGTGCGAATCCATCGCTTCCAGAAACCAGCCGCCATAAGGCCACGGGACTTCTTGGCCGAGGTCTGCTTGAAAGACCGAAGGACCGCGGCCGGGATAATAGTAACGGACCTCATTCGCCTGCCGCCCGTCGAGACGTGTCTTGCCGATACCCATCGAATGGATACCCAACGGCGCGAGGACGTGTTCGCGGACGTACTGTTCGTAGCTCTGTCCCGTCAGTTTTTCGACGACGCGGCCGAGCAAGCAGTAGCCGTAGTTGGAATAGGCATAGCGGTGGCCGGGATCGAAGTCGAGCGATTGCCCGAGCATCGAACGGATCACCGTGTCGGGACCGGCCGGAGCGGGAAGGCCAAGTTTTGCAGCAAACTCGACGGATCGAAACATCCCATCGAACGAGAGATCCCGATCCCAGCCACCACGATGTCCGAGCAAATGCCGGATCGTAATGTCGCGGTGTCGCGCATCGAACGTCTCGCCTTTCGCCTTGATCTCGTCTTCGTAATCGAGCACTTCGAAGACCTTATCGTCGAGCTTCAGCTTGTCTTGCTCGACCAATTGCAGAATCGCGACCGCCGTGATCGGCTTCGAGATGCTGGCGATGCGGAACAGGCTGTCCGTGGTGACTTGTTCACGAGTCGCCACATCGGCGTAGCCATACCCGCGCGCGAAGACGACCCGTCCTTGATCGGTCACCGCGAGCGATGCACCGGGGACGCGGTGCTGCTTCATGAACTCGCGCATCATCCGGTCGAAGCTGCCGAGCCGCGCGTCCGACTCGCCGCTCGAAACGGCATGCGGTGCCATTGCGTCGCGATAGCCGGGGCCGCGCAACACGCGTCCCGGCAGTTCGTCCGTTTGCTTACCGTCTGTCAGCACGAGCTTGCCGTTGACGATCACGTGACGCATCCCCTCGGCGACTTCACTCGGTTTCGCGAAGGTCGCTTTGTCGGCGAGTGCTTGGTAATCAAACGCGATGATGTCGGCGGCGAGGCCTTCCGCGATGCGGCCGCGATCGAATGCCAGCACGTCGTTCGCGGCGGCGGCACTAGCCTGGGCGATGGCGCGCTCCAGCGAGATCGCGCCGAGATCGCGAACGTAGTGCGACAACAGACGCGGGAACGAGCCGAACGCGCGCGGATGCGACGCGATGCGGGAACCGCCAGCGGGTCCGACGTCGGTGCAAAACGAAACGAACTCCTGCTGCATCGCCAAGATTTTGTTGGCGTCGGTCATGCTTTGCGGCAATGCGAACGCACCGGTGCGGACGAGATTGAAGAACGTCTCCCACGGATCTTCCTCGCGAGCCTTGGCGATCGCGGCGACACTTTGGCCGACCAGATCCGCGTAGCGTTTGTCTTCGGCCTGCCCGATCACCACGCGATCCCAATCATGTCCGACGTGCCGGTACCAGTTCTCCCAGCCGCCGGTCGTTTCCATCTCTTGGCGAATTTCGTCGCGGTAGGTGGGATCGTCCAGCCGCCCGATCAACCGGTCGCGGCCTGCGCCGAAGTGGCGCGGATGGATGAACGCCGCGATGCCCAGCCCGTTGTTGATGTACGGATAGATATCGGCGGTCACTTGTTGGCCTTCCGCCCGCGCGGCCTTGATCTTGGCGATGGCCAATTGCATCTTGCCCCAGTTCTGTCGCCCGGCGGCCTTCAGGTGGAAGATATGAACCGGCGTGTTGCCCGTGCGTCCGATGTCGAGTGCTTCGTCGATTGCCTCCAGCAGCAGATCGCCTTCGTTGCGCATGTGTGTGTAGTACCTCCCGCCGTATTGGCCGGCGACTTCCGCCAGTGCCGCGATCTCTTCCGTTCGCGCATAGACCGCTGGCGGATAGATCAGCGCCGTCGAGACGCCGATCGCGCCAGCTTCCATTGCCTCGCGAACGAGCGCCCTCATTTGTTCGAGTTCTTCATCACTCGGTCGGCGATCGACTTCGCCGAGCACCAGCTGGCGGACTTGGGTGTGTCCGACTGTCTGGACGACGTTGACGGGAAGGCCTTGCAATTCGACGAGCTGAAAATACTCGGCCATCGTCGACCATCCGCGAGTCGCGCCTTCCGCGGCACTTCGTGGAGCGGCGGAAGCTCCTTCGCCGGCGTTGATGGTCGTGATGCCTTGGGTCAGCAGATTGAGGGCGGTCTTCGGATCATCCAGCATCGGCGTCGCGGTCTGGCCCATCATGTCGATGAACCCCGGCGCGACGATCAGGCCGCTGGCATCGATCACCGTTTTGGCTTCCTCGGCGGAGATGTGTCCGATCTTGGCGATCTGGCCGTTTTGAATGCCGACATCCGCGACGTACCAGGGGGCACCGGTCCCATCGACGATGCGACCTCCGCGGAGGACGATGTCGAATTTTTCCTCGTCGGCAGCTTTTGTGCCGAGAGTCAGAAGCGACAAAACGATGAACGTCGTGATCGAGCGGAACATGGGCGTGATCTTTCGTGCGGGCTGCGAAGGGGTCGGGAGTGGAGTGTTCAGTTTGGCGCTGTCGATGCGGATCAGGACGATGTCGTTTCTGTTCCGCATGATATTTTTCGTTGGACTCCTGTCCCCCAACGAGCTTGTCTCGTTGGAGACAAAAGATTCGTGAGTTAGAAGCGAACGTCAACGAGGCCAAGACCCCAACGGGCTTGCCCCGTTCGGTGAATGAGATTCGACGTCCGCGTCACCCGGGTGCGACGACGTCGGCCTGCGAAGACTGATTCACCCACGAGACAAGCTCGTGGGGGTCTTGGTAATCGAACGGCATTCTACTAACCCGCTAATCTTGGGTTCCAACGGGACAAGCCCGTGGGGGACCGCGGAACAGATTCAGGATTGCTCAAGAGGGCCGATTTCATCACGCATGACCAGATTCTAAACACCCCCTCAAGCCAACGCTATCTTGACTCGTCTCAGATCAAAATGCCAGCGACGCAGGCTGTCATGCAGCAGGCCAAGGCCCCGCCGATCATGGCCCGCAAGCCGAGCCGGGCGAGATCGGAGCGGCGCGAGGGGGCGAGTCCGCCGATGCCGCCGATCTGGATGCCGATCGCGCCGAAGTTCGAGAAGCCGGCCAAGGCGTACGTCATGATTTTGACCGTGCGGGGACTGAGGTCGGCGGTCGAAGTGGCGGAAGTCCACTCGCCGAGCTGCTGAAAGGCGATAAATTCGTTGGCGACCGTCTTCAGCCCGAGCAATTGCCCGGCTTGCAAGCAGTCGCTGCTTTCGATCCCCATCAGCCACGCGATCGGAGCGAAAGTGTATCCGAGCGCCGCGGCCAACGACCAAGTCGATTCGCCTGTCGCGGTGCGGAAGCCGATGCTCCAACCGACGCCCGCGATCAATGCGTCGAGCATGGCGATCATCGCCAGGAAGGCAATCAGCATCGCCGCGACATTGATCGCCAGCTTCATGCCGTCGGTCGCTCCGATCGCCGCCGCTTCGATGGCATTGACGCCTTGTCGCGGCACATCGACTTTGATGGTTCCGAGCGTGCGGGGAGTCTCGGTTTCCGGCTGCATGACTTTCGCGATCAGCAGCGCGGCGGGTGCCGAGATGACGGACGCGGTGACCAGATGCCCGGCGTCGATGCCCATCCCGGCATACGCGGCGAGCAAGCCTCCCGAGATCGTGGCAAAACCGCCGATCATGACGGCGTTCAACTCGGAAGTCGTCATGTCGTCGAGATACGGCTTGATGACCAGCGGCGCTTCAGTGTGTCCGACGAAGATGTTGGCCGCGGCGGACAGGCTCTCGGCGCCGGAAACGCCCAGTGTCTTCTGCATGATGCGAGCCATGATCGAGACGACGAACTGGACGACGCCGAAGTAGTACAGCACCGACATCAGCGACGAGAAGACAACGATCGTCGGCAAAACGCCGAACGCGAATGAACGGAGCAAGATCGCTGACGGAGGAAAGCCTTCGTCGGTCTCGCGCGGATAGATTTCGAACAGGAACGACGAACCGGCTTCGACGAAGCCTTGCAGCCGATCGAAAAAGAACGACACGCCGTCGTTCAACCATTGTCCAACCGGAGCCGTCAAACCCGGCGGCGTCCAGAGGATAAAGCCCGCGAAGACGAACTGTAGCAGCAAGCCGCCGACGATAATCCGCGGGCTGATTCGCCACTTGTGCGAACTCATCAGCCACGCCAGCCCGATCATCACGAACAGTCCGAGCAGGCTGATGAGGCGTTCCATAAGCGGGCAGCTTCGAGATCAAGAATCAGAAGGAACCGTATTGAAGCTGCGATCGCCGGCGTCGCCCAGCCCCGGCACGATGAACTTTTGGTCGTTCAATCGCTCGTCGATGGCACAGAGGTAGATCTGTGCTTCGGGAAACTCAGCTTCCAACGCGGCGATTCCTTCAGGAGCGGCGATCAGCGACAGCAGCTTCAATGTCGGCACGCCCCAACGCTTTAATGCTGCCAAGGCCGAAGCCGCTGAGCCGCCGGTGGCCAGCATTGGATCGAGTACAAGGGCCACGTCGACTGGGCTGGCCGAGGGCAACTTGCTGTAATACTCGACCGGCTGCGCAGTCGCCTCGTCGCGATACAGACCCAGATGCCAGACTTCGGCAGCGGGAATGAGGTCCAGCACGGGATCGACCATGCCGAGTCCTGCTCGCAAGATCGGCACGACTCCGATTCGTTGTTGTAAGACATGCCCGGCGGTCGTGGTGAGCGGCGTTTGCACTTCGATTTCCGCAACCCGCAGATCCTTCGTCGCTTCATACGCCAGCAAGACGGCCAATCGCTGGACCAACGCACGGAATTCGGCGGGCGGAGTATCGCTGGCGCGCAACCGCGCGAGATGATGCTTGACGAGCGGATGATCGACTGCGGTCACGAATGTCATGACGAACAACTTCGGCTGACGGGCGCGATTGCCTGAACGAAAGGTTTTTACGTCACCGCCATAAACACAGCGGTTGATTCTGAATTTGAATTAGAGCGAATTGTACCAATGCTAACGATCGTGGCCAAACGGCGAAGGTGATCGCGAAGCGACCTTGCGTAAAACTCATGTTAGCCGCCCGCGTGGCAGTAGTCCGTGATTTTGTCCCAACAGTCTTCATGCGTCTCAACATTCCGTATCACGACATTATCCACGCCTTTGGCGCAACGTTCGGCAACTTGCTCGTACGTTACCGACTCATTCGGGCAGTTTCGCTCAGCTTGGATTAAAGCAAGTTCCTCGTGGGCGAGAACAAAGAATCGCTCAGCAAGTCCGTCGGGGTCGCTGCGAAGCGAGTACAGGACCCAGAAATCGGGATGCGGCAAATCGAGTCCTTTGTACTTTTGATAGAAGCTGGTAACGAACCGGTTTGAGTTTGACGCCTTAACTTCGATCACTGCAGCACGCCGGTTGGAACCGATTGCGTAAATGTCAGCCCCCTTTTTGTTGCCGTAGGTGACGGTTGCAAACAGTTCACGCTTCAGCAATTCGGCGCAGACGCGGTACTCGCCGGCTAGATTAAGATGATATTTGTCAATCGGCATTCGCTCAAACTCGGAGTGGCTAATAATGTTTCCTGCGACAACCTGTCGCAAGGAACGGTCAAACCGTGCAGGGTGACTTGCGACTTCGGTCAGGCAAACTGATTATCGGTTCGCGACTGGGGCCTGGCAACCAGAATCACGCCGGAGTATCGCCGCCGTCCGTTGCACTACGCCCATGGTGACACCGCTTTGCGGCGTGCTGTTTTCGGCGGCACATTTCCCGTCAACTCAGAGATCATCCGGGGTCAAACCCGTATGTTTCGCGATACGCGACAACATACGTGGCCCAATCGTTTCGGTGTCATGGAAGGCAAACACATAATTGGGCCACCCGTCCCGCGCAAGAATGCTGTGCGATCCCGATTTGTGCCGTTTGACTGTCCACCCGATTTTCAGCAAAGCGGCCAACACGCGTTTGGCCTTCGTGGAGGGCCACTTGCTCATGGGACGACAGAGAAAAGATCGGCGGCTTGTGGAATCGCCTCGCCATTCTCAAGGCGGTCTGCAAGAGCACGGAGGGCAAGAGCCTTGACGCGCGAAACCGCCTCATCGCGCGAAGCTCCGTAAACCATGACACCAGGGAGATCGGGAATCTCGGCGATCCACCGACCATCATCCTCTTGTTCTGTCTCGATTCTCATGTTATCAGCCATGACAACAGTTTAGCACATCTCGCTATGCTCGCCCAACAATGTTAATGTTTCCTGCGACAACCTGTCGCGAGGAACGGTTAAACTGGGCAGGCTGGCTCGCGACCAACATTCGGTCGGTGCCCGCTGCGGCCCTGCCGCCTTACGGTTCTTCGAGATAAGTGTAACCGTGCAGCGCGGCTTCGTAAAACTTAACGAACCGGCCCGCTTCGGCGTGGTCCAGCAAACCGCTCTGGACCGCGGTCTCGACGGCTGCCTGCAACCGGTTCACGAGATCTTTGTAGTCGAAGCTGACGTAGCGCAGCACTTCATGCACGGTGTCGCCTTTGACGAGTTCGCCAAACACGACCTCGCCGTTCTCCGCGACCTCGACATGCACCGTGTTCGTATCACCGAACAGGTTGTGCAAGTCACCAAGGATCTCTTGATACGCGCCCACCAAAAACGTTCCCAGGCAATACGGCGACCCGTCGAACTCGTGCAACCGCAGCGAATGCTTCACGTCACGCAGATCGATAAATTGGTCGATCTTGCCATCGCTGTCGCAAGTGATATCGCCCAACACCGCGTGATGTGTCGGTCGTTCGTCGAGCCGGTGGATCGGCATCACGGGGAACACTTGCTTGATCGCCCAGCTATCGGGCATCGACTGGAACAGCGAGAAATTACAGAAATACGTGTCGGATAACATCCGATCGAGTCCCTTCAGTTCGTCCGGCGTATGATCCAACTCGCTAACCTGATCGCGCAGTTTGCGGCAAATGGCCCAGAACAACGTCTCCGCAAGGCTGCGTTGATCCAACGGCAGGTAGCCAGCGGCGAACAAGTTCATCCCCATGTCTAACGCTTGCTGCGCGTCGTGATAGCTCTCCAAGAGGTTTCGAGGCGCGATCCGTTTGTACGTCTCCAGCAAGGTGTGCAGCGGCTGCTCATATTCTTCGGGGAACGATTCCGGAACTGCGTCGCCGTTGCCTTGTCCCGATACACCGAGAACGCCGAAGACCAGCGCGGCATGATAAGCCGCGATGGCTCGCCCGCTCTCCGAGATGATGTTGGGATGCGGCACGCCCGCGTCTTCGCAGACGGTATGCAGGTGATAGACGACGTCGTTGGCATACTCCTGAAGCGTGTAGTTCACACTCGACTCGAAATTCGTCTGCGACCCGTCATAGTCAACGCCGAGCCCTCCACCGACGTCAATAATCTCGACGCCGGCACCGCGTTTGACGAGGTCGCTGTAGATTCGGCCAGCTTCGGTCAACGCGCTCTTGATGTGCCGAATGTTCGTAATCTGGCTGCCGAGGTGAAAATGCAACAACTTGAAGCAGTCGGCCATCCCTCGCGACTCAAGCTCCTTCGCTCCGCGCAGAACTTCGCTGACCGTCAAGCCGAACTTCGATCGAAAGCCGCCCGAACTCTGCCACCGCCCGGAGCCGCGGGCCGCGAGCTTGACGCGCATCCCAATCTGCGGTCGGACGCCGACTTTGTCCGCATACTTCAGGATCATCTCCAGCTCGGTATACTTTTCGACGACAGGAATCACGCGCCGCCCGATCTTCTGCGCGAGCATCGCCATCTCGATGAACTCCGCGTCCTTGAACCCGTTGCAGATGATCGGCGTATCGGCGTCAGTCATGGCAACGACGGCCAATAGCTCCGGTTTGCTGCCCGCTTCCAAGCCAAAACCGAGTTCGCGGCCATACTCGACGATCTTCTCGACGACCTGTCGCTGTTGATTCACCTTGATCGGATAGACGCACGAGTACTTGCCTTGATAATCATGGTCCGCGATCGCTCGCGCGAACGCGGCGGCGATTTCGTGCATGCGATCGCGCAAGATGCCGTTGAAACGAAGCAGGATCGGCAGGTCCATGCCACGCATTTGGAGACGGTCGACCAACTCCTTCATATCGATGGACCGCTTGGGATCGCGATTGGGATGCACTAACAGCGTCCCGGCCTCGGAGACCGAGAAGTAACCCTTCCCCCACCGCGCCACGTCGTATAAATCGCTGGAGTCTTGCGTCACCCAGCGTTCTACGGAGTCTCTGATCATTCGCCGATCCCAAAACCATGTGGCCAATTCGCCGATCAACCTTCCCGCAATCGCACGTTCCCCGGTGGCACGTGGTTGAGCCGTCGATCGTCTCGACATCATAGCGAATGCTGATCGACTACTGAATGCCCACCCGTGCGGGGTCCGCGGCGTGCTATAGTTGGTTGGAGTCTCGCCACCAGCCGGTCGCTTTTAAGGCGAGCGGCAGATGAAATCTTACCAACCGTAAGTCATTGGGAGGTCGAAGCTCCCGCTGAGCCGGTTCGGCTTGGGAGGGCGAAGCTCCCGCTGAGCCGGCTCGGCTTGGGAGGGCGAAGCTCCCGCTGAGCCGGTTCG
>JAQBZB010000028.1 GCA_027622275.1 Planctomycetota bacterium | reverse complement strand
CCGCTTGGCGATCGCCTGCGGTTCTCGTGAACTTCGAGAGAACCGCACGCTATCGCGTGGCGGCTGATTCTCGCGGTATTCCGGCTAAGACCTTCTCGAGTTTCTTTTGTAAGAGACTCGAATCAAACGGTTTGATCAGGTAGCCCGTGACGCCGGCTTGGATCGCGGCGAGGACGGTGCTGCGTTCCGCTTCGGTCGTCAGCATCAGTATGGGCACTTCGGAACCGCTGGCCCGGAGTTTTTTGACAAGCTCCAAGCCGTTCATTTGCGGCATGTTGAAGTCCGTGATGACGACGTCAAAGACACTGGTTCGAAACAGCTTCAGCGCTTCCGCACCGTCAGCGGCTTGGACGATTTCTTCGATGCCAACTGTTCTGAGATTGCGTATGACGATGGCCCGCATCGGTCCGGAATCGTCGACCACCAAAGCCCTGATACTCATGCGTTTCCTCGATGTTGGATAGTCCTCGCGTCGGACACCGTCTCTGTAAACCTACGTCACACTCGGAAGGTGGTTCGAAACTCAAACGAGTTGTTGTTGCGTCGCGTCCCGGCACTCCGCTACGTCTGGCGTAACCGCCCTATCGAATTCAAGTGGCACAACCGTGCAATCGTGAATCTTGAGAACGAGAAACGATTGAGGTAAGTGCGTCGATTAGGCGGTCGATAACGCCAACAGAGACAAACAATGCGACACCGTTGTGCGCCGCGAACGAGCGATCCGAGCGAGAGACCGGCCACACGAATCGTCACGCGATCTCATGAGGAGATCGAAACACGTCGTACACCAAAACAGATCCGGAACGGATGCCGACTGCGACTTAACCGGTGGTAGTTGGATGCAAGTTGATTTGGCAGAATTCCGCACGATCTTCTTTGAAGAGGCGGCAGACCACCTCGAAGTCCTCGAGGAGATCTCGCGCGCCCTCGTTGCGGCACCTGGCGACATTGAGCTTATCAATCGGATGTTCCGATCGGTTCACTCGGTCAAGGGAGCTGCCACGTCGTTCGGTGTCGAACCTGTTGTTGAATTCACGCACCATCTTGAGGACTGTCTCGAACGTGTCCGTTGCGGACAGGTCACGCCGACGCTGGAGATCGTCGAACTCATCGTCGGTGCGCTCGATCTCCTGCAAGGTGTGATCGAAGCTGCGAAGAGCGATCAACCGGCACCGGCCGCGGCCGCCGAGTTGGTCGAGTTACTGCGAGCAGCTACGGCGAGTGCTGCGAACGCGACGTCCCTGGCCGTGGCAACGGAAACGCCGTTGGAGGTTCCGTTCTCGGCCGACGAAGACTTGCTGCGCGAGTTCTTGGATGAAGCCGCAGAGCACCTCGACACAGCGGAGCAGGTGTTGCTTGATGTCGGCGAAGGCGTGGCCACGGAAGATGCAATCAGCACTTTGTATCGAGCGTTTCATTCGATCAAAGGCGTTGCCGGGTTCCTCAGCTTGGACGACATCCATGCGGTGACGCACGCCGCCGAGACGTTGTTCGACCGTGTTCGGTCGGGCCATCTCCGCGTGAACGCCGCCGTGGTTGATACGGTGCTGGTTTGCATTGACGCTCTTCGAAGACAGATGTCACTCGCGGAGCAATGGCTCCGACATCGAGGTTCGCTAACACGCGACGCCCGGCTGGCGAATGTCTTACAAGAGTTGAGTCTCGTCGATGCCCATCAAGCCGAAGAAGAACTCGCTGCCCCGTCATCCGAGCCTGTCTCCGCCGCGACCGCATCGCCGGCGAGCCGCCACGGCGCGCAAGAGAACATTAAAGTCGGTCGTGAGCGGCTCGATCAACTGATCAACGTCATCGGCGAATTGGTGATTGCCGAGTCGATGGTGCAAATCGAATTCGCGGATCACGAATTGACTTCCAGATCGCTCCCGGAATTGCGAAAGATCGCTCGCGAGCTGCAAGACCTGAGCCTGTCATTGCGAATGGTTCCCGTGCGAGGCATTTTCCAGAAGATGTCGCGGGTTGTCCGCGACGTGGCACGCAAAGTTGGAAAACGCGTTACGGTTCGGTTCGAAGGAGAAGAAACTGAACTCGACAAATCCATGGTCGACCGGATCGGCGACCCGTTGGTTCACATGGTTCGTAACGCCGTCGATCACGGCATCGAAACACCCGAGCAGCGAACGGCGGCTGACAAGAATCCGGAGGGACTTCTCGTCTTGCGGGCTTACCACAAAGACGGCAGCGTTTGTATCGAGCTTGAAGACGATGGCCGCGGACTCGATCGCGATGCGATCCGGCGCAAGGCGATTGAACGCGGCTTGCTGCAACCGAGCGACGATCTGCCGGATCGCGACATCTACAACTTGGTCTTTGAGCCGGGGTTCTCAACCGCCGAGTCCGTGACCGATATCTCGGGCCGCGGTGTCGGCATGGACGTTGTCCGCAAGAACATCGAATCGATGCAAGGCTTTGCCCAGATTTCGTCACTGCCCGGCGAGGGAGCGACCTTTTCGATGTGGTTGCCGTTGACGTTGGCGATCGTCGATGGGCTGCTGGTCCGGGTGAGCGACAACACCTACGTGCTGCCCATCTCTTCGGTCATCGAGTCGTTGCGCCCGGCACGAGCCGATATTCGCCGCGTCGCGGGACGAGGCGAGCTGTTGGTGCTGCGCGGCGAATCACTGCCGCTCGTCCGGCTGCATGAACTCTTCAACGTCACGCCGCACATGACGGATCCGTGCGACGGGCTGCTAGTGATCATCAACAACCGCGGGAAGCGGATGGCCTTGTTTGTCGACCAGCTCATCGCGCACCAGCAGGTCGTCATGAAGAGCCTCGAAGCGAACTACGAACGAGTCGCAGGGATCAGCGGCGCGACGATTCTGGGTGATGGCAGCGTGGCGTTGATCGTCGACACACCCGCGTTACATCGCCTCGCATTTTCCCATTAGCCAACAGACTTCCCGACCATGCATCTTGAAAGAACCGACTGTATGACCAATCTAGCAACGGCAACCGATCGATTTACGGACAACGCGCGACAGTTCCTTGTCTTCTCACTCGACGACGAGGAGTACGGAATCGAGATCATGCATGTCCAGGAGATTAAGAGCCTGGCGCACGTCGCTCCGATCCCGAACGCTCCCGAGTACGTCAAAGGGGTGCTGAATCTACGCGGCACGATCATCCCGATTGTCGACTTGCGGCTTCGTTTCGCGATGCCGGCCCGCGCGTACGACCGCTTCACGGTGATCATTGTCGTCGCCGTCAACGATAGGCAGATCGGACTCGTCGTGGATGGCGTTTCCGATGTGCTCGACATCAAGCTCGAAGACATCGACGATTCCCCGCCCCTGGCCGACGACTTGGACGTGACCTGGTTTCGCGGTGTCGGCAAACCCGGCGAACGGCTCGTCCTTCTTCTCGACGTTCATCATTTGACCAAAATCAACACAGCTCCCAATCGCGAAAGGCTTACACAATGTTCCGACTAAAGCGGTTAACGGTAACCAACAAACTCAATCTTTTGACAATCATCGCCGTCTTGGGGTTGGTTGTTTACGGAGCGTTCTCGTTTGCGACACTGCAACGCGTCAAAGTCAATGGCCCGCTGTATACGCACATCGCGCAAGGCCAGGCCCTGGTGTCCGACGTCGTTCCGTCACGCGGGTTTATCGCCGAGTCGTATCTGGCGGTGTTGCAACTCGCCTCGGAAGAAGACTCGGCCCGTCAGGACCAGCTCTACCGTCGCTGCGAGCTGCTCGAAGCAGATTACGGCAACCGGCATGCTCGCTGGTCCCGCGAATTGGAAGATGGTGAGCTAAAACAATGGTTGGTCGTAACGTCTTACGAGCCCGCGCGAAAGTTCTATCACGTCGTGAATGAACAGTTCATTCCGGCGATCAAGCAGGGCAATCGTGACCTCGCCAACGAATTCGCTCACGGCAAACTCAAAGAACTGTTTGACGAGCACCATCAAGCGATTAAGCAAGTCGTGACGCTCGCTCAGACTCGAAACACGCACGACGAGCAGCGCGCGCAAGCGACGGTGGTGTTTAGCAATTGGCTGCTTGTCGGAACCGGAATCGGGATCACGGCGCTGGTACTCGCGATGTCGTCCTTCATCAACCGTTCGGTTCGTCATGCGCTGGCGAAGGTCGAGAAAGTCGCGTCCAGCCTCTCGAACGTATCGCGGTCCTTGTCGGACACGTCCGTCCAACTGGCACTGAACACGCATAAGCAGGCCGCCAGCCTGGAAGAAACCGCGGCGAGTCTGGAAGAGATTACGGCCACGGTCGACCAGAACGCTGAGAATGCCGACCAGGCCAACGGCGTCGCGCTCCGCTCGCGTCACACCGCCGAGCAAGGAGGCGAAGTCGTCGGCCGCGCCGTTCAGGCCATGCGGGATATCGAAGTCTCGTCAAAGAAGATCTCCGACATCATCAGCGCGATCGATGAACTGGCCTTCCAAACCAACCTGCTGGCCTTGAATGCGGCCGTCGAAGCAGCGCGTGCCGGCGAGCAAGGGCGCGGTTTTGCCGTTGTCGCCGGTGAAGTCCGCAATCTCGCACAACGCAGCGCCGCGGCTGCCAAGGAGATTAAGGTTCTGATCGAAGATTCCGTCGAGAAGGTCGAGACGGGATCTTCGCTGGTCAACCAGTCGGGCGAGAAACTGAATGAAATTACGGCGGCCGTTCAACAGGTGACGAATATCGTCGGCGAGATCGCGGGCGCTTGCCGTGAACAATCGGTGGCCATCGAGCAAGTCAGCCGTGCTGTTTCTCAGATCGATCACGCCACACAGGTCAGCGCGACGCAGTCCGATTCCATGTCGCGGAGTGCCGTCGGGTTGGCCGAACAATCCCAACAACTGCAAAGTGTGCTGGCGAGTCTGCACCACAGCCGTGACCTGGAGGACGAGTTCTTTACGCATTCGCTCAAACCGGCCGAAGCCGTTTCCCGGCGCGCGACCGAGGCGAATTGGAGCGCGGAGAGCGACCGTGAACTCGACTCCATCCCCGTTGGCAGCCGCGACAGCCGTGGCGGATTCGAGGACTTTTAGCCGTGCCTGTCCCGCAAGTGGCAACCACTGAAGAAGGCGAGCTATCGTTCGCGAGCATTTCGCCGAGAACATTCGAGCAGCTCCGTGATCTCATCAGGGCTGAGTCGGGCATCACGCTCGGTGACACGAAACGCGACTTGCTTGTCTCGCGGCTGGCTCGCCGCGTGCGGCAGCTCGGACTGCGGGGCTACGACGACTATTATCACTATCTGCTTTGCGAGGATCGTGACGGTGCCGAGTTGCAACAGATGGTCAACTTTGTAACGACAACCAAGACCGACTTCTTCCGCGAAAACCATCACTTCGAGTTTCTGCGCGATCAAGCATTTCGTCAGTGGCGCGCCAACGCCGCCGCCACTTCGGACTACAAGCTGCGAATCTGGAGTGCGGCGTGCTCGAAAGGGCATGAGCCTTATTCCGTGGCGATCACCCTGCTCGAGAATTTCGGTCAGCGAGCCTGTTGGGACATTAAGATCCTCGCCACGGACATCAATACCGACGTGCTGCGCTCCGCCGAGAGTGGCATCTTCCCGATTGCCGAAGCCACCTGCTTGCCGCGCGCGATCCGTGAGCGGCACTTCATGAAAGGAACGGGGCGCTACCGTCAAACGTGTCGGGCTCGTGACGAATTGCGGCGCATGATCGCGTTTCGTCAATTCAATCTCACGGCACCGGACTGGCCGTTTCAACGCCGCTTTGACGCGATCTTCTGCCGGAACGTCATGATCTATTTTGACGAAACGCGACAGAAACAGCTCGTTGCACGATTGTCAGAACAGCTACGGCCTGGAGGATACTTGTTCCTCGGTCACTCGGAACATCAAACTTGGCTAGCCAACTACGTCGAATCACTCGGACACACGATCTATCGCAAACCGGGCTCCTAGCCCGGATTATTCATCAGCCGCCTGGCGCTAGCCTGCGGTTCTCGCGAACTTCGAGAGAACCGCACGCTAGCGCGTGGCGGCTGATTTGCGCGGTGTTTTGGGCAAGATCGCCGTAACTCTTTTTACAATCGTATGTTTTGAAGAACGCTGACCGGTTCATGAATAATCCGGGCTAGAACACGAGCCACAGAGTCGAGGCAATCGCGATGACAAAAGTTCTGATCATTGAAGACTCGCCAGTGATGCGAAAGCTGTTGACCGACGTCCTGCTGGGCGACCCGCGAATTCACGCCGTGGAATCCGCTCCCGATCCGTACGTTGCGTGGCAGTTGATAAAGACTTTCAAGCCGGACGTGATCACGCTCGACATCGCCCTGCCGCGGATGGACGGACTGACGTTCCTGGAAAAACTCATGAAGACACAGCCGATGCCGGTCGTCATGGTATCGGCGTTCACGTCGCGTGGTGCCCACGAGACACTTCGGGCTCTGGAACTGGGAGCGGTGGACTTCATTGAAAAGCCGAAGGTCGACGTCAGGACGGGCGCGGTCGCTATGGCGGAAGAGCTAGTTCAAAAAGTTAACGTCGCGGCGACCGCGAAGCTGCGGCTGCGAGATCGAAGCTCGTCGTCCTCGTCCGATTCGTCGAATAGCCGTCAAGACGAGGCGGTGATCGATTCAACGAAGCTGATCGCGATCGGCGCATCGACAGGAGGCACGGAGGCGCTGGCAGAGTTGCTGGCCGGTCTGCCGAAAGGAATTCCCGGCATCGTCATCGTGCAGCACATGCCCGCGCGCTATACGAGTTCGTTCGCCGAGCGGCTCAACCGCGAGTCGTCGATTGAGGTGCGCGAGGCGCGTGATGGAGACGCCGTGGAGAGCGGGCAAGCTTTGCTCGCGCCCGGCGACTTGCATATCGAAGTGCGGCAAGCCGGCGGCCAGCGAGTTGTACGAACGCATGAAGCTCCGCCCGTCAATCGTTTTCGTCCGTCCGTGGATGTCCTGTTTCGATCCGTTGCCCGGCATGTTGCGGGCGACGCGGTCGGCGTGATCCTGACCGGAATGGGCTGCGACGGTGCTCGTGGGCTGTTGGAAATGCGAGAGGCCGGTGCCGTCACGATTGCTCAAGACGAGGCCACTTCGGTCGTGTTCGGGATGCCCAAAGAAGCGATCGCGATCGGGGCGGCCGAATACGTTCGTGCTCTGCCGCGCATCGGGCATTGCATCTTGAATGCGGTGAGCAAGAACGCGACGGTTAACGCATAGGGCTGGAATCTTTGGGCCCTTGGTTCGCGAGTTTGACAATATCGGCCTAGACTTACGTCGGTATTTTTCGTACAGAACCAGAAGTTTTCACTAGACGGGCGTTCCAGTGCCGATAGTGAATAAGGATACGTGGCGTCTTCGGACGTTCAAGGACCACCAAACCCGAACTCAAGGAGGAGAGCGGTGGGAGCCATGTCCATTCAGATCGCGGTCTGCATGGCCGCACTAACTCTCAGCCCTGCTGATGAGGTGACGGTCGATCAGGTTGATCTTGTCGAGGTCAACCATTTCTACGACGACCAGGGCAGATTGGTCTTCGATCAAGTCATCTATTACGACTGGAGTACGGTCCACAGCCGTTACCAGGTTCGCGATTGGCGGTTGCTCAAAACCGCCACCCAAGTCCCACTGCGTGATTGGCGCGATGGCGGTTACGTATCGGAGTGGGAAGATTTCAAGCAGCGCAATGGAGTCCGGCGCGTGAGGGCCAAGTCAGTTCGCGAGACCTGGACGCAGCACGACCCCGAGTTGGTCGAGCGCGAATTCTTGGCTCAGGAGAAGCGCGAGGAGCTGACTCGCATCCCGGCCGCAGCTCCCATTCCCGTCTCGCGACGCAACATCCGTCAGGCAACTTCCCCGCTGCCTCGACCCGAGAATAGCGAGTATCGAGCTGCGACGACTCGATAACCGCTCTTGGGCGCATGTCGCGTCCATCCGAGAGTGAATTGCGTTGACGCTTCTGTACGATGGCGGTTGCCGTGCCTTGCTTCATTCTCACATGCCTAGGTAGAATGCAGGGCACACGCAAACTCACTCCCTCCTGCCACGAAACGTCCTACCCATGCGCAGGTTTCACAAGATCGCCGGTGTTCTCATTTCGTTGCTTTGTCTCGGCTTTGTCCCGCGCGGTGCGAGTGCCGTCGCACAGGAAGCACAGCCCGTCAGCTTCGAGCTTCAGGTGCAACCGATTATGGCGGCTCGCGGCTGTAGCACCGGGGCCTGCCACGGCAAGCAGCGTGGGCAGAACGGCTTTCAGTTGTCGCTGCTGGGGTTCGATCCCGAGTTCGATTACGCCGCGTTGACGATGAACGCCCGCGGGCGTCGCGTCTTTCCCGCGGCCCCGGATCAAAGTCTGCTGCTGCTGAAAGCCACCGGCCAAGCGCCGCATGGTGGCGGTCAGCGGTTTAAGGTCGAGAGTGACGAGTACCGCATCCTGCGCGCTTGGATCGTGGCCGGGTTGCCGCGGCGTGTTGCCGATGAGCCGAAACTGACGGCGGTCACCGCTGCGCCCACCGAACAATTCATGAAACCCGGCGAGACGTTGCAGCTGCAAGTCACCGCGCACTATTCCGACGGCTCGACGGAAGATGTCACGCGGATGGCGATGTTTCAATCCAACGAAAGCGCGATCGTTGCAGTCGACGATGATGGCCTGATCGAAGCGGGGCCGATTCCTGGCGAAGCATCGATCATGGCTCGATACATGAACGTGATCGCCACTTGCAACGTCGCGATTCCGCTCGCCGGCGAAGTGCCCGACGAGTTGTACGCCGCGCTGCCCCGCAACAACTTCGTCGACGAACTCGTGTGGCAGAAGCTGAAGTCGCTCGGCATCACGCCCTCGCCGCCCGTTGACGATGCGAAGTTCATGCGTCGCGTCTACATCGACATCATCGGGACTTTGCCGACGCCGGACGAGGTACGCGAGTTTCTCGCCGATCCAAGCACGGACAAACGACAGCACCTGATCGATCGTCTGCTCGACCGGCCCGAGTACGCCGAGCATTGGGCGAACAAGTGGGCGGACTTGCTGCGGCCGAATCCTTATCGAGTCGGCATCAAAGCGGTGCTGAACTACGACTACTGGATTCGCGACAGCTTTCGCCAGAACAAACCGTACGATCAGTTCGTCCGCGAGTTAATCGCCGCGCAAGGAAGTACTTGGCACAACGGCGCAGCGACCTTGTTTCGCGATCGCCGCTCGCCGGATGAAATGACGACGTTGGTGACGCAGTTGTTTCTTGGCATCCGGCTCGAATGCGCGAAGTGCCATCATCACGTCTTCGAGAAGTGGAGCCAGGACGACTTCTACAGCTTCGCGGCCTACTTCGCCCGCGTCGGATACAAGGGGACCGGGTTGTCAACTCCGATCTCCGGCGGCGAAGAGATCGTCCTGACGGCCAAGTCGGGGAGTGTGTCGCATCCGTTGACCGGTGAAGTGCTGCAGCCGCGACCGTTGTTCAACGAAGCGCCGCCGATCGATCCCGACACCGATCCGCGCGAAGCTTTAGCGGCTTGGGTCACGAGCAAAGACAACGATTACTTCGCCCCGGCCGCGGTCAATCGAATCTGGAACGATTTAATGGGGCGCGGGCTGGTCATGCCAGTCGACGATCTGCGAGCGACGAATCCGCCATCGAACGGCCCGCTGCTCGAGGCGCTCGCCAACGACTTCCGCGACAAGCAATTTAATTTAAAGGAGGTCATTCGCACGATCACCAGTTCGTACGTTTACGCCTTGAGTTCCGAACCGACGGATCGCAACATCGCCGACACGCAGAACTATTCGCGTCACTACCGGCAACGGTTGCGGGCCGAAGTGATGCTCGACGCCGTCGCCGACATCACGGGCGTGCCCAACACGTTCGCCGCGATGCCGCCGGGTTCGCGGGCCAAGGAGATTTGGACTCACCGCGTCGATTCGCTGTTCTTGGACACCTTCGGCCGCCCCGATCCGAATCAAGATCCGCCCTGCGAACGCCAGGAAGACGCCACCGTCACGCAGGCTCTGCATATGATGAACGCGACGGAACTGCACAGCCGCGTCACGTCCGACAAAGGCCGCGCGGCGAAACTCGCGGCCAGCGACAAGACTCCCGAGCAGATCGTGGAAGAGTTGTACTTGCTCGTCTACGCCAGAGTCCCCGACAGCGAGGAACGTGAGTTTGGGAACAAGCTGTTCGAGGCGGCCACCGACCAAGCCGGACGCAAGCAGGCGACGGAAGATCTGCTGTGGGCCTTGTTGAATACCCCGGAATTCCTATTCAAAGACTGACCTCACGTAATGCAATCGATTCATCGTTCCGATCCACGAGATCCTGCTAAGGACCGTTCGAGAAATACCTGTCCGAATTCAGGTGAGCGGCACGGCGCTAGCCGCCGGTGTTTCACGGCGCACGAAGAACCGGTGGCTAGCGCCATTCCGCTCACTAATTCCTCGAACGGTGCTAAGTCGTTCGTGGCCGCTGTCGCGGTACTGGCGACGATGATCGTGACGCCATCAGCGGTGTCCGCGCCGCCGAAGTGCGACGCGCTCTTTCCGGCAGGTGGACAGCGCGGGCAGCAGGTCGATGTGACGGCCGCCGGCAGCTTCAGCAATTGGCCGGTTTCCGTGTGGGTCGATCGCGACGGCGTTCAAGTCGAGCCGGACAAGGACAATGGCAAATTCAAGATCAATATCGCGGACACTGCCAGCGGCGTGTATCTGCTCCGCTTCCATGATCAGGAGGGAGCGACCCAGCTGCGCCCGTTCGCAGTCGACTCGCTGCCGGAGGTTGTCGAGACGGAGCCGAACGAAGAACTGGACGCGGCAAACAAGATCGCACAGTCGTCGATCATCAACGGACGCCTGGAGAAAGGTGGCGACATCGACGGGTTCGCCTTCGAGATGAAAGCAGGCCAGACGCTGGTCGCTTCGTTGGACGCGAACCAGACGTTTGGCTCGCCAATGGACGCGGTGCTTCAGATTTGCAACGCCGACGGCTTTGTGCTGGCACAGAACGACGACCAGCGCGGTCTCGATCCGCAGATCGCCTTCGTTGCGCCGCGCGACGGCAGCTACGTCGCTCGAACATTTGCGTTCCCGCTGACACCGAACAGCAGCATCGCCTTCGCTGGTGCCAGCACTTTCATCTATCGATTGACGTTGACCACCAGCGGCTTCGTCGATCAGGTGGTTCCACTTTCGGCACAGCCCGAAGTTTCCGCCGATACGCGGCTGTTCGGTTGGAACTTGCCCGAGGGTGCGTTGATTACACAAGCGTCCGTCGGTCACCGCGACCGGTTGTTCGCGTCGCATCCGGAATTCGCTTCGGCAGTGCAACAGTCGCTGACAACTTACCCCGCCGTCGCCGCCACCGGCGAGTTGAGCCGGACCAACCCGCAACCGATTGAATTGCCGGCCGTTGTCACCGGCCGAATCGACTCCGCACGTGACGAAGATGTGTTTCTGGTCACGGCGACCAAGGGAACGAAGCTCTCGATTCAAGTTGAGTCGGACGCGCTTGGGTTCTTGCTCGACCCGCTTGTTCAAGTTCTCGACGCGGAAGAGAAAGTCATCGGCGAAGTAGACGATACCAATCGCAATCGCGACTGCCAGCTGACGCAAGCGATCCCCGCGGATGGTCCGTATCGCATCGTCGTGCGGGACGTTCACCGCAACGGCGGCTTTCGTTACGTTTATCGCATGACCATCGACGCGTCGCCGCCAGACTTCGCCCTGAAGTTGGCGAACGACGCCTACGTGCTGACTCCAGGCAAACCGCTTGAGATCCCGGTCACCATCGAGCGGCGGAATGGCTTCAACGGCGAGATCGAGGTGAATGCCATCGAGTTGCCCGACGGAGTCCGCTGCGAAGTCGTCAAGTCGGAGGCGAAAGGTGATTCGTCCAAGTCCGTGAAAGTTGTCTTGAACACCGACGCGGGGCCGGTATCGGGCACGTTCCGGGTCGTTGGAAAGTCGGTCGGGGAAGGGGCGATCGAGCGAACCGCGGATTACGTGATCGCCGGCACGACCGCCGAATTCTCGGCGGCCTGGTTAACGGTGGCGGCTCCTGCGGCTGGCAAGTAGCTTACTTCCGCAATTGTTAGGAAGTTCCAACCGACGAACTGAGCAACTCGCCAACCCCATGTTATGCTAGACGGCTAAGCCCAGTTAGTCTCCGCAGTTCCCTCGAATTCACATGAAATACTTGACGAATCGCCGATGCCCACTGCCTCCAAAGAGACTGGTCCCGAATACTTCGTAACGAAGCGGAGGCCGCTGAGCGCCGTAATCTTCGTCATACTAATTGCTGGCGGCGTCGCGTTTGCTGACTGGTGGACCTGCCTCCCGATCGACGAACCATCCGCCTACGTTGGCCGCCAAACTTGCATCCAGTGCCATCAGCAAGAGGCGAAACTGTGGGAAGGCTCGCACCATGATCTGGCAATGGATCTGGCGACATCAAAGACCGTACTCGGCAATTTTGACAACGCGGAAGTCGATCACTACGGCATCACCAGCCGCATGTTTCTTCGCGACGGCAAGTATATGGTCAACACCGAGGGACCGGACGGCGAGATGTCGGACTTCGAAGTGAAGTACGTCTTCGGCGTCGAGCCGCTGCAACAGTATATGGTCGAGTTTGATCGCTCGGCCGACATGCCGGACAGCGAGGTCGCGCGCGTGCAGGTGCTGCGAGTTTCGTGGGACACGGCCAAGAAAGAGTGGTTCTATCTGCGGCCGCCGGACGTCGATGAGAAGTTGGCACCCGACGATGATCTCCACTGGACGGGAATCGCTCAGCGTTGGAACAACATGTGCGCCGACTGCCACTCGACGAACTTGCAGAAGGCCTACGACGATAAGACGAAGACGTACCACACGACGTTTTCCGAGATCGACGTCAGTTGCGAAGCCTGCCACGGTCCGGGCGGGATGCATGTAAAGCTGGCCGAGTCGAAGTCGTTGTTCTGGGACCGCCGGCACGGCTATGGTCTGGCGAAGCTGAAGGACAAGGATGCAAAGAAGCAACTCGATACTTGCTTCCAATGCCATTCGCGGCGCCGCATCGTCAAACCCGGCTACCGGCCGGGAGAAGATTTTTACGACTATTTCGCCAACGAGTTGCTCTTGGCACATACCTACCATGCGGACGGGCAGATTCTGGACGAAGTCTACGTGCATGGCTCGTTCATCCAGAGCAAGATGTATCACAAAGGGGTCCGTTGCACCGACTGTCACGATCCGCATACCGCGCGATTGAAGCATGATGGCAACCAAGTTTGCACGTCCTGCCATCAGCACTCGGCTGGCAAATACGACACGCCCACTCATCACCGCCACAACGCTGGAAGCACTGGATCTTCGTGCGTCGAGTGCCACATGCCGGAAACCACTTACATGGCCGTTGATGCTCGTCGCGACCATAGCCTACGCGCGCCACGGCCTGACTTGAGCATCACACTTGGCACACCCAACGCCTGTACGCGATGCCATCTCGACCGGGCGAAGCTGCCAGCCGAGAAGCGCGATAGATTCACGCAATACGCCGATTGGCTCGTCGCCGCGCAGGACGATGAAGAAGTCCGGTCATCACTGGCCGCAGTCAACCAGTGGTCTGCTAATTACTTCCGCCAGTGGTACGGCGAGAAAGAGGATCTTTCAACCCACTTCGCCAACACTTTCGTGCAGGCCAGGCAGGGGGCGTTGGAAGCTGCGCAAGACCTCGCGTCGATTGCGAAGGAGAAGCGTTTGCCGGGTATTGTTCGCGCAACGTCTCTGTACGAGTTAGGCCAGTATGCCCCCTCCGTAGTTATCGCTGCCGCCGAGCCGTTGCTCAGCGACAACGATCCACAAGTGCGGACGACCGCCGTGGCAGATCTCCAACTGCTGCACGACGATACACAGTTGATGCGTCTGCTCCTGCCGCTGCTCGAAGATCCCGTCCGGTCGGTGCGAACAGAAGCCGCTCGCGTGCTGGCTCGCGTTCCGAGGCAAATGCTGAACGGCGGGCAAAGAAGGCAATTACAGGCAGCGTTGGAAGAGTTCCAGGAGGGAGTGCTGGTCAACAACGACCGGGCTGCCGCGCACCTGACGCTTGGCGTCGTCTACGAAAGCTTGAACGACCTGCAAGCCGCCGAGCAGGCTTATCAAACGGCGATCCGCGTCGAGCCGAACGTGACCGGACCGCGAACGAATCTCGCCGCGTTACTCGAACGCCAGGCGGAAGAAGCCGAAAACAATGCGCGCCGCATCGCCCAACAGAATCGCGAAGCGGCCATCGAGAGCATCATGGAGTCGCAGAAGCTGCGAGCGCGTGTCGCCGAATTGCGAAAGGGCGAACTGCCGTTGCTGGGCCGCGATGCCAAGTTGGCTCCCGACAACGCCGCGATCCAATACCGCTATGGCCTGTCCCTCTATCTTCATGGCCAGCAGGAGGAAGCTTTGGCGTCCCTGTCAAATGCCGTCCGCCTGGAGCCGAACACGCCGGACTTTGTGCTTGCCTTAGCTTTGCTTCACCGCCAGCAGGGCGATCTGTCGAATGCCATCAAACAAATCGAACGTCTGTTAGAACTCCGACCGAACGATCCGAGCTATCAACAGCTCAACCGCGAAGTCCGCCAGCAAGCCGCTCAGCCAGCAGGGCCGGCTGTTGATGGTCGGTGACCTTTGCGATTAGTGCTGGTGACCGTGGTCGTGATGTTCGAACACGCCTCGATACGGTTTTCCGTCGATCGTGACGGCTACCGAAACGTCAGTTCCCTGACCGGCGAATTGTAGGCCCACGATTAGTTCGGGACTTTTCAACTCGAACTTTGCGGACGCCGGTGGATCACCGCTGGCATCGACCGCGGCAAGCTGGTATTCGATTGGTTTCTGCACCTTGGCCGTGATCGTAATCGCGTCCGAGGTCAGCGGTAAAAGTGTTTTGGCGTCGCTGTCGAGGATGTACAGCGTGACCAAACCCGTCTCATCGTCGTGGGTCCATTCGATGTGATATTCCTCGTCGCCAAGTTCGACGAGATGGCCGCCGTTGGGACCGACTGCTTCGTGGGAATGGTCGTGCGCGTGGTCGTGTCCGCCAGGTTCGTTCACGACCGGTGGCGGAGTTGGCGGCGTGCTGGCGTTGCATGCCGCCACAAGGATCACGGTGCAACACACGACTGCATTGCCAAGCAGTATTCGCATCGAGACGTCTCCGTCCGCTGGGGGCTGGTTACTCTGGCAAGTCTTCGAAGTGCGTTTCAACATGCGTGACCCAGACGCCGTCTTCCTGGTAGGTGACGGTGGAGATCTCGCGCAAACATTTGGCGATTTCGAGTCCCGTGTGGATCTGTTCGAGAACAGCTTCGTCGACATCTGCGCCAGACATCTTAATCGCGTAGTCGACCCATGGCGCGACGGCGTCGATCAGCCGGGAAAGACTGAACTGCATTGCCGCCCCAGCGGCTCCCTGATGCTTCGCGATCACGCCCGCTTGAACTGGCGTGCTTCCAAGTAAACGCACGGTCGTCTTGGGAACGAGCGCCACAACTAACGTATCTTTCGACAGACCCGCGTTGGGTGCGATTTGCTTGTCGAGCCCAAGCGCTTGCGGCAGGCGGTAATAATAGACCGTGCCCTCCGGAAACTCCCGCGAATCGGGTGGCGGCAGCTGGAGGTCCGGGATGGTTGTTGGCTCGGCATTGTGGAGCGTGTCGATTACCTTTTGCACGATCTGAAAGTACTCGGCGGCCGCTTCCTTGACGAGCTTCGCGTCGCTCACGCCGCACACAAATCCCAGCTCTAACATCGGCAGCGGTTCTTCCGTTGGAGGAAGCATTTCGTGCCATTGCTTGCTGGTAACTTTCGCATCCAGCACAACGGCGACTTGGCCGTCGCGGAAGGCCGGTACGACTTTGTCTCGCGTGACTTGATCCAGCTGCTTCACTAAGAGAGCCAAGTCGTCGCGAACGCGCTGATAGAATTCTCGTTCCTTCGCGCCAAGCCTCTCAACGCCAATCGCTTCACCGTAGTAAATCGCTCGCCCGATCCACTTCGAGATTGCTTCGTAAGTGTCCGGCGAGTACTTCCTGCGTCCGGCGAACAAGAGGATGGGGTCGCCACCGACGTGGTCGAGTATCGTCAACGGCTGTGAAGCATCAAGCGTCTTGTTCTCGCCCCAGTTGTAGGAATACCCTTCGTAACCTCGCGCCGTCGTAAAAGCGATACTGGTGGCCGCTCCCGGTGTTGGAATCGCCTCCTTGAGATCAGCCACAAGGTCACGGACATCGCCGAGCATTTGCTGTTGGAGCGCAGCGTCCAAGTCGATTAACGGCAAGAACATTTCCGCGACACCCACGAGTTGATCGAGTTGTTGCGCCGACGAATTCGCCTGCTTCATGAAGTCTTCACTGACGTAGGTGACGGCGCAAATCTGTTGCTGTGCGTGTTGCTTGAGCGGTGCCAATTCCTTGCGGTTTGCCAGCAACTCACCCTGTCCGAGCGCGACCAAGTGATCGTTATTATCTCCGATCGATACGATCAAATACTGGTCCTTCACCCCGATTGCAACCGACGCGGTCATCTTATTGAGTTTGTCACGAATTTCGGAGAAGTCGAACTCCACATTCTCCGCAATCGCTTCCCAGGGGATCAGCGACCCGTCAAGTTGCATCGTCAGGAAGTCGCCCCCCGCGATTTGTTTCCGCGAGAGTCGTTGCTTCAATTCCGGCTGCCCGGCGAGAACCGCTCCGAGTAATTGTTCGAGACGCCCGAGCTGCGCCAGTGCAGGCTCGGTGTCTGATAGGCGAAAGCCGATGACGATGTCGGGGACTTTCGCTTTGTCCAGGTGTTGGGCGAATATCTTCGACATTTCCGCGGCGATCCGTTCCGCCGGATCACTGCCGCCGGGAGCACCAAGATCGCGGAACGCTGCCTGGTTGGCGCGATTGATCTCGTTCATCAAACCCAACAGATCGGCGAAGCCTTCATCTCCATAGACAAACACTTCGTGCGAAACGGCATCCATCAAAAGCCCGGCCAGCTGCTTGTTCTCCGGCTGTTCGAGCATGGCCTTCAGCGGTGCAAGGTCACCGCCGGGATCGTTCCACTGAGCTTGCGCCAGAGCGAGTCCCATTTGAACGATCGGCATCTCGCGTAACTTGGCGACGGCACGGCTGCCGATGAATGCATCGTATTGTTCGCGCAGGCGTGTCGACGCCGAATAAAATGCCGCGTCCGCGGGAACGAGCTTTAAAGACGCTGGTTCTTCCGCATGCGTGGGCGTGCCGAGCGGCGACGACGCGATGCAAACGCAAGTGACAACCGCGGCGAGGCGGTAACAGAAAGATCTCGGGAAGTTCATGCGAAGACCTCGGAGGGGGATTTGATCGAGGGCGTTAGCCAGGATTATTCATGAACCGGTCAGCATTCTTCAAAATATACGCTTGCGAAAAGAGTTACGGCTATCTTGCCCAAAACACCGCGCAAATCAGCCGCCACGCGCTCGCGTGTGGTTCTCTCGAAGTTCGCGAGAACCGCAGGCTAGCGCCAGGCGGCTGATGAATCATCCGGGTTAGAGCAAGCCCTTGAGCGCCGCGAGGGCCGCGTCGTAGTTCGGCTCTTGGGTGACTTCTGGCACGGTCTCGGCGTGGACAACATTGCCGCTGGCATCCAACACGAAAACGCCTCGGGCAAGAAGCTTCAACTCTTCGATCAGCATTCCCCAGTTGTTCCCGAAGCTGCGGTCTTGATAGTCGCTGCCAACGCGCATCGCCTTGATGTCTTCAGCTCCGCAGAAACGGTTCATGGCGAACGGCAAATCGAGGCTGACGGTGACTGCGTTGATCTGGTCGCCGAGCGCGCCGAGATCTTGATTGAACCGCTTGGTCTGGACCTGACAAACCGGGGTGTCGAGCGACGGTACGACGCTGATAATGGATGGCTTGCCTTGCAGGTCGGCTTTCGTGATGGTTTTCAAACCGTCGGCGTAGTAATGCAAGGTGAACTCGGGCGCGGCTTGACCGGCTTGGACGGCTTCGCCAGCCAGCGTCAGTGGATTGCCTTTGAACGTAACTGCTGCGGGGCGTG
Source organism: Planctomycetota bacterium (assembly GCA_027622275.1). GTDB lineage: Bacteria > Planctomycetota > Planctomycetia > Pirellulales > Pirellulaceae. Next base: position 31,296 of record JAQBZB010000028.1, on the reverse strand, counting down.
ACATGGAAATTCCCTTTCTCGGTGTTGCGGGGCGTTGCCGGCGACGGGAGGGCCGAATCCGGCATTTTTGCGATTTGCGATTTGTTGGATCGAACGAGCGTAGTATCCCGCTGGGCGCGTGAGGTATCAAGGGGTGAAGCCGCCAGCAGTACGGTGCCAAAACAGGGCGCACAAATATGCCAGCTCGCGGCACTAATCAGGTATGATTTGGTGTCGCTCAGCGCGCCGCCTCAAGTTTCTCATCCCCGTTGACGCACTCATCCTATGCCATTCACGTCTGAGAACTTTGACTGTCCGTGCTGCGGCGCCGAGGTGAGTGCCGGAGCGAGTTTCTGCCGCGAGTGTGGGGCGAGCGATGAATCGGGGTGGAGCGAAGAGGTGGAAGAGGGGTTTGCGACCGACGACGATTTCGACTACGGCGACTATCTCGAACGGGAGTTTTCGATCGCGCGACCGATTTCGCCGGGCGCACGGCTTCGGCGGGCCTTTGTCGTAACGATTATCGTCCTGGTTTGCATGTCGCTCGTGCTGCTGAGCATCTTTGGGATGTAGCGTTGCGCCACAAGTTGCTGTTAGATCTCGTCCGAGTCGCGATCAGCGGTAGTGGTACAGTTTGGCGATTTCCATGGAAACCCGACGCGTAAGCGAGGACGCAGCGTGTTGCCTCGCTTACGCGTCGGGTTACGAGGCATTCACCTCTACGCATCGAGATCGTCAAACTGTACCACTACCCGATCAGCCAGGAGGTCCAACAAGTCTTCGCTGACGATTTCCGATGCCACGTCGACGACGTGAGCATCCCGCTGCGGTGAATCGCTGTCGGTTTGGCGGTGGTGATAGAACAACGTGTCGAGGGCACGCGGATCGGGAGCCGAATCAGCAGGTTCGTCGCGATCCGTTTGACCGCTGTCATTCGTACTCACCCGATCCGTGCTGATCACCAGGCTCGGGACAAAAGAGTTCGCCGTTGATTGCAACGAGCGACCAGCCGCTGCATTGGTAACGAGGACTGAATGTCCTTCGCCTTCACTAAGACTCAGGGCATTCAAGAAGTTGATGATTGCCAAAGCATCAACAGGGCTGACGAATCCATCTCCCGTCGTGTCGACAAAGCCGGTCGGTACGCGCACCGCCCCGCTTCCGCCCTCGCCTTCACCTAACGCACCGGAATCCGTCACGGCAAGCCGGCGGGAACCATTTTTCGTGAGGTCATTGAAGATCATCACGACGTCCACCGGCGACACAAAACCATCGGCGTTGACGTCTAGACGGTTCTGTGGATTGGTGAATTCACCTTCGGCACCAGCACCTAGCACCGTAATCGAAGCGACGCCAAGATTGACTCGATCGAGTGCAACCGGAGCCGGTGGCTCGAAGAGCAGGACATCGTGGAACGGCCTCAGATCCGCCGGATCCGCAACAAACTCGGCCAGTCCCGGAGTGTTCGCCCGGAACGTCAGTTCGGTCAGCAGGAACTCGCTGGAACCAAGTGCCTCACTTCCCGACTGGAACGCACCGACTTCGTCGATGACGTTGACAAAGCTGTTGTTCGCAGACAAGCCATTGACGTTAAAGGACGACCCAAAATTAATGCCGAATCCGAACCGGTTGGCGGGATCGTTCTTCGTCGTGATCAAGCCGGCGTCATAAAGCAAGTCGAAGTAGATCGCGAAGACGCCCGTTCGGGACGGATCAGGCGCGCTCGTGCGGATATCCTGGACGTAGGCCCGCACCTTGAATTCCGAGCCGGCAGCAATGGTGCTAATCGGATTGTTATTCAGGTCGGTTGTCTCCAGACGCAAGTTGATGTCCTTCGGCGAATTGCCAACTTGCACCGTGACGACGGCCTGATCGGTGAGCCCGGCTTTATTTGTCGCGGTGTAGGTAAACTGTTCCGTACCAACGAAACCAGTTCGCGGCGAGTAGAGGATCGCTGAGCCATTCGAGGCGATCGAAACACTGCCTTGCAAGGCGGGTGAACCGGGCAGAATGCCGGTTGCCGTGATCGTCAGCGGTGGATTCGTGATTTCGGTGTCGTTCGCCAAGACATCCAAGACGTTATTGGTGCTGTTGGCGGCCAGATGGTAAGTGTTGTCGACCGCGATTGGCAGGCCGCCGGAACCGAGAATCGTCAACGTATCGTTCTCGTAGCGAATCTCTTCCAACGGCACGGGCGCTGCGGGATTGAACAACAACACATCGTGGTCGGGCGGTGTCAGCGGACCGTTCGTACGACGATCGGCTGGGTCTCCCTTGAAGTCGGCGACGCCCTGCGCCGTCGCTCGCAGCGGGATCGTCAGCAAGAGGAACTCATTGGCTTCCGGGAGGCAGGTGGGGTTGGGAACGTTGATCTGACAGACGCGGCCGAGCGGATTGCTCTGGTCGGTTTGGAAGGCACCGGCTTCGTTGATCAAACCGGGAGTGCTTGTCGAAATCGAAGTCGCGTTCTGGAAGTCCGAGCCGAAGAATGGCGTTCGAGACGAAAGCGAAATGAGGTTGAAATTGTACAAGATGTCGAGATAAGCAGCCGCCACGCCGAAGCGGTCTACGGCGTCGTTACCATCCTCATCATCCGGTCGCAAGTCATCCGCGACGAGCACTTGCAAATTGAATTCTTCGCCGACGCCGATGGCTTGAATCGGGTTGCCGTTCAAATCGGTGGCCTGCAAGCGGATGCGGACTCGGTCGTCGCCGGCATCGTTGACGTGAACGGTGACCGTCGCCTTTGCGGTTTTGCCGTTTTGATCTTGGACGGTGTACTCAAACTGATCGGTGCCCGTGAAGTTTGCTTGCGGTGTGTAGACCAAGGTATCGTCGCCCGTCGTCGCGGTACCGCGATTGTCGAGAACCAGCGAGCCACCAAGTGTTGGGTTGTCAAAGCTAACGATGCCGATCGGTGGATTCTGTCCCGTCAGGTCGTTTGCCAGGATGGCGAGTTGATTGTTCGTGGAACCCGCCTGGACGGTAAACGAGTCGTCGACGGCCAGCGGGTTGATCAACGAAGGCAACACTTTGATACGAACGTCAGCCGAGTCTGTGTTACCCGCCCCGTCACGAATGGTATAGCTGAATGAATCGTCACCGAAGAATTGTGACGGCGGAGTGTAAACGACGCCACTGCCGTTCGCAGCAACCGTTACCTGGCCGCCACGGGCGCTCTGACCAACGTTCGTCGCACCGGCGGCAATCACTGTTAGCGGAGGCGACAAGCTCGGAAGATCATTGAGGAGTACATCGAACGTCGTCGCGCCGGCACCTTGCGTGATGGTGAATTGGTCATCCACCGCAACCGGAGTCTGGCTGAGAATTCGGATCCGATAGTCCTCGATCTCTCCAGCAGTATCCGAACCAGTCGGCTTCGCATTGCGATTGTATCCGTATCGCACGCGAACGTACGTGAAACCTGACGTCGCATTAGCCGGTACGGGGAATACGAATTCGTGGGGACCGTCGCTGGCTCGCTTGTCCGTAACGATTTGCTCGCCGGCATCATCCCAGTCGCCATCACGATTGAAATCGATCCACGCGTTGACGCGTCCCGGCGAGTAGCCGTTGGTGGATACATTGACGGTCATCTTGCCAGCCGTGGAGCCTGGAAAGATCGTCGGCGCGTCGAAGACCACACCGTCTTCATCGTTGATCGTCGTGTTCACATCATCACCGGTGGCGGTCACGCTTGGCGTACCGTCCGGGTCGCCGTCAATCGCTGCACCGAGATAAAAGCCCGGGAGGATTGCATGCACGGCACCGTTGTCGGCAATGGTCGTCGGGTAGCTCTTCGCGAAGCCCGATTGTTCCGCGGTCGGAGCATCACCGTAGTCGAGCTTTGAAGTGTTTCCGAAGTTAAGCCCTGGGAACGATCCCCCTGGGAAAGCGGTAATGGTGTGCTCACGCTCCGCGTTTTTCGGAAAAGTCTGTTCCCAGCCGGGCTGCAGCGCCTCGCGAACCGTGAATGTTCCTGTTCTGGGGACTGCGATCGAGTAGTTGCCTTTGCTGTCAGTGCGCGCCATCGGCTCGCCCAAGTCCAAACGATTGTCGCCGTCGAGGTCGAGGTAGATGATGATGCCCGGAACGGCCGGCTCACCCTGATCCAGCACGCCGTCGCCATCAAGATCGTTGAACTTTGTACCAGAGATTCCGCCGAACAACGCGACGTTGCCGAAATTAATGTTCGTGATCGACTCGTTCGGACGAACAAGAACCGAGTGCGAACCGTTGGTTGGGAAAGTCTGTTTCCAACCCGGTTGCAAAACTTCGCGTATGGTGTGTTGGCCAGGTGGCACCGACAGAACATAATTGCCATCCGCGCCGGTAATCGCTGCCGGTTCGCGGAGGTCGTGCATTCCGTTTCCGTCCAAGTCGGCGAAGATCGTCCAGCCAGGGAGACCAGGTTCCGTCAAATCACGGACGCCGTTGCTGTTCAAATCGTGAAACTTGACGCCCGTGATACCTGACGGAAGTTTGCCGGTCGCCAGGCCCCAAGACAACGTGTTGAGCGTGTCTTCGGTGCCAGTAAAGAACTCCGTCGGAGCGTACTGGTCGGGAGTCAAGAAGCCCGTGTTGATGTCATCCGGCGAACCGAAGATGCCGTCAGGTCCGACACCGATCGTAGCCCCGATATTCCCGCCGCTGTCGATGACGTTGGCGACCGTATTCGCGTTGTTCGTGTGCCAAAGCCCGAAGTAGTGCCCCGCTTCGTGCGCAGCGACGGCAGCAACTCCAGCGGCAACAAGGTCGATCTTGGTCGTGCCGGTGGCCACAGGAATCGCATTTAGGTCCACCGTGCTACCCGCGCCGACCTGCCCGCTAAGGGCGTCAAGCAGGACAACTGCCGATTCAGTTGGGTCCAAGTTGCCGGGGTCAATTGACTGGGCAATGCCGACTGTTGGAATTCCAAGTTCGCCGATCGTGCCGCCAATGATGATCCGACTGACATTTTGTTCGCCGAAGGGATCCAAATGGTCGCGGCTGTTGCGGATCTCAATATCAAACTCGCCGGGAATACTCGATGTCAGGAAGTCCCCGTTCTCGCCGTTCAGCCGGATTTCGTCCCCCAAATCCTCTTCGACCTTGGCGATGATGGCGTCGATCAGCGCGTCTTCATCGGTCGCGGCGAGCCCCCAACTGTTCATGAACGTGGACAGCGGCGAGAGACTGGCGACACCCGTACCGCCCCAAATTGCCGTGTCGACGACGGCTCCGTTGAAGTCGAGGAACAGAATTTGGTGCGTTCCGACGGGGTTGTTCTCTAACGCCGGACGCTGCACGCGCAGTTGTGCCGTATAGGCTCCGCCTAAAATCGCGATATCCGCATCTGTGATCTGAACATAATACGCACCGGTTCTCGGAATCACGACTCCCAGCGAAGCGTTGCCGCCGCTTGGGATTCGAATCTCTCCCGTGTCAATCGTAACCTGCACCAAGTTGGCATCCATATCAGAAGTGATCATCTCCAAACCGTTCGCGTCCAGCACCGTGACCGTCTGTGCTGCGCCGAAAATGTTGATATGAAGAACGTCGCCTCCATCCAAATTCAACCTAAAAACATCCGTGTCCGCCGCTGTGCTTAACGTCGCATTCACATCGACGTTCGCACTATCGCCCATTCCGGTTCCCAACGGTGTCACATCGGCAGTTACAAGACCGTCGTTTGGTTCCGATTCCCCGAACTGAAAGATGGGTTGTTGGCTAGGGGGAAGTTCACCGTTTGCCGCAGCCGATTGGCGACTTCCCGTTGGGGCGTTCTGCAGAAAACACTCTCGCGGAACGTCGGTTGTTAAGAACCCGGTGTATGCGGCAATCCATGGGTAATTGAAGCCCGCTGGGCAACTGGGGCCTTCACCTTCGCCCAGCAGGTGTGGTGACAAGTCGAGATCGCCCGCCAGAAGATTGCGGACCTCCAGCTGCTCCAGGAGAATTCGGCGCGAATCACGCGGTTTTTTCCTGGTCTTTCGCACCTGGGCACTTGTTAGTAATCGTTTGTAGCTGTGTGGCATCGCGACATTACCCCTATCGGGTCAAGCCGAAGAGCTGTGGAAATGAGCAGAGTAGAGCTGCTCTCGCCAGTCTAATTACGGGTTGAAGATACGTCCACTTTTTTGCGGAAACCTAGTGGTTCAAAAGAGAAAAATGCCACTATTTCGGCTGACAACGTGGTAATTCTGCGTAGCGAAGAAAGGATGATGCTGTCGCACGACCACCACGATTGGGGGGAGGAATCGGCTTCGCTTTGCAGAGGCTTTGATTATAAACCGACAAATGCCAACGTCAAACTGGCATTTAGGGGTGGTTGGCTCGGGCGGTTGAATACGCTGGTGTTCGACGAAGCGGCTTCGCGTGCGTTGCATCAGTTATACCGCGATCAAGCCGCGGGAAGGGTCCTCATAATGTGTTGCCAATACAAGCTCGACGCGCAAGCGAGTGAGTCCCATGCCGTAGAAAACACACTCGCTTGCGCGTCGAGCTTGTATTTCGTGCGATTGAAGCGGCTTGGCAGTACGCCATTAGGACACGATCAAGCCGCGTCCGCCGTTGCTGTCGGTCCAAGGGTTTGTTAGATTTACGCGTTTTGACTCGCAACCCCACGCATCACGGGATCGACGGTCGGTCTGACGGGGTGCGGGATAACTCTAACCCCACTTGTCGTAAGAAATTATGGTCAACCGAAACCTCATTCGCAGTTTAGAAACCGACGCAGCAATCAGCGCTCTCTTCGACCAAGAATTCGCCGACGTCGAAGACGATGGCACGGTCCTTGGAACGATGGAGGGCGAAGCGAGCTTCGACGTCAACTCGATCGTTGTAGGTCGCATCATCCGTATCGACGACGATATCGTCCTGGTCGATGTGGGCTTTAAGAGTGAAGGCAGCATTCCCCGTAGCGAATGGGAAGAGGACGAAGACCCGCCTGAAGTAGGCCAAACTTTCCAGGTCTTGATCGAGGACTTGGAGGATGAGTTCGGTCGGGCCGACGACCCGCACGGCATGGTCTCGCTCAGCAAGCGAAAGGCCGCCAAGATCATCGCTTGGCAGGAGATGATGAAGACGGTCCACGAAGGGCAAGTCGTGACCGGAACCGTGACTCGCAAAATCAAGGGCGGATTGCTTGTCGACATTGGTGTTAACGTGTTCTTGCCCGCCAGCCAAGTCGACATTCGGCGTCCTTCGGACATCGGCGACTATATCGGTCGCGTTGTACAATGCGAAGTCCTGAAGATCGACGAGGCTCGACGCAACATTGTCGTCAGCCGCCGTTCGTTGATCGAGAAGCAGCGCGAGGAAGACCGCGACAAGTTGCTACGCGACTTGCAAGTCGGTCAGGCCAGTAAGGGTACCGTCAAGAATATTGCCGAATTCGGCGCATTCGTTGATCTCGGCGGGATCGACGGCTTGTTGCACATCACGGACATGAGCTGGGAACGGGTCGGCCATCCGTCCGAAATGGTGCAGATCGACCAGGAAATCGAAGTCCAAATCCTGCACATCGACCGGGAAAGGCAGAAGATCGCGCTCGGACTCAAGCAACTCACGTCGAATCCGTGGGAAACCGTCGACCAACGCTACAACGTCAACGAGAAGTATACCGGCACGGTCGTCAACGTCATGAGCTATGGTGCCTTCGTCAAGCTCGAACCGGGAATCGAAGGATTGGTTCACATCAGCGAGATGTCTTGGACAAAGCGGATCAATCATCCCAACGAGCTGCTTCAAATTGGCGACGAAATCGCGGTCGTCATCTTGGGAATCGACAAGGCGGGCCAGCAGCTTTCGCTCGGCATGAGGCAGACGCAAGACAATCCGTGGGACAACATCACGGATCGTTTTCCGATCGATGGAACGGTTGCGGGAAAAGTGCGAAATCTCACGAATTACGGTGCGTTCATCGAATTGGAAGAAGGCATCGATGGACTGCTTCATGTTTCCGACATGTCTTGGACTCGCAAGATCAGCCATCCGAACGAAATGCTTGAGAAGGGCCAAGAAGTAAATTGCAAGATTCTCTCGGTCGACCAAGACCGTCGCCGAATCGCGTTGGGACTCAAGCAGTTGGACGACGATCCGTGGGCGCAGGACATCCCTGGCAAGTACCAGCCCGGTCAGGTCGTCAAGGGTGCGGTCACCAAGATCACGAATTTTGGTGTCTTCGTCGGTTTGGAAGATGGTCTGGAAGGCTTGTTGCACATCTCCGAGTTAGCGGACCACAAGGTCGAGAATCCGGAGGATATCGTGAAAGTCGGTGAAGTGATCGAAGTGAAGATCCTGCGAGTCGATATCGACGAGCGAAAGATCGGTTTGTCGCGCAAACGCGTTGAGTGGGCCGAGGAGGATGCTCCGGCCGCAGGTTCCGGCGAATCTGGCTCGCCGTCGAAGGATCGCATTGCACGTGAGGACTTGAAGGGTGGTCTTGGGGAAGCTGGGCCGCTGTTTAAGGCTGCCGAACCTGAACCCGTTCCAGAAGCAGACGTCGAAGCAACCGATGCTGAGCCGGAGCCGGACACAACCCCTTAAGGCTACTAAGCACCGTTCGAGGAATTAGTGAGCGGCATGGCGCTAGCCACCGGTTCTTTGTGCGCCGTGAAACACCGGCGGCTAGCGCCGTGCCGCTCACCTGAATTCGGACAGGTATTTCTCGAACGGTCCTAAGATCAGGCTCCGACTTGGCTAGGGGTCTGTTGATTTAATCGTAAATCAACAGACGCCTCGTTCGTCGGACGATTACAAGTCCCCGTCATCGACACCGGTGGCGGGGAATTTTCTTCTGGGCATCGAGCCAGCTTCAGCGTTTGTCGCAACAGCTACGTTCGTCGCGCGTATTGTAACGATGGCGGCAATGGTCTCACGTGGCGGCGTGGCATTTATGCGCCCACGTCACGCTCGTCGAAAGGAATTGAATCCGCGTGACTGTCGAGGTCGGTGTCACCGTCATGGTCGGAATGCGAGGCATATCACGCGCACCCAATCGACTTTGCCTCAGGATGCAGAACGAACGCGCGTGAAGTCGATAGTGGTCTTATTCCCGTTGACATCCTGCTTTTGCTCCACCCTCCTTTGCCCGGGCGACGACACCATGCCTTCCAACAGCTCCGACCATTTGACCGAAGACCGCCCGATCCGTCAGCGAGTTGCCACACCGCGCAAGCGCAGCAACTCGCTCCAGACACCCCTGGAAACCTACCTCCGCGAGATCAACGAGACCGCGCTGCTGAGTGCCGCCGATGAGCAAGAACTCGCCGGTAAAATCGGCGAAGGTGACGTTCGTGCTCGGGACCGCATGGTGCGAGCCAACTTGCGACTCGTCGTGAACATCGCTCGTGGCTACACCGGCAAAGGCTTGAGCCTGCCCGATTTGATCGAGGAAGGCAATCTCGGGCTGCTGCGTGCCGTCGAAGGTTTCGATCCGGGCGTTGGCACGCGATTCAGCACGTATGCGAGTTATTGGATCAAGCAATCCATCAAGCGAGCGCTGATCAACTCGGCAAAGACGATTCGCATTCCGGCTTATATGGTCGAGTTGCTGTCGAAATGGCGGCGCGCGAACGCCCGGCTGACCGAAGAGTTGGGACGTTCGCCCACTCCCGAGGAGATCGCCCGCGTCCTGGGCCTCCCCAAGAAAAAACTTCCCATCATCAAGAAGGCGATCCGCATCTATAACTCGACGCCGCAGACAGACCAGTCCGAGGCCGGCTGGTCGCTGAGCGAGATGGTGATGGACGAACGGATGAAGAGCCCCGATGAAGAACTCGTCGAGACCGACGTGCTGAATACCGTGATGGGTATGCTTGACGAAATGGACCAGCGGGAGGCGACTGTGCTGCGGATGCGTTTCGGGCTCGATGACATGGAACCGCATACGCTCAAGGAGATCGGCGAAGAATTAGGTCTCACTCGGGAACGCGTTCGCCAGATCGAAACGGAAGCGCTCCGCAAACTCGGAGACGGTCTGAAGGATCCTCGAGACCGCGATCATGGTGACTTCCTCGACTAGTTGGCTCGATTGACAGGTTCGAAAGTACCCCGATACAATTCGACTCCTCAATCCATTGAAACGTGCTAACGACGAAGGAGATCGCAATGGCCGGTAACGTCCACGAGTTTACTGACGACAACTTTGACAGCGAAGTCCTCCAGGCTTCCGAACCGGTACTCGTCGACTTTTGGGCTCCCTGGTGTGGCCCTTGCCGTCAAATTGCTCCGATGATCGACGAACTGGCGGGTGAAAACCTGGGATCGATTAAGGTCGGAAAAGTGAATATCGACGAGAGCCCGAATGCCGCACAGCAGTACGGCGTCAGTAGCATTCCCACCTTGATGCTGTTCAGCAGCGGTGACGTGACTGAACGATTCGTGGGCGTGCAACCGAAGGCTCGGCTACAACAATCGCTCGACGCCGCCAAAGGTTAGCCAGCCGGATTCACGCAGTATCAAAGATCGCGAATTCGGGAGAGATCTCCCGAAGTTGTTCCGCCATATACCGCTTGACATGCGTCGTCGTCTTCAACTCAAGCGCGTGGTGCAAAATGGCGCGCGTCTGCGCGATCGTGACGTGGCTGGCGAGTCCTTTCATCGAAGGAATGAATGCCGGGCTCATGCTGAAGCTCCGCAATCCCATCCCCAACAGCAAGACGAACGCCCTTGGCTGACCCGCCATCTCGCCACAAACCGTGATCGGTGTCGAGTGTGCATGACACGTGCGGATAACATTCGTCAGCAGCCGCAACACGGCGGGAGCCATTGGTTGACACAGATGGCTGACCTTCGGATTGTCCCGGTCAGCGGCCATGAGATACTGCACCAAATCGTTGGAGCCGACCGAGACAAAGTCGACGACGGGAAGCATGGTGTCGATGGCGATGGCAGCCGCTGGTACTTCCAGCATCATGCCCAGCGGCACGTCCGCATAGTCCTTACCTTCTTTGGCGAGGCGGCGTTGTGCGCGGCGGACGATCTGCCGAATTCGATGGCACTCCTCAAGCGCCGTGATCATCGGAAACAACAAACGAATCTCGCAGCCTTGTTCCTTCGCGTAACGCGAGGCCCGGAGCACCGCTCGAATCTGAGTGCTGAAGAACTCCGGATGCTCGAACGACAATCGGATGCTGCGCCAGCCTAAAAACGGATTCGCCTCTTGATGGTGGTGCCCAAGATAAGGAACGGTTTTGTCACCTCCGATATCGAGCGTGCGAATCGTGATCGTGCTATTCGGGCTCGCGTCGACAATTTGCCGGTAAGTGGCCAGTTGCTCGTCTTCGTCGGGCACGGTCGGGTGCGTTAGATACATGTACTCGGTGCGGAATAGTCCGACGCCCGTCGAGCCCATCGCGACGGCGGTCTTCGCGTCCGCGACTCCGTTAATGTTGGCGAGCAGTTCCAGGTTGACGCCATCTGCCGTTGTCGCGGGAAGGTCGCGGTTCACGGCAAGTTCGTCTCGCAGATGCACGAACTCGCGTTCCAGCTTGAGGTAAGCGCTGCGAGTTTCCACGTCAGGATCGACAATCACGACGCCTTCGCGACCATCGACAATAATTGTATCGCCCGTGGTCACCTGCCGGAGAATGCCGCTGATGCCAGACACCGCTGGGATACCGCGGCTGCGGGCGATGATGGCCGCGTGGCTCGTCTGGCTTCCGGCTTGGGTGACGATGCCGCGAACATCCGTGTCGCCGAGCGCAACCGCTTGTGACGGGAGCAACTCGTCCGCCACGATGATTAACGGACCTGCCAAGGCGTCGGTATCAGGCTTGAGCACGTCGCTCAAGTGAGCGCTGAGCCGCACGATCACGTCCCGGACGTCATTCACGCGCTCTTTCAGATAATGGTCGCGAGTGCGCGCGAACAGCGACGTGTAGTGATTAAAAAGTTGGTGCAGGGCTGCGGCAGCCGTGAGGCGATCATCAACGATCCAGCCACGGACTTTGTCCGTAAAATCAGCGTCACGCAGGATTGCTTCATGCACCGCGAAGATGGCGGCTTCTTCCCGCCCGACTTGCCCTTCGACCTTGGTCCGCAAAGCGTTCAGGTCTGCCGCCGTGCGGTCGCGCGCGGACTCGTACGCGGCCAATTCGGCCGTAACTTCGCTGTCTTCAAGGCGTTTCGTATCTGGATTTACAAAGATCTCGTGAATGCAATACGCCGTTCCGACCGCGACCCCTGGTGATACCGCAATTCCTTTACGCATGCGAGAAATGTAACAAGCAGCGATCTGACTGACAAACCGCCCAACGGACATCCCGCTGATCTCGCTTCCCAGCTCGATCACCCGATAGTGTGTGTTGACCGCCGGTTGTGAACCTTTTCGCCCGAAACTATACTGGCAAGTTTGATGAATTTAGGGGGGGTGTCTGCCGGATGCCGGGTTCCACGCAATTGATGCGTTTTTGCCAGCTGGACGAGATCACTGAGCTAACGCTTGGATGTTCGATCACGGCGACAAGGCGATTGCGTCCTGACGAAGATTACCTGAGAGATCATTTTCCAAAATTTCCGGTGATGCCGGGCGTCTTGATGCTCGAAGCGATGTTCCAGGCCAGCGCCTGGTTGGTGCGGTCGACGGACGAGTTTGAACACCCATTCGTGCTGTTGCAGGAAGCTCGAAGCGTCAAATATGCCAGCTTTTTGGTGCCCGACCAAGTCCTAACGGTCTCGGCAGAGATCTCGAAACACGACGAAACAATCACGAAATTGAAGGTCCAAGGAACGGTCGACGACGTTGTGGCGGTGTCTGGTCGGCTTGTGTTGGAGCGGTTCAAGCTGAGCGACCGATATCCAAACGACCGCGCTGTCGATCCCTATGCACGACGCCGCCTCAAGCAAGAATTTGCACGGCTTTGGAAGGAATAGACACCAGCGACGAGCCGTGAATGTTACCGCGATTTGCCTGCGTTCTCGGTCAGCCACTAGCTCATTTTCACTCGATCGGAGAGACATCGAATGCCCACGAAAGAAGAAGTATACGCGAAGGTTCAAGAAGCTCTGATGGAAGCGCTTGGTGTGGACGACGACGAAGTTACGCCGGAAGCAACGATGGTCGGCGATCTAGGTGCCGAGTCGATCGACTTCCTCGATATCGTGTTTCGTCTTGAAAAGGCGTTCGAGATCGAAATTCCTCGGTCGGAACTGTTCCCTGAAGACATCCTCACGAATGCCGAGTATGTCCAAGATGGAAAAGTGACGGCCGATGGGGTCGAGGAGTTGAAGAAGCGGATGCCGTTCGCGGATCTCAGCAATTTCGAAGCGAATCCGGTCGTCCAGGACTTCGGCAATTTGTTGACGGTCAATGATCTGTGCCGCTACGTCGAATCGAAGGTCGGCGCGTAGGGCGAATTCTCGATTGGATGTGACACGACGATAGAGTTTGTTATGCGCTGGTTTTGGATTGATCGTTTTGTTGAATTCGAGAGCGGACGGCGCGCCGTTGCGACTAAGAATATCAGCTTGGTCGAGGAGCAAATGGACGAGTACGGCCCTTGGCTCCCAGTAATGCCCGCTTCGCTCGTTATCGAAGGACTCGCCCAGACCGGCGGTCTGCTGGTTGGCGAACATAACGCCTTCCAGGAACGAGTCGTTCTCGCCAAGATTGGCAAGGCGGTCTTTCACCGTCCCGCCTTGGCGGGCGACACTTTGACGTACACGACCGTCGTCGAAAACATGCAGGCCGATGGTGCGATCTGTCAAGGGACGAGCCACATCAATGGTCAACTTCATGCGGAAATCGACCTTGTCTTCGCCCACCTGGATGATCGTTTTCTGGGGGTCGACCAATTCGAACCGGCAGACTTCCTGCGCATGTTGCGACTGTATCGGCTGTATGAGGTCGGTCGAACCAAGGACGAGGGACCGCTCAAAATTCCGGACCATCTTTTGCAAGCGGAGCAGGAAGACGGCCTTGCACCCGCATAGAATTGAGGAGTGTCGGTTCCAGACGCGAGTGTTAGTTTTCAGGTTTTCGGGAACTCAATCGGAGATCGCAACAAGATGAGACGACGTGTCGTCATTACCGGTGTTGGCTCGATCAACCCGATGGGAAATGATGTCGAGACCGTATGGTCCGGCCTGAAGGAAGGCCAGTCGGGAGTCGCTTACACAACCATCTTCGACGCCAGTCGCTTCCCGACACAGATCTCGGCCGAGGTGAAGAACTGGAACATTACGGACATCGGCGAGGACGCTGAAATCTGGAAGCACCGTGGACGGCATTCCCGGTTTGCCGCTGGTGCCGCGCGGCAAGCGATCGACTCGTCCGGCATTCTCGATTCCGGAATCGATCCGATCCGGCTGGGTGTTTATCTCGGCAGCGGCGAGGGCAGCCAGGACTTTAACAACTTCACGTCGATGATGGCCGCCGGTTTGGAGAATGGCGATTTCGATATCGCGAAATTCACCAAGAAGGGGCTAGAGATCCTAAATCCGCATGTCGAATTGGAGCAAGAGCCCAACATGCCGGCTGCCCACTTGGCGGGTATGTTTAATGCACAAGGCCCGAATTTGAATTGCTTGACCGCCTGCGCTGCAAGCAGCCAAGCGATCGGCGAAGCCACCGAGATCATTCGCCGCGGCGACGCGGACGCGATGATTTCGGGAGGCACGCACAGCATGGTCCATCCGTTCGGTGTGACTGGCTTTAACTTGCTCACCGCCCTGTCAACCAACAACGACAACCCGACCAAGGCGTCACGACCGTTCGACCGGCTGCGTGACGGATTTGTCTTGGGCGAAGGCGCTGCGATGATCGTGCTCGAAGAACTTGAGCATGCGAAGCAGCGCGGTGCCCACATCTACGGCGAGATCCTGGGCTATGGCTCGACTGCTGACGCATACCGGATTACCGACATTCATCCGGAAGGGCGCGGTGCCATCGGCTGTATGCGAATGGCAATTCAAGATGCCGGACTACAGCCTTCGGATATTGACTATGTCAATGCCCACGGAACGAGCACGACGGTTAACGATAAAGTCGAGACGAAGTCGTGTCGTGAAGTCTTCGGCGAACATGCCTTGGAGACGCCGATCTCCAGCACAAAGAGCATGATGGGGCACTTGATCGCGGCGGCGGGTGTGACCGAGTTGATCGTTTGCCTGATGGCGATCCGAGACAACGTCTTGCCGCCGACGATCAATTATGAAAACCCTGATCCGGCTTGCGATTTGGATTACATTCCGAACGTCGCCCGCGAAACCAAGTGCGATGTCGCGCTGAACAATAGCTTCGGTTTTGGCGGCCAGAACATCACCTTGGTGGTTGGTCGCTTCCGCGACTGATTTCAAAGTACCTTGTCAACGACAAATGCCGGCTCGAAAAGTGAGCCGGCATGTTTGTTAGGTTCTGCGATTCGCGTGGCGATCAGTATCCGATCGAGGGCGGATTGTCCAGCAAGAAGTCTCGTGGAGCGCGAGTTGTATAGTACGGATACCCGTAGGTCGCAGTTGGTGGGCCGCCGGGGCCTGCGTCTTGCATGTAACCTTGCGGCAGACGTCCGACTGGTGTTGGTCCGGGTGTTCCAAGATGGCCAGCGATCGCGCCGCCATTCCCATAACCGTTCGCATTACCAACGTGCCCGTGCCCGCCATGGCCTCCGTGGGCCGCACAGCTTCCATTTCCGCAGCTCTGGCAGCTGCTACAGCTGTTCTTCGCTAAATTGTGATGGTCGCAACCTGTCGCAGCCAGCAGGAATGCCGCTACGAGTCCGATCAATGCGGAACGCATGATGTGATTCCTCGACGTTAGTGGCGTCCGGCGCGGGTTCCGGAACGTACGTATGTTTGCGCGATCGCGCAAGCAAAGCCGCTAAAATCATCATCGGCGGCATAAACCACAGAATTGAACAAATCGCTATAACTCGGCACATGTCGACCGGCAAGTGCCACTCTGGCCAGCTCATAGGTTTACAACAAACCAGGAAATGACTTGACGTTGTAATTCCGGATGCGTTACATTAACGCATTAGTTGGTTTCGATGTGTTCCTACCCAGTGGCAAAAACGATTCACTAAAGGATGTCCCCCATGCTTAGCGCCCGTACTTCGCGTGCCCGCGGAAATTGTGAAGGAACTTCTCGTCGTGATTTTCTGTGCGTCGGCGCGCTTGGCTTGGGTTCACTCACGTTGTCGGACGTCCTTCGCTCGCGAGCGGAAGCCGCCGCATCTGGATTGAGCACGAAAGACACGTCCGTTGTGTGGTTGTGGCTGGGAGGCGGCCCCACTCATGTCGAAACCTTTGATCCAAAAATGACCGCTCCGTCCGAGTATCGCAGCGTCACGGGCGAAGTGAAGACGAATGTGCCTGGCGTGACCTTGGGTGGAAACTTCGAGCGGATGGCTGCGGTCGCCGACAAGATGGCGTTCGTTCGTTCCTTCGCGCATACGAACAGCGGCCACTCGGGCGGCACGCACTACGTGATGACCGGATACGACAATCGCCTGGCCGACAACGGCGCTCTCGCCGCTCGACCGGCACTCGGATCGATCTTGTCTCGTGTCCGCGGCACCAATCATCCCGAGACGGGCATCCCGACTTACATTCGGCTCGGCGGAATCTATGCCGATGGCCCGGCGTTCCTGGGAACTGCGTTCGGCCCGTTCGATCCGGCCGGAGAAGCTCGCCGCAACATGGCGCTCGCCGTTCAGGAACTGAGATTGGATTCGCGTCGCGAGTTGCTGAAGGGCATCGACAACATTCGTCGAGAGGCCGACCGCAGCGGACTGATCGAAGGCTTAGACTCGTTCGATCAACAAGCGTTCGACATCATCCTCAGCCGTTCGCAGCGGGCGTTTGATCTGAAATACGAAGATCCGCGCGTCGTCGATCGTTATGGCACCGGACTTGGCCAGCAGTTGCTGCAGGCCCGCCGGCTGTGTGAAGCGGGTTGCGGTTTCGTGACAGTGCAATTCGGCGGCTGGGACATGCATGGCGGCATCAAGGCCGCGATGGACAGGAACGGTCCGCAAGTCGATCGGGCGGTCGCGGCCTTCGTCGAAGATTTGAGTCTGCGCGGGATGAGCGATAATACGCTGCTGGTGATCAGCGGCGAATTCGGACGCACGCCGAAGATCAACGGCGGCGGCGGTCGCGACCACTGGGCACCGCTGAGCACGCTGGCGCTGGCCGGCGGCGGCTTGAAGATGGGACAGACCGTCGGCGAATCGGCGGAGAAAGTGGACGTCCCCAAAACCACTCCGATCACGCCGCAGGATCTGATGGCCACGGTCTTCCAGGTGCTTGGCATTGAACGCCGGCTACAATTCACCAATCAATCCGGCCGCCCGACCTACATGATCGAAAACGGCAAGCCGATTCAAGAATTGGTTTAGGGCCTGCTCGGTATCGATCCTGTTTTGAAGCTAACCGGCCCCGGCGGACGTCCGTGTTGTGCCTTGGCAATCGGTGATTCGATCCAAGTTCACGCCTGAACGGGGTTCGTACACGGCGTGGGGTCGTGCAGCTGCGTTGCCGGTCGGCCCGGCGATGGACTATGATCGTGGTAGAGACCACCACCTCCCCACCGATTTTGTCTCGCCAAACTCAGACGATTCACGGAGCGCCCCATGCGTCGAACGGTTAATGTTCTGATTGCGCTCGCCGTCGTCGCCTGTACGCCCATGACCGTCTTGGGGCAGTCTTTGCGTGAGGTGATCGACCGCGAGATCGAGATGCATGCCGGCGGAGCACTCTCGCTGCCCTGCGATGACGCGAGCTTTATGCGGCGTGTCTATCTCGATTTGGTGGGACAGATCCCGGTGGCTGATGAAGTTCGTCAGTTTTTGGCGGACGAAGATCCGGCGAAACGCGAGAAGCTAGTCGACCGGTTGCTTGCCAGCGACGATTACCCGCGGCGGATGCAAGAGTTTCTGACCGCCATGCTTTTGGAGCGGCGAACCGACGCCACGGTTCCGAATCCCGAGTGGGAGGAATACGTCCGGTTGTCGATTGCCGACAATAGGCCGTGGAACGAATTGGTTGCCGAGTTGCTCTTTTCCGAACCGCGCGAAGACAAGCAGCCACAACCTCCGGAGAAGTTCTTTCTGGTCTCCGGCCGCACGGACATGCATCAGAAGACGCGTGACGTCGCGAGATTGTTGCTGGGCCGGGACATCATGTGCTCTCAATGCCATGACCATCCAACGGTCGCGGATTATACGCAGGCGGATTACTTCGGCTTGTTTACATTTCTACAAGAAACACCCGACAAAGCGATCGCCGAATTTGAATCGGTATTCGTGGCTGGGAAGAAAACCACCGGACCCCGATTGCCAGGCGGCGATGCCATCGAGATCCCAACGCTGGAGCAAGGGCAAGAGGAAGAATCTCACAAGTTCCGGCCACGGCTGTTGCTGTCCGCCGCTTTGCCCAAGGCCGACAATCAGCTCTTCAAACGGAATTCCGCGAATCGCTTCTGGTACTTGATGATGGGACGTGGACTGGTGCATCCGTTGGACCTGCATCACGAAAAGAATCCGCCGTCGCATCCCGAGTTGCTCGACGCCCTGGCGGATAGTTTTGCCGAGAGCGGCTTCGACATCAAGCAGCTGCTTCGTGAAATTGCCTTGAGTAACTCGTATCAACGATCGAGCCAATTGCCTGACGACACGGGCGAGAATGCTGTTGCACCGACCACTTACCTGGCGTCGATTCCAAAACCGCTGACGCCCGAACAAATGGCGTGGGCAGTGATGCAGGCGACAGGCAACTTGCCAACTCTGCTCGCCGCTCCCGCACCAGAGAAATCGGACTTTACCTACAACGACTACATTAATGGACGCATTGCCAAAATGCCGGACAATTTCGCGGACGCGATGTCGCTGTTCGTCGGTGTGTTCAGCAACGCGCCCGGCGAGCCGGAAGTGGAGTTCAACCCGGCGCTCGGCCATTCGTTATTCCTGATGAACGAGCCGCTAATCCTCGACTGGCTCAAGCCAAAGCCGGGCAATCTGGTCGAACGGCTGACTAAGTTGGATGAAAATGAGAGACTTGCCGAGGAGCTTTATTTGAACGTATTGACGCGACTGCCAACCGAGGAAGAGCAGGTTGAAGTGAATGAGTATCTGCAACGATTTCAGAATCGGCGGGCCGAGGCACTGGGCGAATTGGCTTGGGCTTTGATTGCCTCGGCTGAATTCCGTTTGAATCATTAGTTCGTTGAGCACGCACCATGTATGAGTACCAATGCAACAGCCCGCAACACGACTGGTCGCGTCGCCAGATTCTTGGCGGGTTAGCGGGCGGCGCGATTGGTGCGGCGACCGGATTGGCCAGCATGTTCGAGCCGGCCGTCGCCGAGGAGATTCGGAAACAACAGCGGCAAGTTCTATTCGTTTGGCTGGATGGAGGCGTTAGTCAACTCGAAACCTGGGACCCGAAACCCAACACCGAATTTGGCGGGCCATTCCGGGCCATTCCCACGTCAATCCCCGGAGTTCACTTCAGCGAATTGGTGCCGGAGACGGCCAAGCGCGCGGATAAGCTCGCGGTCGTCCGTGCGATGTCTACCCAGGACGAAAACCACTCGACGGGTGTGCCACGAGTGCAACGAGGCGATCCGAAGAATCGCGGTGTAACTTACCCGTTCCTGGGTTCGGCGCTGGCCAAATTGCGGCCGCCGCAAAACGATCTGCCGCCTTATGTATGGATCAAGCCAGGACGGGGCGGCTTCATTTGGCAGGACGCCGGTTTTCTCGGTGCGCAATACGGTGCGTTGGCGCTGGGCGAGGGCAGGCCTCCGATTCACATCAACCGGCCCGCTGCGATCACCGACGAGATCGACGACGCCCGCCAGCAGTTGCGTCGCAGCATTAACGACAGGTACCGCCAGCGGCGGCGTTCGTCGGACATCGACGCTTACGAATCGTCTTACGACATGGCTTTGCAACTGATGCAGCGGCGCGATCTGTTTGACGACTCGCTGCTGTCGCCGCAGGACATCGAGCGATATGGGACGCATCCCCTGGGCCGCCACTTATTGCAAGCCCGTCGGTTGTTGGAAGCGGGCGTGCAGTTCGTCAAAGTGAACTCCTATCACTGGGATACTCACGGCGACAACTTCAACATGCACTTGGCTCTGGTGCCGCAGATTGACAAGCCGTTCGCCGCGATGATCGACGATCTCGACGAGCGCGGGATGCTGGATAGCGTGTTGGTGGTGCTGATGAGCGAATTCGGCCGCACGCCGAAGATCAACAGCCGCATCGGTCGCGATCATTGGCCGGAAGCCTGGTCGCTGGTGCTGGCTGGGTGCGGCATAAAACGAGGCGTGATCGCCGGCAAGACGACGCCCAACGGCGCGTGGTGCGATTCGGATGCGTACGACATCGGGCATCTGTTCCATACGATCTTTCGTTGCCTGGGCATCGATCCCACGAACACCGAATACCACAACAACGGTCAACCGTTGCCGATTGCCCACGACGACTGCGGTCCGATCGCGGAAGTGATGGCGTAGACATGATCGCAATGCAAACAGCCTTGGACGTCACCAAAACCTGGGTTTCCCAGACGCTCGAGCACGAACGGCCGTTGACCTGCTGCCGCTTTAGCCCGTGCGGCAAGTTCCTGGTTGGGACAGGACAAGATGAGAAAGTGCTGCGATGGGATTTGGAAACAGGAGAAAAGACCTCGCTGATTGGCCATCAAAGTTGGGTGGATTCCGTAGCATTTCAACGAGATCCGAAACGTCTCTTCACGGCGGACTTTCACGGCACGATCTGTTGCTGGCAATACGACGCCGCACAACCAACGCCGATCTGGTCGCAGGCCGATGCACACGCCGGTTGGATCCGAACCCTTGCTGTCTCGCCGGACGGCAAGCTGCTCTCGGCGGGCAGCGATCGCGTCATTCGTCTCCGGTCGGCCGAGCAAGGGAACTTGCTGCGCGAATTCAGCGGCCACGAGAACTACGTCTTTAGCCTCGTCATGCATCCGGATGGAAAGCGATTCGTCAGCGGCGACCTGTTTGGCAAAGTGAACGAGTGGGACATTGCGTCCGGCGAGTTGCTGCGCACGTTCGACGCAAGCCCGCTGCACACTCGCGGGGACGATTTTCTCGCCGATGTGGGCGGCGTGCGGTCGTTGGCCTTCGACGCCGAGGGGAAGCGGTTAGCGTGCGGCGGTATGACAGACGCCAAGAGTAACGCCTTCTGTCCCGGCAACCCGGCAGTCTTGGTGTTTGATGTTGAGTCCGGCGAGTTGCTGCAAATGTTGCGGTCAACGCACACGTCCGATGGCCCGATCAAAGGACTGGCCTTTCTGTCCGACGGCACACTGGCCGGACATGCCGAGAACTTGAATGGCGAGTCGTCGCTCGAGTTTTGGAATCCCGATCAATCGGCATCGATTCACGTGCTCAAGCGTCAGAGCGGTTACTGTTTGGACCTCCATCCTGACGGATTGCGGTTGGCGGCCGCGACCTTCAAACCGTTCGGTCGCGGCGGTAACGGCCGCCACACCATGCCGGAAGAGTACACCAGCCACCACGGCGAGATCACGATCTTCAGCCTCTTTGAAAAGCCGGCTGCCGAAGCAACTTGATCGCGAGATCACAGGCTCAAGGCGACTTCTCTCCGCTCAACAGTCTAATTGTCGGGATCATCAGCCGGAACGCGCTAGCGTCCGGTTTTCACCGCTAACCGTGGGCTAGCGCCCAGCGGCTGATTAAATGCGACCGTCATTTATCGAGCGACCTCAAGTGTTCGGCGAGAAATTTGAAAGCCCGCTCGCGGGCGTTTGGCGGGAAGTCGTGCGGGCTCTCAGGGTAATCGGCTTGCAAGTGATGTGACTTGCCGAACAATTCATAGACCGGCCGCGCTGAGTTGATCGCGTCACGGACTCCGCTGACGTCGAAGTCGGTATCGCCCGTTGCGGCGACGGCCAAGAACGGACGTGGCGCAAAACTGGCGACAATCTCCGTGAAATCGAAGGGCACTCGATTCGCATCGTTTTCGTAGACCGCTGCGATTCTTGGCATGTATCGTGGTCCGGTCCAACTTGGCACATCGTCCTTGTGAAAGCGACTGAAGCCGCAGCTTGAAACAATGACTCGAATGCGCGGTTCAAACGCTGCCGTGAACATCGCGTTGTGCCCGCCCAGCGAATGGCCGATGACACCGATGCGGTCGGCGTCCACATCCGACAACGATTGCAACAAATCCACGGCGCGAATGTTATCCCAGACGGCTTTCATCGTGCCGCTGGCATATTCCGGGTGGGCCGTGAAGTCGTATTCATGCTCGCCCAGCGAAGGGTAATCCGGGACGAGCACCACGTAACCGCGGCGGACAAGCTCCAACGCATAGTGCATGTTCGCTTTGCCAGTCAAACCGATCGGTTCGTCCTTGCCCGCGCCAGTCGTCTGGTGCAGACACAGCACGGCTGGCAGCTTCTGACCCTCCCTTATCTCTCGCGGCTGGAGCAGATAGGCGGACACGCGGTCGGATGGATCTGACTGATAGGTGAGCCTGCGTCGCCAGAACTGTTCGACCTGCACTTGCTCGACGTACTTCACATCCAGCGGCGGCCGCATGGTGACGCCCGGCCGCTTGCCCATCACCAATTGCATGTTGGCCAAGATGTGTTCACGACGAACGCTCCAGTCGTCGGGCGTCTTGATCTCGCGCCGCTGACCATCGCCGTCAAGGTAGTAAGTCAAATCTTGATGCTCAGCGTACTCGACCGGCCTAGGATCCGCCGCCATGACACCGGCAACGAGCAGAGAGACGACGAAACAACTCGTGTGAATGCGGAAAGAATTCATCTTGTGTCCTGCAGCGTTCACTGACAGCCCTTTACGCGAATGCAGTCCGCAACAACAGCGGCACGAGTACAAGATTTCCGACCAGTCCGCCGAGCATCGAGAGGCTGACCAGGATGCCGAAATAGATGGTGGGAACGAACTCGCTCGTGCAGAGGATCGAAAAGCCGACGATCAGGGCCAGCGTGGAAAACACCACGGCCAGACCGACTGTCTGTTGCACTTCAGCCAGCGCTTCCGGGACCGACTTTCCCTCGCGTTGGGCTCGCCTAAACGCCGTGATGTAGTGGATCGAGCTGTCGACCGACAACCCCATCGAGACGGCGGCGATCATGGCCGCCCCCATGTTGATCCGCAACTCCAGCCAGCCCATCAGGCCGAGCACCAGTAGAATCGGCAGGGCGTTGGGGACCATCGCAATCGCCGCCAAGAGCGGGTTGCGGAAGGCGATCGTCATCATCACAAAAATGCCGGCGGCGGCCACGCCGAACGTGACCCACTGGTCGCGGATCATGCTCTCGATCAAGTTCGTCAACAAAACATAGAAGCCGGTCACTTCCGCCGGTGGCAACGCGTCAGTCGGCGGGAATTCTTCGAGCGTGATCCGTCTGACCTGCTCGATGAGCCGCTGCTTCTGATCGGCATCTTGGCGTTCGCGAGCGCGCAACATGATGCGAAAGTAGTACCGCTCGCTTCCCGGAGCCTGGCCGTACAGGAGGGAATAGAACGCTGGCATCTTGTTCTGCATCCCCGTCAGCGAAGCCCTGACCAGGCTGCTGCGGATCGCTTTCATCCGGTCCTTGTCGAGATCCATGACCGAACTAGCGATCACCGCGTCGCTCAGGCTGAGCGCTTTAGTCAGGCCGGGAGCCGACAGGCCGTTCGCGTCCAGGACGACGACTTCGTTTCGCAGTCGTTGTTCGAGCCGTTGAGTCCGCTTGAGATAACTCCAGTCGAGCCGCTCGGGGGCCGGAAGGAGCACGTCGAGCACGCCCGCCCCGCCGAGGTTCCCTTCGACGAATTCGTAGGCACCAACGATCGGGCTGTCGCTGCGAAAATTCTTTGTAAAATCCGATTCCACTCGTAGTCGGAGAACGCCTATGACGGCGAAACCCAAAACGAGCAGCGTGACGACGACCATCGATTTAGGATGCCGGGCCACGCGCTCTGGCAGCCGCGTCAAGCCGGCGGCGAGGCGGCGTTCGCCCCATGCTTGTTTCGGAAACGCGTCAAAACGGCCTGCCAGCGCGAGGGCGGGGACGACGAATGCCACACTGACCAGGACCAACAGGGATCCAATCGCCATCATCATGCCGAAATCCTGGATCGGGCCGACGTCGGCGGCCAGCAGTGCGCCGAAGCCAACCGCGTCGGTGGCGCAGGCCCAGAAGATCGGAGCCGCCAACAGCGTCCCGGCGCGGGCCAGTGCATCGCGCGGTGCCAAGCCGGCCAGCCGTCCCTCGCGAAAGCGCACAATCAGATGCACGACGGTGGCGATGCCGACCACCGTCACGATCGCCGCTAACATCGAACTGACCAAACTGAGTCGCAGTCCCGACACGACGAGCGCCGCCTTGGTGAGCAACAACGTCAGCTGCACAACCAGGATCGGAATCAGCACCCAGCGAAGACTGCGAAAGCAGAGCAAGATCACAGCGGAGAGGAGAATCGTCGACCAGACGCCCAACCGCTGGCCATCTTCTTCGACGTAGCGTAAGCCAACCGACACCATCACCGGCTCGCCGGCCAGCCAGCCGGGTTGCAGTCCGTCCGGCAAGTTGCGGATGATCCCGTGCAGCCGATCGATAGTCTCACGGCGCGGGACGGTCGACTTTGATTCCGGTATCAACAGGCAGACTGCGGCGGCCGTTCGCCGGTCGGCGCCGTGGGTGTAGTTTTCGAACAGTGCTTGCGTCGGCAGGGCCAAGGGATTGTCGATGTCGACGACGTCCTCGCCGAGCGGCCGGTCGAGACTGAGGACATCGTGGACGCCGGGAACTGCCCGACAACGCCCGGCGATCTCGGCGAGGCGGCGAATGCCACTCTTGTCCGAGTTCAACAGATCCGGGTCCACGTAGACGGCCATGACGACTTCGTTGCCGCCAAATGTATCCCGCAGCAGATGATAGGGCGGCAGCAACGGATCGTCCGGCGAGAACATGTTTTCGATGGAACGATCGAACTGCATCCGGCTGGCCGACGGATAGGCGCACACTGCCGCCACCACCGCCAACGCCAGCAACGGCCAGCGATAAGTGATGAGAAATGCGGTGAGCGGATATGAAAACGGCGGCATAGTTTTGAAGTTGTCTAGCACACAACGGGTCGTATTGTAGCGGAAGTGGTGACACTTCCAAAGTCTCACGACTTCGGCAACTAAAGTGTACCACCGCCGTGAGATCGTTAAACGATCCACAGCCGAAACAACGACGCCGAAACACTCATGCTTCCCCAAGCCAGTACGACGGCGAGCAAGGAACTGAGTAGCAACGCGATCGCCAGCTCGGCCGCTTGAATCCGGAAGATCGTGGTGCGGCTACAGCCGAGGCGGAACATGGTGTTCATTTCTCGCTGCCGTAGTCGAAGCGAAAGCAGCATCACGAGCCCGACCAATAGCAACGTTGCCGCGGCCAGCAAGATCATGCCGAGATCAAACAGCTGGCGGGCTTGAAGAATGATCTCCATCAATTCGTCGACGACTTCCACCGGCTTCAGAATCTGCTTCGTTTCGTCCGGCGAAAGGTAACGGCCCATCAGCAACGCCTCTGACTTCTCGGAGTCGGGACGGGCGATGATCGCGGTTAAAGGAAACTCTTCGGAAGTGCCATGAAAGTGAAACGTCTGCAGGTTGTCGTCCGTGACTTCTGCGTACTGGGCCAAGTTCGCGCGCGAAGCCTTGTGCTGATGGTCGCCACCGCTTGCTCCTTCGTGGCCGTGGCCGATTCCTTGGATAATCCAAGTCGTCTTCAGGTCCGCGAAGATGACGTCGTCGTCCGCGGTGCCAGTCGGTTCGAGGATGCCCGCAACTCGCATATTCAGCGGCGAAGGGCCGGACAGATCGAACAGATTATCGGGTTCCGAAAGCAAGCGGTCTCCCGGGTGCAGTTCAAGCTGTTGTGCGACGCTGGCACCGAGCACGCAGTCGCCAAGCCGCCCGAGCGACTCGCCTTCACTAACCGCCAGGCCGCGGAAGACGTAATACTCCGGAGTTGTCCCCACGACGACGTAACCTCCGGCGCGAAAGCGTGCGAACAGCGGAATCACCGTCGCGAGTTTGCTCGCCCGAATGCGATCGATCTCCGCCATCGTGATCGACTCGGGCGGGTCGCCGCGAAAGTGCAAAGCATGAATCGCTAAACCAAAACGACTTCCCTTGGCACCGACGATCAGCGGCGTAGCTCGCGCACGACTCATTGCCTGCTCTTGAAACTGACGAATCGCCCAATGTGTCACTAGCGGAAGGTAGATTGTCAACGTAATCGCCGCCACGAGAATGGCGGTCCGACCCCGATAGTAAGCGATGTACCGACGCGCGAGCAGGAAAGTCCCAGGCATTCAGCGGTCCCCTGCGGCGGTCGCTGTCGCGTGATAGTCGACAAGATCAATCGTGCGGTCGAATCGATCCAGCAGGCTGTGATCGTGGGTGACAAACAGCACTGTCGCTCCGCGTGCATCGGCTCGTGAAATAAGCAGATCCAACATCGACTTGGCGGTGTTCGGATCAAGGCTGCCTGTCGCTTCGTCGGCCAGCACAACGTCCGGGCTTGTGATCATCGCGCGACAGATCGCGACGCGTTGTCGCTCGCCCTGCGAGAGTCGTCCCGGGAACCTCGCTAACTTGTCGGATAGCCCCATCGATTTGGCAAGGTCGCCGGCGAACTCGTGGACAGAGGCATCAAGCTTAAGGTATCGATTGATCAAGTACGGCAGCAGGATGTTCTCGCCAGCGCTGAGATACTCGATCAGCTCGAACTCCTGAAACACAAAGCCAATGTTCGCGATGCGAAAGCGACGGCGATCGGCATCACTCAAGGAGCTGACAATGCTATCAGCGACGCGAATCGTGCCGCGACTCGCAACTTGGACACCGGCCAACAGCATCAGCAGCGTTGTCTTACCCGATCCGCTGGGGCCGACGATCGCGACCTTTTCGCCTTGCCCGATCGACAGCCGTGGGATGCACAACCGAAAGCCAGCATCACCATACTGAAACTCCAGGTCGCTAATCTCGATCATAGCCACGGATACTTGTCTCGAATTTGATTCGCTTCTCGTCAAGCAACTGCAAGCTTTGCAGCTTCCAGACGCCTTCATGATTAACGACGGTCGCGCGTCCGCGATACTCGTTGACGCGAGTATGAACATGCCCCCAGTGTTCGACCGTTCCGCTGACTCGCCATGTTGCTTCGGTCGTTGGTAACGCCGGATCGGTCGGCGGCGTCACGGTAAGAATCTCGACCATGTCAACATGCGAGAGCGCGCCTCCTTGTTCGGCCATCAGTAACGATCGCTTGACCCGCAGATAAAGCTCGCGAAGCAGATCGCCCTCGACGCTCGTCGCCAGTGCATCGTAGACATCGCTGTCGTCGCGAAACTCAAACGCTCCATAAACATTTCGGAGCAGTCTGCCAAGCAACTCGCCATTTGCCTCGCTGGTGAGGACGCGCGCGGTCGCTGGGACCGGCGCGACTTTGGTGGCGATCAACTTTCCATCCCATTTGAAATCAGGCCGATTCACGCGGAAGTAGTGTTCGGCGGGCGCTTCATTGCCGACGAGGACGATCGAGCGGAGGTACGGTGCGTGGTCGCTGAAGGTGGTCCACTTCATCGCAACATTTGCCGGAGTCTCGCGACTCGGATAGCTCAAGATCACACCGACGCGGGCCTGATGAATGCTGACACGACGCGGCTCGGCATTCAGCGCAAAGTCGTTGATATCGAGCGCAAAGAAATTCAATCGCGTCAGCTTGGCAATCGCCGTCGCGCCGTTCACTGAGACGGGATTCCGATCTCGAAAGAAGCGTTCAATCTCGTCGCGGGCTGACTGTTGTTCATCGACTTCCAGAAAATCGGGGTCCTTTCGCGGGAACGGAATCCATTGCTCCAATGTCAGCAGCGGGATCAAGATCTCATGCCGCACCTCGAAACGGGTGACATAGAGAAAGGAGTACAAGCCGCCGTAGGTCGCGATCCCCAGCTGTTTGCGCAGTTGTTCATCGCGCAGACGCCGCATCTCACGAATGCTCGTCGGTGCGTTGGTCGGCGGATTGTCCCAATCGAACTTTGTCGAGTGCGGGCGGCCGAGCGTCAGCTGCGTGGGACGTTCGAGCAGTTTTCCATTCTGCAGCACCATCAGATCCATGAGCGCGGGCAGGACCGCATTCGGACCACCGAAGGATTGCGCAAACGTGAAGAAATTCTGCCGCTTCTCGACCGGGAACGAGAGCAGATAGTTGACCGACCTCTTCATCAACTCGGTCTGCGGGACTCCTTGCTCGTCGATCTTGTCGGTCTCGAGTTCATCCAGCTTTGCGACCAGCCGTTGGCCGTCCGCGTCGAGGATCGAAAAGTAATCGATGACGAATTGCTTGTGTTTCTCGGCGGCTGCTCGTAAGTCGGTCGCCGAATAAACGTAGTTCCCGTCGGCCTTCAAGGCGTGGTAGAGGACAAGATCTTCCAGCATGATTTGAACATCTGCTTTGACGTGATCTTCGCAGACGTCGACCACCGCCGAGCTGAGCGATATCGGATGAGCCGCCGCAATGTTGGCGATCGACCAGACGGCGAACGCCACGAATAGCAATCGCCACGCACACATCTTGCCAGAGTTGATTGGAATTGCTCGCACTTTCTTATTCCACCGTCACCAGCGATTCGGTCCAGTCCCGGAACTCCATACCCTCGGAGCTAACGTCGGACGAAATCACATAGTTACCCCGTGCGGCAGTGACTTCCACCGTCATCCGCGCGGCTCCCGATTCGCCCGGCTCAAGCGTGATGGCGGACTCACACTTGAGCAACTTGATCCCTTCGGGAACGTTCGGCTGGACGTGAAAAGTGCGCGTCGCGGGCGAATGATTCGTGATGCGGACTTCCAACGCGATTTCCTGGCCAGACTTCGTTGCCACACCGTACGGATAGAACACCGCCCATTGTTCGTCGATGCCGTAGTTCGGGGCGTCCCACGGAAACAGTTCTTTCAGAATCTCGATGCGTTGATCGTAGCGCCGCTCCAGGTAATCCATTTCGTCCGGCGAAAACTCGAACACATACGGAATATGTTCATTCACCAGCCAGAACGGCTCGTCGATCTGCCGCAGCTTTTGAAAGCACAACCGAAAGCCGCCATCCTTGTGAACGAGATTGCGATTCAACAGGCAGTAGTCATCGATGCCCGACGGCGCGAAGGCGTCGCCGATGAAGAAGATCGGACGTTCGCTCTCACGGCGGGCGAGCAACGCGCCGTGGTAGAACGTCTGACCAGGAAAGTAATGGAACGTCAGCTCAAATTCCTGCCACTTCATCGTCTCGCCGCTCGGCAACGCGTTCACATTCTTGATCGCATTCGAAGTCATCGCGGGCATCTGATAGGCCGCTGGATTCTCCAAGATGTCTGCGTACTCCGGCGTGGCGTACACGGGGCAGCCAAACTCCTCGGCCGCCGCCTGCACCATGTCCGTATGATCGTCGTGATAGTGCGTGACGAAGATGCCATCGACTTGCTTGACCAACCCCGACGTCATCAGCGTCTTGACGGCGTCGATCACCCGTTGATACCCGCAATCCAACAAAAAGCCGTGCCCTTCGTCGGAGATCAGCAAACGGCTCGTCGCGTGTTCAAACACCCAATCCGGCGTCTTCTCGTGCAGCGAGTAGGGCATCAGCTCGATGTCCGCTCCCGCGCCGAGAACCCGTTCGCCACACAGCCGCATGCGGTCTTCCTTGAAGTACCAATGCAAGGCGTTGGTCGAAAGATAATTGTGGTACAGGGCTTGGACGCGGCCGATCAGCTTCTCGATCGACGCTTGCGGCTTCTCGATCACCGGCCCGCGCGCGGGGACGATCAGATCGGGCTTGGCCGCCGCGATCTTTCGCAGGCTCGTTACCAACTGAGCCAGCCGGCCGGCATAGCCGTGATAGCCGCGGATGTTGGCTTCGGGAATCGCATCTTGAAAGCTATAGAGATCCAACAGCTGGCCATCGCCGTAAATCAGGTCTCCGGTGAAAGCGAGCTTCTTGCCGTCAATCGTCGCGATGTACGAGACGGCTCCGCGCGTGTAGCCCGGCGTATCGAGCACATCGAAGCGGACTCCGCGCCACTCCGCGACATCACCTTCCTTGACCCAGCGATCGACGGGCAGCGGCGCGGCCAGTATCTTGGTCGATTGCTGAGCATAATCGTGGAATCGATTCGTGGTAAACGCGTTCCAGAAATCGGCCGGCTTCTCGATCAACTCGCGTTCCGCCTCCGGCGCAACGGCCACCGCTCCGGCGGCGATGGCGGATCGAGCCCTCCACACGACATCGCGGCGATGATGCGTCAAAAGCACTTGCTCGCACTCAAGGTTCTTTGCATCTTTGGTTCCGTAAATCGCCAGATGTTTGCCATCCCGTTCAACCAGCACGGCGTTGACGGCACCTCGTTCGAAAGACACGTGTGGCGTAATCGCTTCTGTCGAAAGAGCCTGCAGCGGAAGGAGCAGCACGAATAGGAAAGTGGTTCGCATCATTTGAGAGGATCCTCGGCTTGACGCCTGCTGAGTTCACTAGAACCGCGATTGTCGTTGCGACCGGAACATGGGCTGGGCGTTACGCCCGCAGACATTATGCCCGCCGGCAGGGGACTTTGCCATCACGAGCCGGCAAACGTTGGCGAGCGGTTGGAACTCGGATTAGTATGAAAACATGCCGGATTCCGGCTGGTGCGTCAAACAGGCACAGGGGAGGGAACTCCCCTTGCGGAAGCGGCGTCAAACCTGAGACTCACAACGAAACGCAAGCAGCACAGGGTCAGCAAATGCTCAAGCTTCGCACGGTGCCACGCGATGACGGTGGCCTGGAAATCCTCCGAATCCTCGACGATTTGGTGCTCGGACGCTGGACGCCAGACGATCCGCTCTCCTACGAGCAAAGCATCGTGTGGCTGCAATCGCTGGATGGCTTGGACTTTGTTCGCGTCGCTCTTGTCCGCAGCGCCAAGAGCCGTCGCGGCCCGCTCGCCTTGGGTGGAGCCAGCATGATCCTGGGCTACGCCAAGCTTACCGAAGACGCCCCGCTGGATCGCCAGACAGGTTGTTACACACGCCGGCTCTTCTATCTCAAAGAAGAAGACTCGCAGCTGAACATGAACCAATTCCCCAAAGGCTCGATTGATCCTCGCTCGGTCTTGCCCAGCGTGTTTGGCGAACCGCCCCGCGAAGAAGAAGTCGAGCGTGGTTATCCGTGGTACGTCAGCCGCTCGGGGCTCGGGCTTTCATCGCCAACGCAACCGACGAGCTAAGGACCGTTCGAGAAATACCTGTCCGAATTCAGGTGAGCGGCACGGCGCTAGCCGCCGGTGTTTC
>JAQBZB010000339.1 GCA_027622275.1 Planctomycetota bacterium | reverse complement strand
CCGCGCTACGCCGATGCCCCTCCACATTTTCCGATGTGATGAGAAATGCAGGCTAGGGAGGGCGAAGCTCCCGCTGAGCCGGTTCGGCAGGAACCTCACCCTCCCGGTAATTCTTCATCTGCCCCTCGCTTTAACCGTCTCGCACTTCGGCTGTCGTGGAAGCGTTTGAGTCGTGGAGATAGCCGAAGGTAATGACAGCCAGGACCGCGCCTAGAGGTGTGGCGAGCAGGTAGATCCAGAGCGTTTCGAGTTGACCGCTGGCGATGGCGGGGCCGAGCGTGCGGGCGGGGTTCATGGAGGCACCAGTGAACGGGCCGGCAAAGAGAGCTTCCAGCGCAACGGTCGCCCCGATGGCGACGCCCGCAAGCAGCCCCTTCTCCTTCGAGCCCGTCGAAACACCAAGCACGACTAACATCAGGAGCCACGTGAGAATGCCTTCGATGACAAAGGCTTTCAATGACGATAACTTCGCGATGGGGATGGTGGCACCGTAAGACTCATTCTCGGGAAAAAGCCAGACGAGGAGAAAACTTGCCGCGATTGCACCGAGGCATTGCGCCACGATGTACGGCAAGACATGACGGCTTTCAAAACGCTTGGCAACGCAAAAGGCGATCGTTACCGCCGGATTGATGTGTGCGCCGGAGATGTCGCCGATGGCGTAGATCATGGCGAGGACGATGAGCCCAAAGGTGAGTGCGACGCCGACGTGAGTGACATCGCCCTTGGAAACTTCGTTGGCCACAACCGCTCCGGTTCCCGCGAACACCAACGAGAAAGTTCCCAGTGCTTCGGCGACGTATTTGCGAGCTGCCATTTATTATGACCTTTTCCGCCCTGGCGGATATTCGTTAATGCGGGCTAACATCTGGAGCGCCGGACGATCGGTCGGCCGGTCGGCCAGCAGCTTCGCCAGCAGTCGAGTTGCCGTGGGAAGATCGCCGCGTTCATACGCTTCGAGAGCCGTCTCGTAGCGGCGTTTCGTGTCAGGCCAATCGTCCGCCGGATCGGCCGCCAACTCGAAGAGCTGTGTCGGCAGTTGGTCATCGCCGATTTGCCCGAGCCGGCGAGTCGAGAACGACTCGTCAAGTTGCTTGGCGGTGGCTTCGCTGATCAAGATTTGCGTGGACCATCGCCGCGTTGCTTCTTCGATCTGTGCCGTCAGGCGCACGTTGCTGCCGAGCGGGCCGTACTTGAATTTGCGGGTCGACCCGATGTTGCCAACGCGAGCGGTTCCGCTATGCACGCCGATGCCCAAATCCATCGGCTTGGCAAGCACACTCTGCCAGCGGCGATTCAGAGCTGGGAGTTGCTCGACCATGCTGATCGCGGCGCGGCAGGCGAGATTCGCATGGTCTTTACGATCGAGCGGCGCGCCCCACATTCCAATCAGCCGGTCACCGAGCGTATCGACTAGCACGCCGCTTTGTTCGGCGACGCAAGCGGAAAGCGTCTCCATCACGTCGTGAACCCAATCGATCGTCAAGCGTGCGCCAAGCTGTTCCGACACCGCGCTGAAGCCGCGAATGTCGCAGCACAACAGGCTGACCTCCGTGTCCTTGCCCAACAGCAGGTCCGGCTGTGCCTCCAGCTGCCGGGAAAGCTCCGGCGTAAAGAACTGTTCGAATAAGACGCGGGCTTCGAGTGCGGCTTTCTCTTGCTCGAGGCGCGCCAGTCCCGCGGCGACACTGGTGGAGAGCAACTCGACGAGGATTGCTTCCACCTCCGTGATTTGCAGGTCGAGACGGCCATCCGTCCGACGTCGCCGGTCACCGTAAATCGCTCCCACGACTTCGGCTCGCCGGTTCAGGATCGGCGCGGCGACCAACGATTTCACGTCCATCAGACTCGCGGAAGCGTTTTCCGTGGGGACTCGCCAGAATGTTTTACGTTCGGAGCGGACGCGTTCCAGGATCGTGCTGCTCGGTTCCCAATCGTCTTCTCCGGCGGCGGCATCTCGCGAACGGCTACAGTACGATTCAACTCGCCACTCGCGCCCGTACCAGATGACAACGGCTGCTCTCTCCATGCCGACGATATCGATCATCGCCTGCGTGGCCAGCGAAAAGAATTCGGAAGCCTTCGATGCCAGCTGAAACAGCCCGATGGTGGCGTGAAATCCCCGCAGCAGATATCCGGTTTCCTCGCTGCTGCGCGGTGCCGTCAGGATGCCAGACAACGCGGCGAATTGCGTGTTTGCACCGCCGGGGGGAATCGTTTGATGCATGAAGCTGTCGAGGATTCCCGGCGGTTGCACCTCGCGCGACGGCTCGATCTGGATGACGCGGTCTCCCAGCGATATCAGCGACGGCGGCGTGACGTCGCGATGTTCGCCGGGCTTGATTTGTTCGTCCGTCCCGAGAACAACGGGATTCACCAGACTTAGATTCGTGACTCGCAGCAGCCCGCCTGGCTGCGTCTCAAGACGCAAGTGGCGTCGCGAGACGTCGCTTTCTTCCAAACGGGCGATCGTGAGCCGGTCGCCGATTCGTGCGTAGGGTCCTGGCTCGCTGGGACGTTGTCGTCCCAATTCAAGCTCCGACGTCATTTCAACAGAACAAACCTGCTGCTTTCGCAAATAGATGTTCACCGTCAGCGGCATCGAGGCCGGTGATCCGTTGTCGTCTGGGGCCGAATCTGCCAACGTCGGGCCTCGTGAATCCCAAGGGTTTGCGGACAAAGAGCAAGTTGCTCAAGAGTATCGGCTGGCCCGCCAGATGTCGAGACAGGGGACTGGCTGTGTTGCGTTTGGCCACTGGGCAGAATACGCTAACGTCTCCTGTTTGTTTGCTGAGTCGGATCATTCGAGGAGTGACGAATGTTAGCTAAAAGGTCTGCCGGTTGGATGACTGTTTCGTTTTGTCTGGCGATTGTCGTTTCGGTGGGGCAGGCCGACGAGAATGCTCCGCCCGCAGGTTTCAAGGCGTTGTTTAACGGTCAAGATTTAGCGGGGTGGCACGGGATGGGGCATTTCGATCCCCGCGTGTTGGCGGCGCTGAGCGACGAAGAACGCGCGAAGAAACGTGCTGACGACTTGGAAGATGTGAGGCAACACTGGAGCGTCGAGCATGGCGAGTTGGTCAACGACGGTCATGGTGTCTATCTGACAACTGACGAGAGCTATGGAGATATCGAACTGCGGATCGACTACAAGACGGTCGCCCAAGCGGACAGTGGCATCTACCTGCGGGCGACGCCCCAAGTTCAGATCTGGGATTACACGAAAGCCGGCGGCAAGTGGGACATCGGCGCGGACAAGGGATCGGGCGGACTGTGGAATAACAGTGCCGGTTCGGCCGGTAAAGATCCACTCGTTCTCGCGGACAAAGCGTTCGGCGAGTGGAACCGTTTTCGCATCCTGCAAATCGGCGAACGGACAACCGTTTATCTGAACGACAAGCTGGTCGTTGATCACGCCCGCATGGAGAACTTCTGGAGCAAGCAAACGCCCGACGCATTCGCCAAGGAGGCACCCGGTTCGCTGAACAAAGCCAATCCTCTCTTTCGTGACGGCCCCCTCCAGCTGCAGACACATGGCGGTGAGATTCGCTGGCGAAATGTCTTTCTCCGCGAGATTCCCGCGGACGAAGCAAACGAGATCCTGGCCACGAAGCAGACGGAAGGTTTCGAGACGATCTTCAACGGCAAAGACTTCGATGGCTGGAGCGGTCCCGTCGAGAACTACGACGTCATCGATGGCAACATCAAATGCAAAGCGGGGAAGGGGGGCACGATTTATACGAATGAAGAGTACGCCGACTTTGCCGTCCGATTCGAATTCCAAGTTCCCGAGGGGGGCAACAATGGATTAGCGATCCGGTATCCTGGTTCGGGCGATACCGCTTACGTCGGCATGTGCGAGTTACAGGTGCTCGACAACGATTCCGCCAAATACGCGAAGCTCGACCAGCGGCAATATCATGGCTCGGCGTACGGGATGGTCCCGGCTTATCGCGGATATCTGCGAACGGCTGGTGAGTGGAACGTCCAGGAAGTCACCGTCCGCGGTTCGACGATCAAGGTCGAGTTGAATGGGACCGTGATTCTCGATACCGATCTCGGACAGGTGACGGAGTTCATGGCGAACAGTCCGCATCCGGGGAAGGATCGGGCATCCGGCCACTTCGGATTCGCGGGTCATAGCGATCCGGTGCAGTTCCGCAACGTGAAGCTCAAGCGTCTCTAAGCCGGATTATTCATCAGCCGCCTGGCGCTAGCCAGCGGTTCTCGCGAGCTTCTTCGAGAGAACCGCACGCTAGCGCGTGGCGGCTGATTTGCGCGGTGTTTTGGGCGAGATAGCCGTGAGCCGCGGCACTGGCTACCTTGCGGCGGAACTTGGAGCCGTTGTTGGCGGCAATGGCCTCATGTTGGAATTCGTCGTCCGATAGCTGTCTTCTCGCGTGGGAATCGCCGCTTGGCGATACGGCTGGACGACAATTGGTGTCCGTTGGACTTGTCGCGGAGTGACTTCCCTGACATCGGGCAAGCGCGCGACGTTCGAGCGAAACCGTTGGTATCCGCGAGCCATCTCGTCGATGATGACCGGTGGCGGCAGTTCGACGCCAGTGTTTTCGATCGTTGGCTCCAGGGGCACTTGTACGCTTGGTCGTGGCGCTGGATCGCTCGGCGGCACGGCAGGCGTCGGTACCGCATCGTAAGACTGCGCAGGAGTGGGGTGATAGTATTCATAGCCGTGGGTGGGCTTCATGCCTTCGTAGTCGCCAGTGAACCGCGGGCGCGGATTGTGGTAAGGGCAATACGGGTCTCGGCACGAAGCAATGACGGGATCCGGAGTTGCAAACGGGATCTGTTCGAGCAAATCGTTGACGGCCGAGTGCGCCATCAGATCTCGTGCATCGCCCTGGAATC
The DNA here is from genome assembly GCA_027622275.1 of Planctomycetota bacterium. GTDB lineage: Bacteria > Planctomycetota > Planctomycetia > Pirellulales > Pirellulaceae. The sequence continues at coordinate 4,671 of JAQBZB010000339.1, read as the reverse complement.
CGGTATCAACGACTTCGGCACGAATGAAGACAACCAGTTCGCTTTCCGTGACCGTTGTATTGTGGTTGCGGAAGAAGCGACCGAAGTGCTTCCAATTCATAAGTCCTGGCACGCCCATTTCCGTCTCGATTTCGTTGCGCCGCACTAGTCCACCGATGACGGAGGCTTCGCCATTTTGCAGCTTGAGACGTGTCGTCGCTGAACGACGATCGATGATCGGCTGACCGTTGTTAAAGCCGTTCAACACGCTGAACTCAGGTGTAACCTCGAGCAGGATTGAGTTATCGTCCATGATCCGGGGCGTCACGGTGAGCTTGATGCCCGCTTCGCGAAATGCGGTCGTGCCAATACTTCCGCCTGCATCCGTCTGTGTGAGTTGCTGAACGGGAATCTCCTGAACGCTTTGGAACGTCGCTTGCGTCAGGTCGTACGCCATGATGTTCGGTCGAGCCAGCAATCTCGCACCGTCGGTTTGCTCGAAGGCTTGAATGACCGCCGTGAGGTTAAAATGACGACTGAAGTTCGACAAGGTGATCAGTCCGCCGAGCGCCGCTGTCGTGGCGGCAGTTGTCGCCACCGCCGTCGGGTCGGTTCCCGTCGTCGGGGCCGTCGCAGCGGCTGATCCATTCTGGAAGGTGTTATTGTCAAAGAGAAAGTTCGATTGCGGGTCGCCCGAGCCGTCAAATCGACCTTTAGCGGCCTGCGACCAATTGAAACCAAGCCGCTCCATCACCTCGACATTGACGTCGTACATGTAAGCCGTGATTCGCACTTGCTTGCGCGGGAGATCCAGTCGTGCGAGGATTCGTTTTGCAGCTTCGATGCCTTGCGGTGTTGCTGCCACGATGACCTTGTTCTCCTCTGTATTGGCCGTCACGCGAGAATCGAGAACCAAGCTCTGAATGGTCTCCGCCAGCGCTTCCGCGGTAACGTACTGTGGTCGGAAGATCTCGATGTGTTCTTCGACTTCTAAAACACCGACGCCACCGTCCACCGCCGGATCGCCAGGAGATCGGCCAGGATCGGTTTGTGAGTCGCGTGATTGTTGCTGGGCGTTCGCTAGTTCACGTTCACGCTGCTGGCTACGACGAGCGTTTGCTTCCAATTCGTCGAGAAACCGCCGAACCCGTTCGATAACTTCGGGGGTATCGATGAGAAACAAGCTCTTGGAAGACGGGATCGACTGAACTTGTCCCTGTTGCGAGAGCAGCAATTGGATGCTGGATTCGACATCTTGCGGGTTCAACAACTCCAGTGGAATCAAGACCGTGCGCTGGTCGGGTTTGATCGTCAAGTCGTCCAAGCGGACGATCAGCAGGCTGTTGCCGACTTGACGATATCCGAATCCGCGTGAAATGAGAATCGAATTCAGGACTTCGCGCAAGGTGGTGTCGGTAAAGGCACCGTTGACGATCTCGCGCTGGAGTTCGTTGCCCACGACAATGTCGATGCCCCATTCCCGCTGGATCGTGAACAGCCACTCGACCAGAGTGGCATCGCGGAGAATGATCGTTCCCCTTTTGGTTCAGCTTGGCTTCCAGGGACACTGCGGCGCTTTCGTCGGCCGCAAGAACGGCGAGCGGAAAACTGACCGATTGCAGCAACAACGCGGCGACGAGACAGAGAACCGTCGGGCGAAACAGCCCGCTCGTCCGCCAACGCTGTCGCGAAGCGTTGTGTTGCAGGTGATGATGCGTATACATGTGTCCTCCGCTGACACGTCCTCGCTCGTTCCGTGAGCGAAAGTTACTCGGTGACTGCTACGATTTTACGGTCGCTTTCTTCGTCAAATCGAAGAGCAGCAGATTGATGTCGAGTGTTCCGGTATTGTTGTCACTTCCAGCCATCGCGTTCCCACCCTTAATTGACATCGCCTGCGGGTGGATGACCTTATCAACTCCATGTAAACCTTCAAGAAACGCATACAACCCGTTCATGGGGCCTGTGACCGAGAGTGCGATTTGGCGGGTTTCAAGCTGAAATGGGGTTTCCTCTCCTGGGTTCGTCAGTTTGGTTCCCGAGACCGGGTGATCGTTCTGGTTCCACATGCGAGTGGCCGGTTCCGTGAGTTGTGCTCGCAACACGGTACAGCCGGTTTGTCGCCCTAACTCCGTTAAGTCACCTTGTAGCTGCCGCGCGGCCCGACCCCCGACCAACTGCTGCATCAGGACTTCCAGTTCCTGGGTTTTGCGTTGGTGGGTTTCAGTCAACTGCGGCAGCTTCTCGATCGCTAGTTCAGCTTCTTCTACCTGTAACCGCGCGTCACGTGTCCGCTGACGAGCCGCGATATACTCATCGGTCGCTGGCCATACCATCACAAGCCCGGCGACAATCGCGCCGATTATGACGGCTCTTTTCCGTTTTTCGTACGCGAGGAAGCGGCGTAGCAGCGGCTCAATCATTACTGGCGGTCCTTTCGATAATATCGTTACTTTCGACATACCGGCATTTGATATCGAAACGAATCGCCGGTCCTTGCTCAAGTTGAACCGGTTGCTGGCCTTGCAGGCTGACGTCGGTAAGCATCGGCAGCTTCTTGAGTTGCTGGACGAATGTAAAGACCAGATCGTCTGTTCGTCCCGGTCCGTAAATCGAAACCACACCACTTTCGTCGACGCGCAGGGACTCCAGCCAAACGCCCTCGGGCGCACTCTGGCCGATGGCTCTGATTAATTCGTGGTAAGTCGGGTTTTTCACGGCAGCGATGATCCTGCTGACGTACTGGTTCTTCTGCACGATTTCTTCCAACTCCAGCCGCATCTTTTCAGCACGTTCGCTATCCGCCCCGAGCTGAGCCTGTTCGCCTTCGACACGCGAGGTGTTGCCGCTCTCCAACGCACCCGCGCCGTAGATTCCTAGCGACACCAACAACATGGCGGCGATCGGCCAGGCCGCTTTCAGTAATGCTCGAACAAGGGGATCCTTTTGACGAGCCCGATAGGTGTCCATCAGATCCGGCAGGCCGCGTTCGTTGGCGGGCTGTTCGAGTTGCTCTTGCTCGACAACGAGCGATCCGAGCGGTGCGACGTAGTGTGTGTTCAGTTGGAAGTTCGCGGAGTAGTCCGATTCCGGCGACACGGTCTTGGGATCGAAGATTTCCGCGGTCAGTTTCGAGCCGACGAATTGCTCGGCGACCAGCGGCAGGTCATCCGGGATGCCACAGAGGAGGACCTCCGAGATGCTGCCCGACGCGTTGCGGAATTGACGAGCACAGTAGCGTTGAATGCGATCCAGGTGGCGGCTGATGATTTCACCGATGCGTTCCTTCGAATCGATGCCGCCAGGCCGGTAATCGAACAACAGCTGCCCGCGATACGAGACGCCGAGGTCGACACCCCGTTCGTTGATGTCGACCGCGAGCACCGGCCGATCCTTATCTCGCCCCGTCCGGCCCACGGCCCGGCACATCGCAACCAGGGAATGTTCGACCAACTCGACTACCAAGCCGGCGTCTTGAACGGCTGCGACGACGTTATCAAGCGTTTCTTTGTTGGTAACGGTCAGCCACGTTTGCGAATGTTTGGCGTCGATTGCTCGTGTACTCTCGGCGACGGCTTTCTCTCCCGCGCCGAGCAGCAAGTATTGATTGCTGCGATCGTGCAAGTTCCGCAGCTCCGATCGTAACGACTCGTTGTCCCCTGCCACGACACGTGTCACGCAGAGATCGCTGCTCAACGATACATACGCCGAAGCACCGGCGACTTTCTCCTTATTTACGAGCATCGTGATCGCAGCCGCTAGTTCGCGGACGCCAGCTGCCGTCCGCAGCGATTCGGCTTCCTGCAGCCAGGGGATGTGATGGCCGCGAATTTCGGCGAGCTTGTCGCCGTCGCGTTTGGCAACGACCAGGGTCAACTCAGAACGTTGGACCTCGATCGCGACTTTGATGTTTGGCAGCTTGCGTTTGCTGCTCTTGCTTCGCGTCTCCATTTGTCTCACTCACCTCTCGTGTTTTCGAAACGCCCCGGCGTCCCGTTCACCCACCCATTTTCACAGTGATTTCCAGACGTCTCGTAAAGTTCCCGGATCGCCCTTGTGCCGCAATGATGACCGTCCCGCCAGCGCCTTCAGAAAGGTCCGCCATGTATTGGTTGTTGCTATCCGGAGCGTTGGTCCATGGAATGTCGTACTTATCGATGCCGATTATGGCAAAATCCTGCTCCAGAAACGCCAGCGAATGCTGAACTCCCGATTCCGCCAGATAGCGGGACCGGTCGTAATCCATCGTGTTCCGCAAGGCGGTGAATTGCAGCGTTTGCGTATCCAAAATCGTAATCACGATCATGCTGCAAACGGTCATCACGAACAGCGCCATCATCAAGGCTACGCCGCGCCGGCTCGGCCTTCGCGTTGGACTCTGGAATCGAGTTGTCTGTTGAGAAGTCATGATTACCAAGACCTTATCCACGCCCAAGAGGTGACGACTCGCTGGCCATTGCCGCCGCCGTCCCGCGGTAACTGGATGGTCACTTCGATCTGTAGACATTGGATATCCGCCTCCTTGGTGGCCGCCTTCACGCCGTCCGCCTTGAGCCCGATCAACCGCAGTCCCGTGATTTCGGGGGCGAGCAGGCTGTCGGGAGTAGTAACTCCATAGTTCACCAGGTTCAGAACTCCTGACCTGAGCGGAATTTAAGGTGAGCCGTGTTTTGGGCTGAGGAGGGTGTAGAC
>JAQBZB010000338.1 GCA_027622275.1 Planctomycetota bacterium | reverse complement strand
GAACGCGAACCGGGGGTGTCGTCGCTGCGCTCCTCAACCCCTGGCTAATCGCTGGCACCCCTCCGGGGTATGAACGCACCGGAGGACGCATCGAAGCCGAGCTGCGCTCCTCAACCCCCGGCTAGTCGCTGGCACCCCTCCGGGGTGAATGCCACGCGAACCTGATCCCGTTTTCGGCTAGGATTCATTGCATGTCCGAATACTTCCACGTCGGAAAACCGTCTCTTGACCAGCTCGCCACGCTGGGCTGGACGGTCATTGACCAAGGGCACGGGATGATCCCGTCCGATCCGGCGGTGAGCCTGCGCAACAGCTTCCGCGAGTGGCTGCTGCCGGATGTTAGCGATACAGAGATCTTCCGCTTGCAGCTGACGGCATTGGCAGCCGGAGCGACGACGATCACTTCGGATGCCGGCGAGGATCCGTTTTCCCAGATCGTTGCCTTTGGCCGTGACGAGGATCTGCGGCACCGCACATCCTATGGGGACATCACGTTATCGATCGGCAACCCGGATCTTACGGCACTGGCGTTCGATGCTTCGCCCGATCACGTGTTGCTGGGCCAAACCGACGTTTCATTGACGATCGGCAACGTGGGTGATGCAGGAACCGATCCGTTTCGTGTTGATGTCGTGCTGTCCGACAATGACACGATCGGCGACGGCGACGATCAAGTTGTCTACTCCCTCGAAGTTCCAGCTCTGGCGGCCGGCCAATTGTATAGCGACGCCATTACACTGCAACTCGACCGGGCCGAGTTGTATGCGCGCTCCGTGCGGAATGATCCTCCCGGATACGGAGCGGGAACGGTGTCAAGCGATGTGGGAACCTTGGGCCTAGTGATCGATCCATTGAATGCGATCAACGAGACCGACGAGTTCAACAACGCCAATCAGGCCTTGGGAGTGGACAAAGACGACATCACGTACTTTCCCTTCGACATCAACCGCAGCGGTCAGGTCACACCAACGGACGTCGTGTATGTCGTCAATCGCCTTGGCGGAAGCGACCCGCTGGCCGACCTCAACGCCAACGGAAACGTCACTCCGACAGATGCCATCGCCGGTATCAATCGACTGGGATACACCATCAACTTGGACGTGGCACAGGACGCAAGCACGGCGGGCGGCAGCTCGTTGTCAGCACCGTTTCCAACGACAACTCCCGCGACGGCGACAAGCGGAGAAGAGGATCGTGTCGACCTTTCGCTCCACTTGGTCGATCTGGACGGCGTGCCTGGGATCGTGCCGGGAGAGCTGTTTGACATTGACGTTCACTTCGTTGACCTGCGATCGGGCCTGTCGGTGTTTTCGGCCTATGCAGACATTCACTTCGACGCTCATCTGCTGCAGGTGAACGAGATCTCTTACGGATCCGGCTTTGCCAACGCGCACCAAGGTGAAATCGACAACATCACAGGTGTCGTGGATGAAGTCGGCGCCACCGACGGCTTCGGACCGGTCGGCGCAACTCTCGTCTTTACGCTGCACGCGATGGCCCTGTCGCCGGGCTCGGCCCGGATCAATTCCGACGCCGGCGAGAGCTTCTTCTCAGAGACCGGCGTCTTTGGCAGCGACTTGGACCAACGTCATGCAACACGGTATGGCGACCTTGACATAGTGATCGATGATCTGGAGGCTCAAGCCAACATCAACGTCCAGCTTGTGGTCGTTCCGCAGCCGACCGTCGCCGGCACCACAACGCTTCCGCACTCCATCGACATAGTGCCGGTGGACAGCACGTATTTCGTCGAAGTGTGGGTACAAGATGTGTCCCACGTTGCCGCCGGAATCACAGGTGGATTTGTGGACTTGAGCTACACGACCGAGTTTGCGGATGCACTGAACGTGTTTCACGATGAGTTTACTTTACTGACCGATGGAGTGATCGACGATTCCGCCGGCTTGATCGACGATCTGGGCGGTGCCACGCTCAATACTGCGCTCGGCCACGATCCCGAGTGGGCCAGGCTCGGTTATGTCGAAGTTGTCGCCTCTGCGTTGGGCGACGTACTCGTCGAATTGGCCCCCGGCAAGTTGCCATTTGCCCGGAACGGGCATGGCGAGGTGCCGTGGCATCAAGTCAACTTTGCAGACCCTGTTGCCATCGCTCAGGTCAGTGGAGTGGAAGTGAATCTCACGACCGTGCGGACGCCCACGAACACCGCGAGTAACGGCGAAGTGAGCCAGCTCCCTGACAGCGAAGTCCGCTTCCACGAATGGGAACCGTTCTGGGTCGAAGTCTGGTTGCACACGCCCGACTCGACTCGCTTTAGCATCTCGGACGTCGATATCGATCTCCGCTATGACACGCGATATGGCACGGCTTCCTCGATCGAATACGGGCCTGCCTTCGATCCGTCCGTGCTTGGAATCATCGATGATGGGCTCGGCGTCGTCGAGAACCTCAGCGGAACCGCCGCGCTGCCCGGAGTTGGTGACGATGCGCACGTGTTGTTCGCTCGTATTCTCTTCGAGCCCACGGCCGACGATCAGGCTCCCGTCGACGAGACTTCCCGTTTCGCCGGGCCGTATGCGCTTGGCCTCCATGTGACGCAGGTCCAGGCGGCGCTGGACAACGGGCCGATCGCGAGTGCGGCTCTGGGGCAGGTTCCTGACGTCGGGATCGTTTCCGTGATCTACGACCTCGATGACAATGACCGCATCGACTTGGGCGACTTCTCCTATTTCGCACCCGCGTTCGGTCATGCGGTCGGCGAGGCCGAGCAGCCGTCTGCGTGGTGGGCTGACTTTGATGGCTCCGGCCTCGTCGACATCGGTGACTTCAGCTTCTTCGCACCGAACTTTGGCCTGAACAAGCCTTCCACCGAGATCACGTTGCCAAACGAAGTTTCGGCTTCTGGCTTGCTAACCGACTACCCACCGCCAGCGAGTGCGAGCGACGCCTTATCGCTCGATTTGCGTCTCGTTGCAACCCGTGAACTTTCCACGGACAACGCCTTGCCCGCTGGACTTACGCAAGTCGAAGTCGGCAAACCGTTCTTCATTGAAATGTGGGCACGGGACAACGCCGCGGAAGCGACTGGTATCAGCGGCGTGTTCGCCGATCTGTCGTATGACAACACGCTTGTTACGGCGAATGGGCTTGATCATGCTGAGTTCACCGTTCTCGCGAGTGGCGACTGGCGGACGGACTTCGTGGACGATCTGGGTGGGCTGGCCTTCGCCGCGTCCACGGGTTCCGAGTGGGTGCGAGTAACCGCTGTTGCGTTCACCGCGTCGGCTGCGGGCGACGCGATTTTTGATCTTTCACCCGGTGAACTCTTACCCGCGACGCATGCGATTGGAAACGTCGCCTGGGAAGCCGTCTCGCTTCAGGGTGTGACCATCGAAGCCGTCAACTCGCTTCCTTGGCAAAACCACCAGAACGCATTGGATGTGAATGGTGACGGTGTCGTCTCACCACTCGACGCGCTCCAGATCATCAACGAAATGAATGAGCGCGGCGCCCGCCTCCTCCCCGACCGAACGGATGCTACGGCACCGTACTTGGATACGACAGGCGATCGCTCGGTGTCACCGCTCGATGCTCTGTTGGTCATCAATCATTTAAACGGCAGGAGGACATCGGCAAATGGCGAAGCGAGTGTATCGCCTCCATATTCCCCGTCCACATCATCGCCGGAGAGACAGGTCGAACGTCGGTTGAATTCGACGATCTCGCCGCCAACCGATGTCGCCATGATGGAAGCGTTTGCTCGCGAGACCGACTGGCTGCGGCCGGCCATCGGTGTAACCAGCCACAACGATGCAGAGCGGCATTTCGTCGCTGATCCGCTCGACGACGTTCTCGAAGCACTTGTATCGGGCGCTGGGCTCTTTTGAATGCGAGGACAGGTCTGCCAAGACCGATGAGGTGGTGACCGGTCCACCTCCCGGTGCATGATGCCTACACCAAGGATGCATCGGAGGGGTTCGGGGGAGTGCAAAAGAAACGCTAAGCTACTCGCTGTGAGGAACTTAGCGTTTTGAGATTCGGAAGTAAGCGGAGAGGACAGGATTCGAACCTGCGGACCAGTTACCCGGTCACGGATTTAGCAAACCCGCGCTTTCGACCACTCAGCCACCTCTCCGTGGCGGCGAACAACGTTGTTTTTATTAGGTTTTCGCCTAGTTTTCTCATCAGGTGAGTTTCGGATCGTTTGGTAGTTGACACCCGCTTTGACACCTGATAGCCTAAATTATCAAAGAAAGATTGACACCCAAAGCTTGCGGCAATGGGTGTCAAGACATCCACCTAACCTTTTGCATCGGAGGTGAACGCCATGTCCAGCAAGTCTATCTCATCGGCAGTCCGTCGAAAAGCGTCCAACCAAAACGGCTGGACTCCACCCTACGACGATTTCCCGCTCTCTTTCCATCCGCCAAGCGGCAGGCTCTACAAGAAGATTCTGGGGCGTCGGCGATACTTCGGCTACGCGGACAACTGGCAGGACGCGATAGAGAAGTTCCAGCGCGAACGCGACGACCTTTACGCGGGCCGCGAGCCTAGCGTCAGCGTCGAAGGTCTCACGGTCAAGGATCTGTGCAACCACTTCTTGACCAACAAGAAGCAACTCGTCGCGAGCGGCGAACTCACAACGAGATCGTTCTCCGATTACCAGTCAACGACGGATCGGCTGGTGAAGGTGTTCGGCAAGCATCGCGCGGTCCACACGCTCAACGGGACGGACTTCGCCAAGCTCCGCGCCAACATCGCCAAGACCCGCGGGGCCGTGGCGCTCAAGAATGAAATGGTTCGGGCGAAATGCGTTTTCAACTTCGCGTTCAAAGATGAGTTGATCGATCGGCCGATTCGCTACGGCGCGGGATTCGAGACGCCAAAGCGGAAAGTGATCCGCAAGGCGAGCAACGCCAAGGGCTCGCGGATGTTTGAGGCGAGCGAACTACGGACCATCGTCGACGCGGCGGACGTCCACCTAAAGGCCATGATCTTGTTGGCCGCGAACAGCGGGATGGGGAACAACGATATCGGTTGTCTGCCGCTGTCGGCCGTGAACTTTGCGACCGGCTGGGTAGACTTCCCGCGAGAGAAGACGGGGACGCCCCGAAGGTTCCCGTTGTGGCCCGAGACGACCGAAGCCATTAAGGCATCGTTGGCAAAGCGACCGACGCCAAGGCCGGGTCACGAGCAATATCTGTTCTTGACCCGAAAGCGGCAATGCTGGTCCAAAGATTCGACAGGCGGCACTTTGTCGCGCGAGTTCAAAAAACTACTCGACGACACGAAGCTCTATCGTGATGGACTGGGGTTCTATTGCTTGCGGCGTGGCTTCCAAACGATCGGCGAAGAGGCAGGCGAGACAGCAACGAAGTTCATCATGGGGCACGTCGATACCAGCATGAGCGCCCAATATCGGCAACGCATCGGCGACGACCGGCTACAGGCTGTCGTGGATCACGTCCGCGGGTGGTTGTTCGGCGCGGAGGGCGTGAGCAATGGCTAAACGCAAACCCAAGGAACAGAAGCAACCGGCGGCCGATCTGGCGGCGCTGGGCGAGCGTCTCGCGAACGCGGCCAAGACGGCGCATGATCGACTCGCCTATTGGTGGAATGAACTGCATCCGAATCGCCAGCCGGTCACGGTCGACATCCAGATCGTCGATGCCACGGTGGTGCCGATCAAGTCGCGCGACGTCCCGCCCACGCCCGATGAGTTGCGACAATACTTTGTTGCGAGGCTCGGTTATTCGCTGGTCGATTACGAGGCGATGAACGTGGCGGCCGTGGTGGAGGTATTACGGCGGGAAGCGAAGAAAAGCAAGTCTCGCGTGATCCCTCCCGAGTACCGGACGATTCCCATGTCTTACCAGCGGGCCGCTGAATTGATGGGGAGGGGAAAGAGCAAGGACGCGGCCGAGTGGCTGAGTAAGTCTGTGGAGGATGGTAGCATCGCGTGTGAGCGTATCACGCGGCAGGCTCACGTCTTTGACTGCCGGGACTTCGACAAATCTGTGTGGCCGCGAATCAAAGTGGGGGGGCCAACTCACCCCAAGTGGCCCTAAGTCACCCTAAGTCGCTGGAGCGGCCGAAAGTTGTGATATTCATAACCCTCGTTAGCGGAATCTAACGAGGGTTTTTTGATGCTCACAGTTGACAACGAATATCTAAAGCCGCCTGAGATTGCCAAGATGCTGCGCGTCGGCGGTGACTCAGTTCTGACGTGGATTCGCAACGGCGAGTTGCGAGCGAGCGACACGACGATGGGGCGTGGGCAACGTCCCCGCTGGCGCATCAGACGAGCCGACCTTGAGTCGTTTCTCGCAAGTCGCGCCGCGACTCCCGAGCCCAAGCAAACGCGACGACCACGGCGGCAGCGACCGGCGGAAGTAATTCAATTTTACGAGTGATGACGTTCTCTTCTTTTTCGACTGAATTGCCAACCACCAACGCAATGAGGATCTGACACGATGAGCGAATTTCAAGACCTGCAAGCGACGCTGAGCAAGACCCCTATCCTGCTCATCGACGCCGACAACGGCGACGTCCGACTGATTGGCAGAGCCGCGATGACCGATCGCATTATGGGCGCGGGCGATGCGGCGGCCGTCGGGACTATGATGGACTTGGCGGCGGCGGCGAAAAATCTCGCGCGGATCGCGGGGCAGGACGACCGTGACTTCACGATCGCGGACATCCAGACGATTGCGGCCATGCCGCGCCCGTCGATTGAAAACTGGATGCTACGCGGGCTGCTCGCGGCATCGATCCGTGAGGGTGACGGTACCGGCGGACGCGGCAAGGAGCGTCTGTTTAGCTGTGGGGACGCATTCTGCGCAGCAGTGTTGGCGAGTCTGCGCCGACAAGGTGTTGCGATCCCGATGTTGCGCAAAGTGAGTCAGTTGCTCGTGGCGAAGTGCGATGTGGTGGAGGCGGCGTAGCATGGTCTCAATCACGGAAGTCAAGCAAGCTGCAACGGGACACTGGCGCGAGATCCTGGAGCGCGTCGGCGGCATCGATCGCGAGCTACTCGACGGCAAAGGGCACCCTTGCCCGAAGTGCGGCGGGAGCAACCGATTCTCGCTCGTCGATGAGCAAGATGGCGCGGTGTTGTGCCGCAAGTGCTTCAAGACGCGGAACGGCGATGGCGTGGCGGCGATTGGCTGGCGAAAAGATTGTGATCTGCCTTCGTCGCTGAGTTTGATCGCTGCGTATCTCGGCATCACCAACGGCAACGGGAACGGACACAAACCGACTAAACGCGAGTTTTTTAACGAAGTCTGCGCCCTCAAACGTATGCCCACCGAATCCGCGATCGCGTACGGGGCTCAAGTCGCGAAGCATGGAAAGCTGCCCGTGGTTCGCTTCCCGGTCGTCAACGAGAACGGCGAATGTCACTCTTATTTCGATGTGCCAAACGACAAGAACAAGAAGGGTTGGTGCAAGGAAGGTAAAGGCAACAGCGGGCTATTCCTTCCGCACCAACACGGCGCGCCGAAGCTCCCGCGACCCGGCGAAGCGTGGGTTTTGTGTGAGGGGGTCAAAGACGCAACCGCCTACCATTCGCTCGCCTACCTCGCGTGCGGGCTGCCTGGCGACGTGATGGCGGAAAAGTACGCGCAACTGTTCAGCGGCTGTCACGTCGCGATCATGCCCGACAGGACCACCGACGCGGAAGCGAAAGCGCAGACATCCGCGGCGCGACTACATGGCGTGGCGAAATCAATCCGCATCGGCACGCTACCACTTGAGATCGACGGCGGGAAGGGCGACGACGCGCGCGACGTGCTGGCGTTGCCGGGAGGCGCGGAGTTGCTCAAGCGGGCCGTGAGGGACTCGGTGGTGTGGCAACCATCGGCCGCGCCAACTGCCGAGACGAGCAAGGAAGTGTATGGCGTCAAAAACTACACAGAAGTCGAGCAAGACGAAGGCGAGCCACTTAAAGTGCCACTCCAGATGCGTGAAATCATCGCGACCATTAACGCGAAGATGAATGGCTGGCCGCGACGCGTGGGGCAATCCCTGTTCATCGACGCTCGCGGGCGCATCGATTGGCTGGAACGCACCCCCGCGATTTTTGGCTGGCTCCAATCGGCCGATTACGTTTTCTGGCGGCAGGGTGACGGTTACGTGGGCAAGCAGGAATTGCACGCGGAGTTAAGCCGTACGGCCGACAACTACGTGGGTATTGCGGAACTACCCCACGAGCCGAGATTCAGCGACCACTACTATGCGTGCGGGGACGTTGAGCCTGGCGATGGCGAGACGCTCCGCGCCCTCATCGATCGATTCAGCCCCGCGACCGAGATTGACCGCGACTTGATCTTGTCCGCGTTCCTCACGCCCGGCTGGGGTGGCCCGACTGGCTGCCGACCGTGTTTCGTCGTCACGTCGGACGACGGCCGCGGGGCAGGCAAGACGACCATAGCCAAGTGCGTTGGGCTCGTGTGGGGCGGACTGCTCACATTCTCCCACAACGAAGATATCAACAAGATCAAAACGCGGTTGCTGTCACCGGACGCACTCCCGCGACGTATCGCGCTCCTCGACAACGTGAAAAGTCACAAGTTCTCCTGGGCGGAACTGGAGGGGCTCATTACCGCGCCGACGATCGGTGGACACAAGATGTACGTCGGGGAGGCGACGCGGCCGAATCTGCTCACGTGGTTTGTGACCCTCAACGGTGCGAGCCTTGCGACCGACATGGCGCAGCGATCGGTAATTATCAAGGTCAAGAGGCCATCACGCTCCGCTGCGTGGGAAGAGGATACGACTCGATTCATCGTCGATCACCAGTGGGCCATCGTGGCGGACATCGTGGCGGCATTGCGGGCGGAACCGTTCGGGCTCGCGAGATTCACCCGCTGGGCCACGTGGGAGAAAGACGTGTTGCAACGCCTCCCCGAGCCAGAAGAGGCGCAGCGAGTAATCCTGGAGCGGCAAGCGGCGGTGGACGTCGAGGCCGATGAAGCGGAGCTGATCGAAGAGTATTTCGCGGAACAACTCGACGGATTGACCTATCGTAGCGACCTGGACCACGTGTTCGTCCCGTCGGCGATCGCGACACGATGGTTTAATGCTGCGACGAACGACAACGCCAAGGCGATCCCCGTTGGTCGGATGATCGGCCAAATGATCGACGAGGATCGAATCAAGCGGCTACGTCGCAATAAGTGCCTGACGTGGGGCCGTGGATTCGTGTGGATTGGGAGCGAGGAGGCGAGCGATGAGGCGGTACGCACGGACATTGACGAGCGAATCCAACAACTCCAACGACCAAAATGGTAGGACGCATAGGACGGATAGGACGGATGAAACCCTTTGTACCCTTTCGCGTGAGTGACCACTTACTTCATAGGTTAGCAAGTGTGTGGGAGCGGAGAGACACAATAGGAAACAACCGTCCTATCCGTACTATCCGTCCTGACAGACTAGATCAACGCGGAAACCGGACCCGGCGATGCCGCTCCCTCCCGCGGTCCACCACCACAATGTTTCAATTATCGATTGCAACACGACTTGCGAGTACCGGACCCGCGACCGCCAAGCGGTTGGCCGGGGTGACGGTTCTACCCACACTGGCCAACGGCGCGGACCGCCAAACCCTGATTAACCACGAGGACGCGAAATGAAAAACCTAATCAGACTCACACACCATCGCGACCAATTGGCGGCAGCGATCCAAGCGTTCAAGA